>JBASZG010000038.1:0-7806 GCA_049277875.1 Venatoribacter sp.
GCTTTACACATGATGCTGGTCAGAATAATACCTGAAGCGCCAACCAGCGAACCGGTGATGATAAGGCCATTGTTGCCTAGTACGAAACCTGCAGCAGCACCGGCTAGACCAGAGTAAGAGTTAAGCAGGGATACAACTACAGGCATGTCGGCGCCGCCAATTGGCATGACCAAGCAAATACCAAGAATTAAGCACAGAACAATCATGCCTAAAATCAGCATATCTGAGTTTAATTGGCTTACCGCAGTAAAGTAGACAGTGCCAGCAATTAAAGCTAGGAAGCATAGTTTAACAACGGCTTTGTATAGACCCACTTGTTTGGCATCGCCTACTTTGCCTTTGAGTTTGCCAACGGCAACAAAAGAGCCTGTTAAGGTCACTGCGCCAATTAAAATAGAAAGAATTAAAGCAATAGACCAATCGTAGGTTACCAATGCGGCAAAGCTATCTGGGTGCAGCGCCACGTCTTTTTGCACTTCTAAATAGTTGGCGGCTGCCACTAATAAAGAAGCACCACCACCAATACCGTTTAGTGCCGCTACCATTTCTGGCATGTCGGTCATGGCAACGCGCTTGGCCATGATGGCACCAATACTGCCACCAATCAGTAAGCCGATGATGATGTATTCATAGGTCACCACGTTTTGGTCGATAAGGGCCACAATAATGGCCAGTAGCATACCTACAGCAGAGGTTTTATTACCGCGTACCGCAGTTTTTGGGGTGGTCATCCCCTTGATGCCGTAAATAAACAGCACAGCAGAAACTAAATAACCAAGGTTAATAAGAGTTAACATTTAAGCGGTACCTTATTTCTTTTTAAACATGCTTAACATGCGGTCGGTTACCATAAAACCAGCCACAATGTTGATGGTGGCTAATGCAATAGCAGAAACCCCAAGAATGGTTGAAAGGGTAGTTGCGTGGTCACCACCGCCAGAGCTGATGATGGCACCCACCACGACGATTCCAGAGATGGCGTTAGTACCGCTCATTAATGGAGTGTGTAGCGTAGGTGGTACTTTATTGATGATTTCCACACCGACGAAAATCGCCAGTACGAAAATGGTCAGGCTCAAAATGAACATTTCCATGCGTCTTACTCCTGAGTAAGGGCGGCTTTTAAGCCAGCGTGTTTAACTTCGCCATCTTCAGTAACCAAGGTGGCAGCGATGATGTCGTCTTCCATATTGATATTTAACTGGCCTTCTTTAGCCATGTTAAGGAAGAAGGTGGTGATGTTTTTGGTTAACAACTGAGAAGCGTGAACAGGCACGCGGCTTGGATGGTCGATGTAGCCAATTAGGGTTACGCCTTCCACATGCGCTTTTTTGTTGCTTAAGGTGCCTTCAACGTTACCACCACGTTCGGCAGCAAGGTCAACCACAACAGAGCCTTTTTTCATGCATTTAAGCATGTCGTTGGTAATAAGCAGTGGTGATTTTTTACCTGGAATTGCAGCGGTAGTAATGACTAAGTCGGCTTGCGCTACTTTAGCGGTCATTTGTTCACGCTGTTTGCGGTAAAACTCTTCGGATTTTTGAGTGGCATAGCCGCCAGCCGATTTGCCTTCTTCTTGAGGTAAGTCGAACTCAACGAACTTCGCGCCTAACGATTCTACTTGTTCACGCACTTCAACGCGGGTGTCGTAGGCTTCAACCACAGCACCCATGCGGCGTGCGGTAGAAATAGCCATCAAACCAGCAACACCTGCACCAATAATAAATACGCGAGCTGGGTGAATGGTGCCTGCGGCAGTCATTAGCATGGGGAAATACTGTGGCAGTTCCATCGCGCCGCTTAATACGGCACGGTAGCCGCTCAGAGCGCCCATGGAGCTTAGAACGTCCATGCTTTGCGCGCGTGTGGTGCGAGGAATAAATTCAAGAGCAAAAGAGCGAACTTTTTTCTCTGCCAACTGCTTAACAGTGTCAAGGTTAAACCAAGCATCCAACAAACAAATTAGAGTGGTACCTTCTTTTATAAGGGCAATTTCATCTGCCTGTGGTAGACGTACTTTTAAAACAACGTCGGCTTGTTGGTACAAAGACTCTGCGCTTGGGGCGAGGCTTGCACCAGCGTTACGGTACTCATCATCACTGATGTGAGCGCTGTCTCCAGCACCGGCTTGTACGACAACTTCAAAGCCTGCTTTTTGTAAGGCGGCAATCCCAGCAGGGATAAGAGCCACGCGGTTTTCCCCAGGAGTGATTTCCTTAGGCACGCCAATCAACATAGTTAAACTCCAGTTGGTTATTTGGGCTCACTAACAAGTCCAAGCTTGCTGAGTGTGAGTGGGCGAATACGATTTAATAATTCGGCGTTTTCGATTAACGATTCGCCATACGAGGGCACGAGTGCCTTTAAGCGGCCTTGCCAACCTTCCCCTAAGAGCTTGCCTAAACAACGCTCAATTAGCTCAATCATGGCTTGCGCCGCAACTGATGCGCCGGGAGAGGCACCCAACAATGCCGCGAGAGACTGATCCTGAGCGGTAACTAGCTCCGTACCAAACTCAAGCCTTCCGCGACCATTGGTGTCCTTTTTAATAATTTGTACACGTTGCCCAGCTCCCACTAAAGACCAGTCGGTGCTTTTGGCTTCAGGGAAATACTGGCGTAGTGCAGTAATTCTAGCTTCATGTGACTGCATAACCTCGCCAACTAAATAGCGGGTGAGGTCGAGGTTGTTCATTCCTACATCCATTATTTGCAAGAGGTTGCTAGGACGTACCGATTTGACTAGGTCGAATAATGAACCTGTCTTTAAAAATTTAGTGGTGAAACCCGCGTAAGGGCCAAACAGCAGTGCCGGTTTGCCATTGATGATGCGCGTATCTAAATGTGGCACCGACATAGGGGGAGTGCCAACGGCGGCTTTGCCGTATACCTTAGCTTGATGGCGTTTGACTATGGCTTCATCGGTGCAAACCAGCCATTGACCTGAAACAGGGAAGCCACCATAGCCTTTGCTTTCGGGAATATTGGATTTTTGCAGCAGAGGCAGAGCGCCGCCACCTGCACCTAGAAAAACAAAACCTGCATCAATGCGCTGGCTGTGGTTGGCTTTATGGTTTTTAAGCTCTACCAGCCAACGGCCATTGCTTTGCTGATTAAGCGCAATTACTTCGTGACCGAGTAATAAGGAAAACTGAGGCTGATTTTGTAGTGATGCAACTAAATGACGAGTTAAGGAACCAAAGTCAACATCGCTGCCATGAGCAATACGGGTGGCTGCAACCGGTTGTGCTTGGCTGCGACCTGCCATAACCAGAGGCATCCATTGTGCAAGCGTGGCTGGGTCTTCGCTGTATTGCATCTCTTTAAAGAGTGGGTGGGTAGATAGCTTGGCAAAACGCTGGCGCAAAAAAGCCACATTTTGATCTCCCCAGACAAAGCTAATGTGTGGGGTTGGGTGAATAAAGTTAGTAGGAGCAGGCAGGTCGCCAGATGCAACTAAAGAGCTCCATAGTTGCAATGAAATTTCGAAATTTGAATTAATAGTAAGCGCGCGCGCAACATCAACGTCGTTTTGGGCGTTTTCTGGGGTGTAATTAAGTTCACAATAACCAGCGTGGCCAGTGCCGGCATTATTCCAGCCGTCTGAACTTTCACGAGCAACTTGCTCTAAACGCTCGACCATTGTAAAACGTAGGTCTGGGTTGAGTTTGCTAATGAGTGTACCGAGCGTGGCGCTCATTACACCACCGCCAACAAGCAGTACATCAACCTTATCTGTCACCATTCAAATATGCCTATATTTAGAAAACAATTGGCAAAAGTACCACCAATAAATTCAAACGGGCGTTTTATACACAGATTAAAGAACGGTATCAATGTGTTCATTACCTAAATTGCTAGAATTTTTTGCCATTGACATGGCGTTATTTAGTAATAAGTATGGATTGATTCTGATTTAAACTGAGTTCTAAAAGAAGCTGTGCCCGAAGGTTGTCTATTCAACTAAAGTGTTAGGGCTTGCCAATATAGTGGTATTTCTAGGTGTCTGACAAGGGTGCAATAACGTCTAGTTAAGGGAAAAAGCAGTTATGCTGAAGCAAATATTAGCGCTTTTAGCGGATGGAAACTTCCATTCAGGAGAGGAACTAGGGGCGCTGCTTGGAGTGAGTCGCACCGCTGTGTGGAAACAATTAAAGAAATTAGATGAGTTGGATATTGGTTATTCATCCGTCAAAGGGCGAGGTTATCGCCTGCAAGAAAAAATAGAATTATTGGACGTTGAATTTATTCGTCAGCATCTAAGTCAGCGCTTGGATCGCCTAGAAGTACTGCTGGATGTCGATTCTACTAATACCTATTTGTTTCGCCAAGCCAGTGAATATATGGGGCAGCGCTACGCGGTGTTGGCTGAAAAACAGGTGTCTGGTAAAGGCCGACGCGGGCGCTTATGGGTAAGCCCCTTTGGGCAAAATATTTACCTATCACTGCTATCAACTTTCCAGGGCGGCATTAGCTCGTTGGAAGGCTTGAGTTTGGTTACAGCCATAGCCGTTGAGAAAGCCTTAGTTAAATTGGGTGTGCCTAATGTGGGGCTTAAGTGGCCAAACGATGTTTATGCTAATGGTAAAAAATTAGCCGGCATTTTGCTGGAGGTAACAGGAGAGTACGCCAGTCATTGCCAAGTGGTGATTGGTGTAGGATTAAACCTTTCATTAAATGAGCATGCGGCTGCCCAAATCGAACAGCCTTGGGTGGCATTGAACCAGCTAGTGAGTGGCTTATCACGCAATCAGGTTGCGGCCCGTGTTCTGGATGAGCTCCTTAGCGCTGTCAGTGAATTTCAGCGTTATGGTTTTGCTCCATTTCAAGAATATTGGTGGCAACGTGATATTTATATGAACCAAGAGGTTCGGCTCATCACCGCTGCCCATGAAACCCTTGGTTTAGTTAGGGGTGTGAATCGTAAAGGCGAGTTGATGTTGCAAACAACTCGTGGAATGGAAGTATTTAATGCAGGTGAAGTGAGTGTCCGTCCTTCTAATTGATATAGGTAATACGCGCTTAAAATGGCAGTTGCGCCAAGCATCGGTGATACAGCAAAGTGGCGTGGCTGAACATGGCAGCGCATGGCTTACGTCTGTTGATTTGGCTGATTGCGAAAAAGTGCTGGTGGCTAGTGTAAAAGAACAAGCAGATATGCAAGCAGTTTTGGCTCGGCGTTTCGTCGATAAGCTAATCTGGTTATCCCAGCCCTTACTATCCTATATGGACTTTAAACATTGCTATGCTCAACCTCAGCGCTTAGGGGTTGACCGCTGGTTGGCCATGCTGGGGGCTAAAAAACATTCTTCGGGCGGTGTTTTAGTGGTAGATGCTGGCACCGCATTAACCGTGGATGTCTTAGATGCCAGCAACCAGCACTTGGGTGGCTATATCGTACCGGGGTTAAAAATGGCACAACAAGCCTTATTTCAAAACACAGATAAGGTTCGCGCTTTTCATAACGAAGCCGTTTTAAGCTCCATTAACCTAGGTTCAGATACGCTAGGTTGCGTAACGGCAGGCTTGCAACGTCAACGCCTAGCCTTTGTGCGTTCATTGCAAGATGAATATAGTGATTATGAATTATTTATTAGCGGTGGTGATGGTGAATGGTTAGCAACCCAGCTAAAAACCAATTACTATCCTCATCTTATTTTTGATGGTATGGATTCTCTATGCGCTGGCTTGTTATCGGTCTAATAGTCATAAATCTTATTGTTGCCGCCATATTTTTACTTGGTGCAAGCGATAAAGTAGCCGATGTCGAAGAAAAACAGCCGCAAATGCTGCTGGTTAGTGAAGTCAAAGAGCCGCTACCTCTAAAAGAAGCCAAGCCCTTATTTGTTGCCCCTACCCTGTGTTACGTTGTCGGCCCCTTCAAGAATGTTGACGATGCGCAGAACCTACAAGCGCGTGCACGCGCACTTGGTTTTAACAGTCGCTTTCGCAATATTGAAACCATTGCCGAAGTGAAAGAATACTGGCTGTATGTGCCACCGCAAGCAACGCCAGCGCAAAGCAAAGAAATGCTCAACACCTTACTGAGCAATCATATTGATAGCTACTTGATAACCGAAGGTAGTCTGCGCTTTGGGCTTTCGGCAGGCCTGTTTCAGGATGAGAATAACGCCGTGCAACTACAAGAGCGTATTCGCCAGCTTAATATTCCAGTGCGCTTGCGTGAACTTACTCGTGCCAAACGAGAACATTGGGTGCAGGTGGCCAAGCAAGGCAGTGTTAGCGACAGCTTAAAGAAAAGAATTATGGCCAGTGAAGAGCACGCGCAATGGCAAATTAGTCGGTGTGATAAATAAAATTCATATAAGGGTTGACAGGGTGGGGCGCTATCACGATAATGCGCGCCACTTTGGTGAGGTTCCCGAGTGGCTAAAGGGATCAGACTGTAAATCTGACGCGCGAGCTTCGCTGGTTCGAATCCAGCCCTCACCACCAATATATTTAAACTAGGCGTAATAACGACTAGTTGGGTAGTAACCCAAGCGGATTTTGCGGGTATGGTACAATGGTAGAACCTCAGCCTTCCAAGCTGATGATGCGGGTTCGATTCCCGCTACCCGCTCCAAGAATTTTGCTGATGTGGCTCAGTCGGTAGAGCGCATCCTTGGTAAGGATGAGGTCCCCAGTTCGATTCTGGGCATCAGCACCACTTATTTATAAAGGCGGGCCTAAGGTCTGCCTTTTTTGTGTTTTAAATAATCTAAGAGAGAAGAGCCATGGCTAAGGAAACATTCGAACGTTCCAAAACCCACGTAAACGTAGGCACCATCGGTCACGTTGACCATGGTAAAACCACATTAACTGCTGCATTAACCGTAGTATGTAACCAAGTATGGGGCGGCGGTAAAGTTCTAGCTTATGACGGTATCGACAACGCTCCAGAAGAGCGTGAGCGCGGCATCACCATTTCTACCTCACACGTAGAATACGAATCACCTAACCGTCACTACGCGCACGTAGACTGCCCAGGGCACGCTGACTATGTTAAAAACATGATCACCGGTGCTGCTCAAATGGACGGCGCTATCCTAGTGTGTGGCGCAACCGATGGCCCAATGCCACAAACTCGTGAGCACATCCTATTGTCTCGTCAAGTAGGCGTACCTTACATCGTCGTATTCCTAAACAAAGCCGACCTACTAGCCGAAGACTGCGGTGGCGCTGGCTCAGACGAATACAACGAAATGTTAGAATTGGTTGAAATGGAACTGCGTGACCTGTTAAGCGAATACGACTTCCCAGGCGACGACACCCCAATCATCGCTGGTTCTGCTCTAATGGCTCTAAACGGCCAAGACGACAACGAAATGGGTACCTCAGCCGTTAAGAAACTGGTTGAAACTCTAGACAGCTACATCCCAGATCCAGAACGTGCCATCGACGGCGCATTCTTAATGCCCATCGAAGACGTATTCTCAATCCAAGGTCGTGGTACAGTAGTAACTGGTCGTATTGAGCGCGGCATTGTTCGTACTGGTGAAGAAGTTGCCATCATCGGCTTAAAAGACACCATCAAAACCACCTGTACTGGTGTTGAGATGTTCCGTAAGATTCTGGACGAAGGCCGTGCTGGTGAAAACGTAGGTGTACTACTACGTGGTACCAAGCGTGACGAAGTTGAACGCGGTCAAGTATTGGCTAAACCCGGTTCAATCACTCCACACACCAAATTCCAATCTGAAGTGTACGTGTTAGGCAAAGATGAAGGTGGTCGTCACACGCCATTCTTCAAGGGCTACCGTCCACAGTTCTACTTCCGTACCACTGACGTAACGGGTGCAGTAGA
>JBASZG010000039.1:0-27122 GCA_049277875.1 Venatoribacter sp.
TTGCGTTACCGCCTTAATAATTAGTTCGCTAAAGGATAGCCCAAAGCCCTAAAATTCCAAGGCGGGGAAATTATCAGAGAACCGCGACAAAGCCAACCATTAATCTAAGGTTTTATTGCTGAATGCGCTTTCTCTGTCAAAATAGCGCTCTTTTTTATTTTCTACAGTGAACCTCATTTTATGTCGGTAGTAAGTGGCGGCAATGCACGCAGCCAAGAAATCAAACCTTTTCAAGTTATGGCAATTTTGGCCAAGGCCCAAGCTCTGCAAGCGCAGGGCCTCGATGTTATTCACTTAGAAGTTGGCGAGCCAGACTTCCCTACGGCGGCCCCCATTGTTGAAGCCGGAATTGCCGCTTTGCGCCAAGGAAAAACGCATTACACCCCAGCGCTTGGCTTGCCCCAACTGCGTGAGCGCATTGCTCAGTATTACCAAGAGCGCTTTGGAGTGAACTTAAGTTCCAAGCGCATAGTGCTGACACCTGGTGCATCGGGTGCTTTGTTGTTGCTCAGTGCCACGCGTTTAAGCCCAGGTGATGGTCTGATGCTGGCTGACCCAGGCTACCCTTGCAACCGCCATTTTGCGCGTCTGTTTGAAGCTCATAGGCAGCTTGTGCCAGCGGGCATTCAAGAGCGCTACCAATTAACACCAGAGCTGGTAACAGCGCATTGGCAGACCAACACCAAAGCCGCTTTAGTGGCCTCACCTGCTAATCCTACAGGCACGGTTTTGTCTTTGCCTGAGTTAGCCAACTTGGCACAATGTGTGCGCGATAAAAACGGTGAACTGTGGGTCGATGAGATTTATCAAGGGCTTAACTACACCAGCGCAGCGCAAACGGTACTAAGCGTGGCCGATGATGCCGTGGTGTTGAATAGTTTTTCTAAGTTTTTTGGTATGACCGGCTGGCGTTTAGGTTGGGCGGTGGTGCCTGAACACTGGGTGAGCGCGCTGGATACCTTGGCGCAAAATGTGTTTTTAGCTCCGCCCACTGTGGCACAGCACGCTGCCTTAGCCGCGTTTAGCCCTGAGTCTATGGCAATCTTCGAGCAGCAAAGACAGGAGTTAGCCAAGCGGCGTGAATATCTATTAGAAGCTTTGCCAAAGCTAGGATTTAAACTGCCCATTGCACCGGATGGCGCTTTTTACATTTACGCTGACGCCAGTGAATTTACGCAAAATAGCTTGGCTTGGTGCGAACAGGTATTAGAGCAAACTGGGGTGGCGTTTACCCCAGGCGTAGATTTTGGCGAATATAAGGCGCATACCCATGTGCGCTTTGCGTTTACTACTCAGCTTGACCGCTTACAAGAAGCGGTCAGCCGGTTAGAAACCTGGCTAGGTAAAGCCTAAACCCCAAGGGTTTTGCGCAGATGGTCGTTGATGAAACGGCCTTGTGGGTCGAGCTCTTTACGAATTTTTAAGAAATCGTTAAAGCGCTCATAACGGCCCGCAAAGTTTAACGCGCTAAGATTATGCACCTTGCCCCAGTGTGGGCGACCTTCGTATTTCCAGAAAATAGGCTCAATGGCGGCGAAGTATTTTTTGTAATCCTTGTCATGGAAGTTGTGCAAGCTGATCGAGAAGCCATCACGTTTATAGAATTGGCTTAGCCAAAGATCATCGGCCTTTACATAGCGCGCTTCGATTGGAAATATAACAGGAATGTTGTCTTTTTTGATTTTGGCTAAAATCTCGCGCAGACACTGGGGGCCGTATTCGGCGGGCACTGTGTACTCCATTTCGTTAAAACGAATATCACGCAGGTTGCCAAAAATTTCAGGCGAAGATCCATAACGAGTTTCTGGTTCTACGGTGCCAGCACCATAGTTCACTAGCCAGCGACGGGCAAAGGGCATGTAGTCGATTAAATTGGCCATCATGCGGAAGGCTTCATACGCATCACCGCTTTCCACCGGTGGTTCATTTGGCACTTCGGCTTTATCTACTTTGTCGGTGGTGATGCCCAAAATGTAATCGCTGTGTGGAATGGCATACATTTCGTAATGACGGTGCTGTTTGCTGAGCTCTTCGCAGCTTTCTAAGCCTTCTTGTTCGGACATCATCCAACTGTATTCTTTCAAATAATAAGCAGGCTCGGTTTTGATGCGTGCTTTAGTAACCACACCCAACGCCCCAATATGACAGCCCAACGCGTGGAATAGATCGCTGTCTTTATCGCGTGAGCATTCGATGGTGTCGCCGCCAGCGGTAACCAAACGCGTATTTTGCACATGGTTTGATATGCTTTGTAGCTCTCGGCCCGTGCCGTGAGTGGAGGTGGCCATCGCCCCAGACCAAGTTTGCGTGTCGATATCGGAACAGTTAATGATGGACAGGTCGTTTTTCCATAACTCTTCATTCAATTGAGATAAACGAGTGCCACCCCAAACATCCACTTCTAATTTATCTTTGTCGAGGTTTTCGATGCCTCGCAGGCGCGCCAAAGACACTAAGGTTTGGTCGGTTGGTACTAAACCACTGAAACTGTGACCAGAGCCAAGCATGCGAATGTTATTGTTTTTTTCTTGAATTAGCTTAATGAGATCTTCTTCACTACGCGGCACCCAGCGCTCGTTAGGCTGGCAGCTCTGATTTCCAGACCAGTTGCTCCAAGGTAAAACGCGCTTGCCGTCTGGGCCAACAATGCCCACTTCTTTGGCTTTGTTGCTGGAACAGGCGGTAGTGCTCACGGCACCGCCGGCCACTAGGCCAATTGCACTGTATTTCAGTAAGTTGCGGCGAGATAAGGGAATGCGTTCAAAATTCATTGTTATTTTTCCTCTTGGCTCATATAGATAATGAGGTCTTCTAAATCTTCTACTTCGCACTCACTGCAGGTGCCCATGGCGGGCATATTGCGAATGCCAGTAATGGCGTTGTTAACGAGCGTGTCTGTGCCAAGCTTTAGGTAAGGCTTCCATTCATTACTAAATGCCAAGGGCGCCCCAGAGCCTTTAACACCATGGCAGGATTTGCAATAAAGGTTATAAAGTTCGACGGTGTAGTCGTCGGCTTGGGCAAGGCTAATGCTGGTTAGAGCGAAGAGTAGGAGGGTTATTTTTTTCATTATTGATACCTCTTGATTTGGGTATAAAATAACTCATTTTGGCACCATCGTACAGATATTTGGGCAGTTATTGTGCTAACTCATAGCGGGAATGGGGCACTTTTGATTTGGGAAAGTGCTGCCAAACTTGAGCACTAAAGAAATCGTTAAGCCCAATCAATTCAATGTCTTGTTGTGCCATGTTGCCCAATGCCTGCTCTAAAAACTGTACAGTTTCTGGATAGGGGTGGCCAATTAAGATGGCGTAGCCTTGTTTCTTTGCGTACTTCACTGCGGTATTAAGCTGTGTTTGCAGGGCTTGAGTTGCCTTGTTGTTATCCAAGAAAAC
The DNA here is from genome assembly GCA_049277875.1 of Venatoribacter sp. GTDB lineage: Bacteria > Pseudomonadota > Gammaproteobacteria > Pseudomonadales > Oceanobacteraceae > Venatoribacter. The sequence goes on from JBASZG010000039.1 coordinate 3,399, forward strand.
GTGCCGGCGAGTGTTGAAAAGCCCAGCGGCTTCGGCTTCTTTCTGAGCAACAGTTAAGGCGGTGGTGCGGCTGTCTAAAAAGAACAACCCCCGCGCCTTTAGCACTTCCATCACCCATTGCATGGCATCAGCCTGAGCGGTTAATAGGCTGCCCATGTGGTTATTAATGCCTTGTACATGGGGGATGGAATTTAGGTCGTCTTGGAGCGTGGCTTGTAGTTCTGTTTTGCTCATTTCTGGATACAAGCCGCCCTTGCCTAGGTTGGCATGGCGAACATTTTGCATGGGCGCGTGCAGCATCACTGTGTGGCCGCGTTGAAAGGCTTGTTCGGCCAATTCTGCTGCGGCTGGGGTGTGAGGCAGAAAGGCTAAATTCAGTGGCTGGGGAATATCCACTAAGCGCTTGCCAAGTGAATAGTTATTGCCCATATCGTCAATCACCACCATAAGTTTGGCGGCTTGGGCGCAATAGCTCAGCAGCAAAGCCGCAAGCACAAACACAATGCGCACTTACTGGTCCTTGGCTTGGGTAAAAATGCTCACACCTTTTAGCAGGGTATAGGCTTCATAAAGCTGAAAGTCTTTTTGCAGCAGAGTGCTTTCCGATTGTTGTTGCTCTTCAGTTGATTCGGTTTTGCTGGTGGTAGAGTTGTTGCGCAGATGCCCTGGCAAATTCGACTCTTTGAAGGTGCGCTGTTTAAAGGCCGTCACTTCACTTTGCTCTACCCAAATATCAGGCTTAATTCCTTGCGCTTGGATAGAGCGGCCGCTAGGAGTGAAGTAGCGTGCCGTGGTTAGCTTCACCGCGCTGGTTTCCGATAATGGCAGTACACTTTGCACCGAGCCTTTACCGAAAGACTGAGTGCCCAAAATCACTGCACGCTTTTGATCTTGCAGAGCACCTGCGACAATTTCTGAGGCAGAAGCCGAGCCGCTATTAATTAAAACGACGGTTGGAGTGTTTCCCGCAGGGGTATTTTCGGTGGCCGAAAATTCCATTTTAGAGGCGGCAGTACGGCCTTCGGTATAAACGATTAAACCACTATCAATAAACATATCGGCCACTTCCACCGCTGCATCCAGCACCCCACCTGGGTTGTTGCGCAAGTCTAAAATAATGCCCTGTAAGGTATCGTTTTCTTGCCATTGGTTAAGAATGGCAGAGAGATCTTCGCCGGTGCTGTCTTGAAATTGAGTGATGCGAATATAGCCAATACGATTGTCTAGCATTTCTGAGCGCACGCTGGCCACCTTGATTTCTGCGCGCGTTAAGGTGAAATTCAGCAGTTCTTTTTCGTTTTTACGGCGCACTTCAATTTTGATTTTGGTGCCAGTTTCGCCGCGCATTTTCTCGATGGCTTCACTTAAACTTAGCCCCATCACGGTTTCGCCATTGATGCTAACAATTAAATCGCCAGCCAGAATACCGGCCTGCTGTGCTGGGGTGTCGTCGATGGGGGTAACGACCAGTAGCCAGCCATCCTCCATGCTTACTTCAATTCCTAAACCACCAAACTTGCCTGTGGTGTTTTCCTTTAAATCAACGAAATCATCGTCTTTTAAATAGGCGGAGTGTGGATCCAATGAGCTGAGCATGCCATTGATGGCGTATTCAAACAGGGTTTTGTCGTCCACTTCTTCCACATAGGCGGTGCGAATGCGCTCAAATATTTCAGTGAAGGTTCGCAGCTCCTGCAAGGCAATAGGGGCGTCATTGGGTGTGATTTTGGCATCATCGGCAAGGGCACTGCTGGCTAAGTTGAAAAGCAGTGCAATAAAACACAGGCGAGTGAGGTGAATAACGTGCTGCATAGGGATTCTCAACTTAATTGATTAGCGTTTTAGCCATAAACCGGGGTTTTGTGGCCGACCGTTTTGGCGGATTTCGAAGTATAGGGCATCCTGCTCACCGCCACCGCTTTGCCCAACGGTAGCAATAACTTCACCTTGATTGACCCAGTTGCCAACACTTTTTAACAGGCTTTGGTTGTGAGCGTACAGGCTTAAATAGCCTTGGCCGTGGTCCAAAATCGTAATCAGGCCGTAACCACGTAGCCAGTCTGAAAATACCACTCGGCCTTTATGTACGGCATGCACAGCCGTTCCTTCTGGCGCACTGATTAACCAGCCTTCATGGCGAACAGCAGGGTTATAGGTTTTTATAACCCGGCCTGCAACAGGGGTAGAGAGCTTGCCTTTTTGCTGAGCAAAATTGCCTTTGGCTTGCTCTTGCTTTTGTCGCTGCAGTTGAATTTCAACTTGTTTTAGGAGTTTCTCAAGCTGCGCGCGATCGGCTTCCTTGCGTTCCAAGCGCTGCTTTTCGCCACTCATATTTTGGCGCAACTGAGTTAAGAGCTGTTGCTGTTTGTGCTTTTGCTGTTGTCGTTGTTGGCTGCGTTTAAGCAGCTCTTGTTCGGTTTGCTTTAGGCTTTGTTCGCTTTGGCTGATGTGTTTGGCTAAATTATCAAGGCGCTCTAAGTCGGCAATGACGGTTTGAATTTGCTCGATGCGAGCTTGGTTGAAATACGCAAAAAACCGCAACATGCGCTGAGCTTGTTGCGGATCGGATTGATTCAGCAGCAGCTTGATTGGGCTGTCTTGCCCCAAACGTTGTGCCGCTCGAATCTGCTCGGCAAGGTATCGGCGGTGTTGAGTTTGCAGCTCATTGAGCTGCCCTTGCTCCGCCTTCAGCTTTTTTAAATTGCTTTGCTCGTGTTGCAGCTTGGCGCGGGTTTCTTCGATTTGCTTGGTCAGCTTGTTGACTTCGATATCGGAAGTTCGCAAGTTCTGATTCAGTTTGTCGAGCTCTTTCTGCGCACTGTTAAGCCATTCTTGAAGCTGTTTTATTTCCTTGTCCAGAGCTTGTATTTTCTCTTTCTCATTGGCTTGCGCTGCATGAGTCAGCGCAAGACAAAGAATCAGTATTGAAATCCAAGCTTTCATATTGCCTTAGTTATTTTTTAATGAGTGAGTGTCCAGTCATTTCGGCTGGTTTTTCTAGCCCCATAATATCCAACAAAGTGGGCGCAATATCGCATAGGCTGCCGGGGGTTAGGCGGGTGGCTTGCTTGCGCTGGTTCACATAAATTAAATTCACAGGGCCGGTGGTGTGCTGAGTCATGGGCTGGCCGTTGTCGTCGAGCATTTGCTCAGCGTTGCCGTGATCGGCAGTGATTAAACACTCACCGCCTACTTCTAGCAAGGCTTGGGTGATACGACGCAAGCATTGGTCAATGCACTCGGCTGCCTTAACCGTGGCGTCGTAAACACCAGTGTGGCCAACCATATCACCATTGGCGTAGTTACAAACAATTAGGTCGTATTCGCGGTTTTTGATGGCGGCAACTAGCTTGTCGGTTACTTCGGGGGCGCTCATTTCAGGCTGTAAATCGTAGGTGGTGACGTTGGGTGATTTCACCAAGATACGGGTTTCACCTGGGTATTCTTCTTCACGGCCACCAGAGAAAAAGAAGGTAACGTGAGCGTATTTTTCGGTTTCGGCAATGCGCAGTTGGGTTAGGCCAAGGTTGGCAACGTACTCACCTATGCCATTGCTTAGGGGTTCGGGTGGGAAGGCGCAACTGGCAGGAATGTTGGCGGCGTATTCGGTTAGCATGACAAAATCGGCCAATTTGGGGCGGCTAGTGCGTGCAAAGCCTTTAAAGTCGTCGCCATTTACAAAGGCGCGAGTTAGCTCGCGTGCGCGGTCGGGGCGGAAGTTAAAGAAAATCACGCTATCGCCGTCTTGAATGCGAGTGTCAGCACCTTCGATAACCGTGGCTTTCACAAATTCGTCGTTCTCGCCACGCTCGTAAGCCGCAGCCAAAGCTGCACTGGCACTTGCGGCGTTAAATTCGGCTTGACCTAAGGTCATGGCGTCGTAGCCAGCTTGCACACGTTCCCAACGGTTGTCGCGGTCCATTGAGTAAAAGCGGCCAATAATATTGGCGATTTGACCGTTACCTAAGGCGTTGAATTTATCTTCGATTAGCTTGATGGATGGGGCGGCAGAACGAGGCGGCATATCACGGCCATCTAAAATAGCGTGTACATATACTTTTTGCGCACCACGCTCTTTTGCCATATCTAAAAGGGCAAGGAGGTGTTCTTCGTGGCTATGCACGCCACCGGGCGAGAGTAAGCCGGTAAAGTGAACGGACTTACCAGCGTTAATGGCTTTATCCATTGCTGCGCACAAAACGGCATTTTGGTTGAGCTCACGCTCGCGGATGGCTTTATTGATACGAGTGAAGCTTTGGTACACCACACGTCCTGCACCTAGGTTCATATGCCCAACTTCCGAATTACCCATTTGTCCATCGGGTAAACCTACGGCTTCGCCAGAGGTTTGAATTAATACATTGGGGTAACTTGCTAACAAATTGTCCCAAGTCGGGGTGTTGGCATTGGCAATGGCATTGTTGTCGGTTTCGGCGCGATAGCCCCAGCCGTCAAGAATAATTAATGCCGTTGGAATAGGACGTGTGCTCATACAATTCACTCGTTATATGCATGGAAGGCCCGCATTGTACTGAATTATGGGTATGGGTGTGAAGGAAGTTTACTGGAAGGCTGTCATCCAAGTAGAGGGGAAGGTATACTGCCGCCCTTCGATTTTAACGCGGTAGAGAGCATGATTTTTTTTGAACGCCTTCCAGAATTTATTCTAAATCACTATGAATTAGTGGGAATTTGGGCCGTTTTTCTTATCGCCTTATTGTGGGATAACGGTAAGCGCAGCGGCCAAAGCATTACGCCTTCTCAGGCCACCTTTATGATTAATAAAGATAATGCACTGGTGTTGGATATTCGTGAGAAGAAAGACTTTGATGCCGGCCATTTAGCCAGTGCGATTAATATTCCTTACGCCAAATTGGCTACGCACCTAGATGAGTTAGCTCCTCATAAAGAACGCCCTATTATTTTGGTTTGTAAAACGGGTCAAACCGTCAGTGTGGCAGGAAAAATGCTGCGCGAGAAAGGCTATAACGCCATTCGTTTAGGTGGCGGTATGATGGAATGGCGCAATCAAAACTTACCCGTAGTACGCGGAAAATAATAAATAACTAGGAACACAACATGGCAGAGAACAGCAACCAACAGCCTCAATTTGCAATTCAACGTGTGTATATCAAAGATGCCTCGTTTGAAGCGCCCAATACTCCCCAAGCGTTTACTAAAGAATGGAAGCCAGAAATTAAACTGGACTTAAACACCGCCGCTCGCCAGCTTAACGAGCAAACCTACGAAGTAACAGTAAAGGTAACTATTACCGCGACCAACGAAGGCGAAAACGCGTTTTTGGTTGAAGTAGTACAGGCGGGATTATTTACCTTGGCCAATATTCCACAAGAACAAATTCGCCCTATGCTGGGTGCCATGTGTCCTAATATCCTGTTCCCTTATCTGCGCGAAAGCATTGATGGCTTTGTGTTAAAAGGTGGTTTCCCTGCCTTGATGCTGGCTCCAATTAACTTTGATGCCATTTATCAGCAACGAATTGCACAAGAAGCTCAAGAGCAAGCAAAAGACCAAACCACACACTAAAAAACGGGGCTAAGCCCCGATTTTTTTATGCTGCAAACTCGCAACTGGGGGTTAATCTAGTGTTGGCCATCGTAATTCAGTTGACGCCAAGCTTCATACACCATCACAGCAACGGTATTAGACAGGTTCATGCTCCGGCTGTTGGGCATCATTGGCAGACGCAGCCATCGTTCTACTGGAATCTGTAGGCGTATATCTTCAGGTAAACCGCGAGTTTCAGGGCCAAATAATAAGTAATCGCCAGCTTCAAAATTCACCGTCGAGTGGGTGGTATGGCCCTTGGTGGTTAAGGCAAAAATACGCTGAGGCTGCTCGCTGATCAAAAACTGTTGGTAGTTAACATGAGTTTTTACTTGCGCCCATTCAGAATAATCTAGGCCAGCTCGGCGTAACGCTTTTTCTTCCATGCGAAACCCTAAGGGTTCAATTAAATGCAGGTGACAGCCAGAGTTGGCGCAGAGGCGAATGATATTGCCCGTGTTAGGGGGAATTTCGGGTTCATACAGAACGACATTAAACATAAGTATGGCTTAACAAGTGTTAGGTTGGCGCAAAGTAGCGCGCCAACTTCACAAAAGCAAATTAGCGTGGGCGTTTATTCAGGAGACGAGTGCGTTGCACATGAATGGTAACAGGGTTGCTGCTGATCACTATTTTGCCATTGCGGTCTTTCACTTGTAGTTGCAACGTATGCTCGCCTCGATCGAGATTGGCAAGATTAAAGTTGGTGCTTTTGCCATTGGCGACTTGTGCGCCGTTATCTAGCACAACTACGGTATCACCGGGGCGCAAGGTTGGGCTTAGCACCCCAGCCACAGCGACATTACCTACTTCGCCTACGCTAAATACTTGGTTATGAGCAGGGGAAAGTAAGTTTAAGCTGCTGTAAGAAAAGGTTACATCGGTTTTGCTTGATGCTGGCTCTGCTTCTAGTAATGTGGCCGTTTTGGTGGCTGGCATGGTGGGTAATGCTTTTACTTTATGCACCCGTGAGTCGGAGGAGGGCATATCGCTAAAGATGATATTGCCGTTTTCATCGTGGCTCATATAGACATCGGCGGCCATGCTGGAAACGCTGAAAAAGACGAGGCCGAGCAGTAGTTTGTTCATGGTGGACTCCTTGTTTTTGGATAAAGATAGCAGACCTTAATTCGTGGGAATAGTTTTTAACTCAGCTTGGTTCTTGGTATCCTTCGGTTTTCTTTTTTTAGGTGCTAAAAATGGGTTATGAAACTTTAAAACAAGCTCATGCCGGGCTTGCGTATTTAACCATTCTGTTATTTGTCTTGCGCTTTGTGTTGTTCACTTTAGCGCCTAAGTGGAAACAACAGAAAGTATTTAAAATTTTACCCCACATTATTGATACGCTTCTGCTTATCTTTGCCTTATTGATGGTGTTTTCATCCGGCTTCCATTTACCCCATTCTTGGCTGGCCGCCAAAATTATTGGTCTGGTTTTATATGTGGGCATGGGCGTATTGGCCATTCGTAAAGGCAGTAAATTGGGGTTTAGTGCAGCCGTGCTGTGTTATTTGTATATCTTCGGTGTGGCCAAATATAAAACGGCGCTTTCTTGGTATATTTTGTTTTAAATCTAAAGGGTGCTTGGCACCCTTTTTAATTGCTCTAACCGCCCCATAAATGGCCAATGACAATGGATAAGGCCAACCCTAAGAAAATCAAACTGGTAATGTAACGAGCCAAGTGCAAAGGCATGCGCTGCATAAGTTTTTGCCCATAGTAAACAACAGGCACGTTGGCCAACAGCATGCCAAGAGTTGTGCCTAGAGTAACCCACCATACAGATTGAAATTCTGCGGCTAAAAGCACTGTGGCAATTTGTGTTTTATCGCCAATTTCAGCTAAGAAAAAGAGCGCGGTGGTGGCTAAAAAGGCCCCCCATGCTTGGTGCGTGTCAACACTATCGTCTTCTTTATCTGGCACTAAAATCCAGATCGCCATAGCTAAAAAGGCGGCGGCTAATAGCCAAGGAATAACCTCACCATTAATCCATTGCTGCATCGACTCTCCTAGCCATACTCCAAGCCAAGCCGAAGCCAAGTGGTTCAAAATAGTGGCTAATAAAATACCTGCAACAATGGCTTTTTTATTGTGAAAACGAGTCGCTAAAAGCAGGGATAAAAGCTGAGTTTTATCGCCAATTTCAGCCACAAATACCGCCAGTGTAGAGGTTAAAAATGCCGAATGCTCAATCGAGCTAGGTAGAAATGAAAAGAGAGAGTTCATCGTTTTGCCTTAAGCCAGAACCAGATGCGCAGTATAAGTATTTTCAAAATAAAGGCGAATTAGTGTAAGAAAAATCTTTCATCATAATGAACAGTATTTTTCGATTTACCTTAATAAAAACAAGTAGAAAATGCGCGCGTCCACTCTTGCGCACCCATTTAGAGGCAAACATGACCAAGAACGTTGAACATGACGAATTCGATGAGTTTGATGATGAATCCTCATCAAAAGGAAAAATGAAAGGCCGCAGTGCCGATTACGATAAGAAGCGCCGTCGCGCCGAGAAAATCTTAGAACAAGCCCGCTTACGCGACTTGTTTGGTTACGATATTGATTACGAAGACTAACATTAAAAAACGCTGGGCTAATGGCCCAGCGTTTTGCTCTATTCCGGCAAAGTAACGTTGAGTTCTAAAACCGACGTAGTGCCTTGCTGTTCTAAACTTACCTGCACATCTTGTTCGTCCACATGCACATATTTGCGAATAACCGCCATGATTTCTTGCTGTAATTTAGGCAGATAATCGGGGCTATTAGAGCGCGTGCGGTCGTGTGCCACTAAAATTTGAAGGCGCTCTTTGGCTATGTTAGCCGGAGTGTTTTTTCTCTCCTTGCGGAAATAGTCAATTAAGCTCATTTACGAACCTCCAAATACGCGCTTTAAAAAGCCTTTCTTTTGCTTTTCTAAGAAACGGTGTGGGCGGTCCTCACCTAAAAAGCGTGCAACAACATCCTCGTAGGCTTGTCCTGCATCGCTTTCGGCATCATGGATAACAGGAATGCCTTGGTTTGAGGCTTTTAAAATAGCAGGTGATTCAGGGATAACACCCAGTAAAGGAATGGCCAGAATTTCCTCTACGTCTTGCACTGAGAGCATTTCACCGCGTGCTACACGCTCTGGGTTGTAGCGGGTAAGCAGTAGATGTTCTTTAACACTTTTGCCTTGCTCGGCTAAACGCGATTTGCTTTGCAAAATACCAATGATGCGGTCGGAGTCGCGCACGGAAGAGACTTCTGGGTTGGTAACTACTATGGCTTCATCGGCAAAATACAGCGCAGTTTGTGCGCCATGTTCAATGCCGGCTGGCGAATCGCAGATAATGAAGTCAAATTCTTGGCTTAGCTCTTCTAGTACGCGACCCACGCCTTCTAGGGTTAGGGCATCTTTGTCGCGTGTTTGTGAAGCGGGCAGAATATAGAGGTTAGGCAGTTTCTTATCTTTAATTAAACTTTGTTTTAGGCTGGCATCGCCCTGCACAACGTTTACAAAGTCGTAAACCACGCGCCGCTCACAGCCCATGATTAAATCTAAATTGCGTAGGCCAACGTCAAAGTCGATGACGACAGTCTTATGGCCTTTTAGTGCTAAGCCAGCCGAAAAAGCTGCGCTTGAGGTGGTCTTACCCACGCCCCCTTTGCCAGAGGTTACAACGATAATTTTTGCCAAAATGGTATTCCCTAAAGTTTTGCTGAAGTATTTCTTAAACCTGTGTGATGTTCAAGCTGCCGTCTTGCAATTGCACATAAACGTTTGTTTGCTGCCCCATTGATTCTTCAAAAACCTTGTACTGGCCGGCAATAGCCACCAGTTCGGGGTCGAATTGCTGACAAACAATAACGGCTTTTTCATTGCCCTTAACGCCGGCTAAGGCGCGTCCACGCAGCGTACCGTAGATATGTAGGTCACCACTGGTCAACACTTCGGCGCCATTGCTTACGGTGCCAAAAATAATTAAATCGCCATCATGATACAACTGTTGTCCTGAGCGTACGTTGCCTTGATAAATGCGAGCACCAATAATTCCGGCAGGTTTTCCTTCTTGGTGACTTTGAGTTTTGTGGCTGCGGCCTAAATTGGCTAATTCTAATTCGGCCAGAATGGGCAACCATTCTTGACTGGCGTTACGCACGGCCATGGGTAATAGGCCAGTGCTGCGGCACAGCTCAAGCAATGCCGATAGATTAATCTGGTGTGGCAACAATGTGGATAGGTCAAGAGCGCAGGGCAGATGCTTGAATAAAGCCGGAGCCTCACTGCTTTTTTTATTCAACTCTTTTTCAATTGCCGCGAGGTTATTGCTATTAAACAGCAGGGTGGTGAGTGGCACCATGCCCGCTTTTAAAACAACAGCAGTGTCCATCAATGGGTATCCTTTCTTTGTAAAGGGAAATGTTCAAATTCAACAGTGCGATCTGGCTGGTGGATGATTTCACGCAAATTAAGATGAGTATCGCCATTCGGGGTGGCTTGCACATGGCGGTAGTGCTCGCCAAAGCACAGCAGAGTTTGCTCGGTGGTTAGGCCTAGAAGCTGCGCTAAGGCTAAAATTTGGCAACTGCCTTGATTGTGGTCGGCGTCACTGTGAATGCGGCCGTTTTTAAAGGCCGATGGCTTCACCTCAAACCAAGTTTTGATAAAGCTAAGCGTATCGGCAAACTGATGTTCTGGGGTGGTTAAATGTTGTAGAAACTCGGTTAGATCTTGCTTGAATGCGTGCATACCTACAGCCCCATAAATTCAATCAGTACGGTTTTGATTAGAAAGCCAAGCACACCTAAACCCAAGGCAAAAAATAAAATAAACATGCCAAACTTACCTGCGTTAGAGCGCTTACCCAAGTCGTACACAATAAAAAACATAAAGCTAACTAAAACACCAATACCTAAATAAAGTGACCAAGTTTCAAACTGTTCAGCGCTCATGTGTGGCTCTCTTATTGTTTAAATAAGGTGTTTAAAATAATTTTTAAGTAATGGTGAATGGTGGTGCGAATAAAATCGGGGTCGGTTTCATTGCTGCCATACAACAAATTGCGGTATTCGATAGAGTGAAATAAACCAATCAAAATTTCCGCATCGGCCTTGGGATATTCAGAGTGAACAACCTTGGTAAAGAACTCGATGGCCTTGTCGATCAAGGCTTGGCGATGCAACTGAGCTAAGGCACGCACTTTGTCGTTAATAATGGCCTCGTAGCGAAATGCCTGCTCGACAATCAAGAGATCGCGCTGATTAGTTACCTGATCTAATGAATAAGCCATAATTTGCTGGGTTAAAAATTCGATAAGCTGGTTAATGCCTGCGGCAGAGGTTAAATCGAGCTTCGCCAATTCAGACATAGGAGTATAAAACTGCTCGGTGAAGGCGTTGATAACCTTCAGTGCTTTCTCGGTGTAAAGGGTAAAAGCATCAACGATCAGCTCGTCAATATCTTTGAAATAGTAAGTGGTGGCCGCAAGAGGGACATTGGCCTCTTTGGCAACGGCGCGATGACGAATACCGCGCACGCCTTCTGAAATAATGATATTAAGCGCGGCTTCTAAAATTTGCTTGCGACGAGTTTCGCTTTTCGTGCGGCTGGTTTTTCGCCCTTGATACTCTAAATCGCTTCCTTTTGCCTTCACTTTTGAGATTGCAGTCATGCAGACTCCTAGTCATTCTTATAATAAAGGCCGACTTGGCCTATTTTGCTGTGGTTTCTGTACGATGGTACAGTTACTGTAATTTTGTTTATGCTGTTAATAATAAAAAGGTATGCATTACATATGAAAAAATCAGTTTTGTCTGTGCTCTTTCTTGCTTTGCTGGGCAGCTTATCACAAATTTCCGCTGCAGATGCCGACACCGAAAAGATGGATTTTATTAAGCAAAGTTTCCAACAAAATAAAACCCACAGCCAGTACTGGCAAAATGGTTGGACTGGCTTTTTTGCCGCTTCAACCGTGGTTCATGCTGCCATTTGGGGCAGAACCAGCAGCCATAGTGAAGCCTACGACGCCAAAATGACCGTTATCACCAGTGGCCTTGGGCTTGCAGATACTTTGATCAATCCAATGAAAAGCCATGTTTATGCCGAAAAGTTAACAAACACCGAGGTTTCTTTGCCTCAGGCTGAACAGTGGTTGTCTCAGGCGGCAGCGCGTGAGCGCTATGAGCGCAGCTTTATGAGCCATTTTCTAAGCGGTGCAGTAAATGGTTTGGCGGCGGCGGCCATCGCCTTTGATGACAAACGTAAAGACGACGCAATAATGAGTTTTGTTACTGGCATGCTAGTCAGTGAAGTCAAAATATTCACCAGCCCAACGGCAATGAATAACGCCTGGAAAAACTATCAAAATGGCAATTATCGTCTTGAAAAAACGGCAAAGATGGACGCGCCACGTTGGCAAGTTGCCGCCTTAGGGCCAGTTTTGGCGCTGCAATACCAGTTTTAGCAATTGGCATGTTAACTGCATAACCTTTCTCAAGAGGAGACTTGTTATGCTTAACGCTATTAACCATTACATTCAAAACCAGCCTTATGGCTCCGCCACTGCCGCCAATGAAAGCGCCGAAAGCCAAGCTACTGGCACGGCTACCAAGGCCGGTAAACCTGCTCCTTTGGTTATGGGAGATTACACTCCCTCTACTCGTGCTGTGTTAGTCAGTGCCGTGGCAAGCGATTACGATGTTCGCGCGCTGGATGCCAAAAGCCTTGGCACTTTGCAAAACAAGCTGCTGCAATACGGATTAATTGGTGGGCGCGACCTAGATGCCTTCTCGGTGATTAACGTTGCTCGTGGCGAACAAGCCGATAATGATGTCATTGATGCTCTAAAAATAGTTGGAAACATGGCCAACAACCTTAACGAGCTTGGCCTTTCGTATTCTGAACGCCAACAAATTGGCAAGCTCAACACTCTGCTGCATAACCTCGACTCTGCCCGTCAATTGGTTTACCAATAGCTTACACTCACTTTAGCTTGCTCTTGGGTTGGCTTTGCGCTATATTCTCGCGCCCTCGTAGCTCCCTGTAATATGGAAACCAGAGCGTTGCCAATAGAAACAGGTATTTAAGAAGCTGGGAACCTTAATAGATTCAATCGGAGAGTACAGTATGTACGCTGTAGTGGTAACTGGCGGTAAACAATACCGCGTTGAAGAAGGCCAGACCTTCAAAGTAGAAAAAATTGAAGTCGCTACTGGTGAAAGCATCAACTTAGAACGCGTGCTTTTAATTGGTAACGGCGATGACGTTAAAATTGGCGCTCCTATCGTAGACGGCGCTAAAGTAACCGCAGAAGTGGTTGCTCATGGTCGTCACAAAAAAGTAAAAATTATCAAGTTCAAGCGTCGTAAACACCATATGAAGCAACAAGGCCACCGTCAGTGGTTTACTGAACTGAAAATCACCAGCATTGCTGGCTAATTAACTTATTGAATTTAACCTAGAGGTTCGTGCGTTCAAACGCCGCAATCGCAGAGTTGCAGTAACCTCGTAACAGGAGAGATATCATGGCTCACAAAAAAGCTGCTGGTAGTACCCGTAACGGTCGTGATTCCCAGAGTAAACGTTTGGGTGTGAAATTGTTTGGTGGCCAAGTCGTAACGGCTGGCAGTATCATCGTTCGTCAACGTGGCACTAAATTCCACGCTGGCCTAAACGTTGGTATGGGTCGTGACCACACTTTATTTGCTACGGCTGATGGCGTAGTAAAATTTGAAGTGAAAGGCCCAGAAAATCGCCGTACAGTTAGCATCGTAGCTGCTTAATCGCTTCTACCGCTAAATCACGCCCTAGCTACAAAGGTTATTCTTTGAGCTGGGGCGTTTTTGTTTGTTCTTTTATTACCGCTTGGCGCTGGAGCTTGGTGCTTGGCGCTTGTTTAGGCTGGAGCCAAAAATGAAATTCGTCGATGAAGCAAAAATTAGTGTGCAGGCCGGTAAGGGCGGTAATGGCTGCCTAAGCTTTCGCCGTGAAAAGTTTATTCCTAAAGGTGGTCCAGACGGTGGTGATGGTGGCGATGGCGGATCGGTGTATTTGCAAGCCGATGAAAACCTAAACACCCTAATCGACTATCGTTACACCCGCCATTACCAAGCGCAAAACGGTCAAAATGGTATGGGCGCAAACTGCACTGGTGCTAAAGGTGCGGACATTATTTTAACCGTCCCTGTTGGCACAACCTGCCTTGATGAAGACACTGGCGAAAAGCTAGGTGATTTAACCAAGCATGGTGAAAAATTGCTTATCGCTCAGGGTGGTTTTCACGGTTTAGGTAACACTCGCTACAAATCCAGTACCAACCAAGCCCCCACTCAAACCAAACCCGGCCAACCCGGTGAGTCACGCAATATCAAGCTGGAGCTAAAAGTTCTGGCCGACGTAGGCTTACTAGGCTTGCCAAATGCGGGTAAATCTACCTTTATTCGTGCCGTATCTGCAGCCAAACCTAAGGTAGCCGATTATCCATTTACCACCTTGGTGCCAAACTTAGGCGTGGTAAAAGTGGAGGGGCATCGCAGCTTTGTGATTGCCGATATTCCTGGCCTTATTCCCGGTGCGTCGCAAGGTGCAGGCCTGGGGATTCGTTTCTTAAAACACTTAGTTCGCACTCAGCTTATGCTGCACATTGTGGACATGGTGCCTTATGAAAATGAAGAAAGCCCAGCGCAAAGCGCCGCCGCTATTATTGCCGAGCTAGAAGAGTTCTCTCCGGCTTTGGCGCAACGTGAACGCTGGTTGGTGCTTAACAAATACGATCTTATCCCTGAAGACGAGCGCGAACAGCGCACTCAAGAAGTGCTAGAGGCTCTTGATTGGCAAGGACCAGTGTATACAATCTCTGCACTCAACCGTGAAGGCACCTTTGCGCTTTGTGGCGAAATTATGAACCACATCGAAGAACGCCGTGAACGAGCCAAAGAAGACCCAGACTTCGCTCTACAGATTAAAAATGAGCAAGAGCTGGTGGACGCAGAAGCCCGTATTCATATTGAAGCCTTGCAAGAACAACGTCGTTTAGAGCGCGAACTCGCTAAAGAAGATGGCGACTATTACGACGATGATGAAGATGGTGCAGAAGTATTCTACACCCGTGAATAACCCTGTTTGTTATAGAAGTATAAAATGACCAGCCCAGCCTTGTCTGAAGTCGAATTACAGCAACAAAACCGCAATACACTGAAAGAACGTAAGCGCTGGGTAGTAAAAATTGGCAGCGCCTTGCTTACCAATGATGGCCGCAACCTCAATCGTGAGGGCATGGCCAGTTGGGTGGCGCAAATTGCTTATTTAATTGCACAAGGCCACGAAGTGGTGTTGGTGTCTTCTGGCTCGGTGGCTGAAGGCATGGTGCGCTTAGGCTGGAAAAAACGCCCAGAAAGCGTGCATGAACTACAGGCGGCTGCGGCTATCGGCCAAATGCGATTGATTCAAACCTACGACTCCTTGTTTGAAGAACACCACCGTATCACCGCACAAGTTTTGCTAACCCATGACGACCTAAGCAACCGTAAGCGTTACTTAAACGCGCGAAGCACTTTACACACTTTGCTGAACTTAGGTGTGGTGCCCATCATCAATGAGAACGACACCGTTGTTACCGATGAGATTAAATTTGGTGATAACGACACTCTAGGCGCTTTAGTGGCTAATTTAATTGAAGCCGACTTGCTGGTGATCTTAACTGATCAGCAGGGTTTGTTTACTGCAGATCCTCGCACTAACCCAGATGCACAGTTAATTCACGAAGGCAAAGCTACGGATCCTAAATACGCTGCTATGGCTGGTGATGCGGGTGCTTTAGGGCGTGGTGGCATGATTACCAAAGTGCGCGCCGCCAAGCTTGCTGCTCGCTCTGGTGCTGACACCGTTATTGTCGGTGGCCGCTTTGATAACGTTTTAACCCGTCTACGCCAAGGTGAACTGCTAGGTACGCTGCTGTTAGCCGACCAAGAACCCGAGGCAGCACGCAAACAGTGGATAGCCGGGCACCTGCAAGCGCATGGCGAATTGGTGCTTGATGCTGGCGCAGTTAAAGCCTTACGCGAAGGCGGCAAAAGCCTGCTACCCATTGGCGTTATCGCCGCAACAGGCAACTTTGAGCGTGGCCAATTGGTTATCTGTGTAGACGAGCAAGGTCAGCGTGTCGCTAAGGGCTTAGTAAACTACTGCCAAAAAGACGCAGTTAAAATCTTACGCACCCCAACCGCCCAGCTTGAACAAAAACTTGGCTTTATCGCCGAGGAAGAGCTAATACACCGCGATAATTTAGTGGTGCTGTAGTTTACGCTAGGCGCTTGGGCGCAGTTTTCGTACCGGCGGCCTGTGGCCGCCACACAGAAAAGTACCTGAATAGAGGAGTTAAATATGATTAGCGAAGTACAGGTTGCAGGCATTCGCATCGCCAACGACGCGCCCTTTGTCTTGATGGGCGGTATGAATGTGCTGGAAAGCCGCGACCTGGCTCTTAAAGTGTGCGAGCACTACGTTAAGGTGACCGAAAAACTAGGCATTCCTTATGTATTTAAAGCTTCTTTCGACAAAGCCAATCGCTCGTCTATTCACTCGTTTCGCGGCCCAGGCTTGGATGCTGGCTTAGCTATTTTTGCGGCAATTAAACAAGAGTTTAACGTGCCTATCATCACCGACGTACACGAGCCATACCAAGCTGCTCCTGTGGCTGAGGTGGTGGATATTATTCAACTGCCGGCTTTTTTGGCGCGCCAAACCGACTTGGTGGTTGCTATGGCCAAAACGGGAGCGGCCATTAACGTCAAAAAGCCGCAGTTTCTAGCCCCACACGAAATGCGTCATATCATTACCAAATTTGCTGAAGCAGGTAATGAGCGCGTGATGCTGTGCGAGCGTGGCTCCAGCTTTGGCTACAACAATCTAGTGGTGGATATGCTTGGCATGGACGATATGAAGCCAATGGCTCCGGTTATCTTTGACGCTACCCACGCCTTGCAGCGTCCAGGTGGTCGCACTGATTCGGCGGGCGGTCGTCGCCAGCAAGCCTTTGAACTAGCGCGCTCTGGCATGGCATTGGGTATTGCCGGCTTGTTCTTAGAAGCTCATCCAAACCCAGATGAAGCCAAATGCGACGGCCCTTGTGCGCTGCCTTTAAATAAACTTGAAGTTTACTTAGAGCAAATGCTGGCCGTGGATAATTTAGTCAAATCATTCAGCAAAGTTGTGATTGAATAAGCACTGGATTCATTTGAACGGCGTGGATAAAGTCTGTATTATGTGCGCCCTAAGTTGACTTGGGCGACCAATATCCGCATAATTGCCGCCCTTTAAAACCCTAACCGAATAACCAAATTGAGGAGCCTACTGTGGCAAATTCCGCTGGTTCTCGTAAACGCGCCCGCCAGGCTATCAAGCGTCGTGCTCGCACGGTAGCGCTGCGCTCAATGGTGCGCACTTACGTTAAAAAAGTAAGAGCTGCTATCGCTACTGCTGATTACAATCAAGCACAAGCTGCATTTCAAAAATCACAACCTTACATCGACAAGATGGTAAACAAAGGTATTTTGCATAAAAATACCGCTGCTCGTATTAAGAGCCGTTTAAACGCACAGGTTGTTGCTCTGAAAGCCTAATCTTTCAAGCGATTAAAAAAGCCGCCTTGTTTTGCAAAGCGGCTTTTTTGTGTCTGCTTTATTTTCAGTTACACGGGAACTTTGGCTAGATGGAAGGCGATGGCCCAAAAATGGCAAAACGCACCGGCAATCACAAATAAGTGCCAAATTTCGTGAAAACCAAACCATTTTGCCGAGGGGTTTGGCCATTTAATAGCATAGATGATTGCTCCTACCGAGTAGCACGCCCCACCGTAAGCAATCCAGCGCATGGCATCCACTGGAATGCGATCCAGGGCCGGATAAAAGGCCACAACCAACCAGCCCATCAACATGTAAATTACGGTTGAAAGCCAGCGTGGTGCACTGATCCAAAAAATCTTCAAGAACACGCCACTTAGTGCAATCGCCCAAACCACGCCAAAGAGCCACCAACCCATACTGCCGTTCAGCGCCACTAGGCACACAGGCGTGTAAGTGCCTGCTATTAATAGAAAGATCGACATGTGGTCAACACGTTTGAGCCATTTAATCACTTGCTCGTCGGCATGAATTAAATGGTAAACCGTACTGCTGGCAAACATCAGCAGCATAGTGGCGCCAAAAATCATAAATGACACCATATGCCACACCCCACCATGAATTGCTGCTTGTGCTGCAAGAATGCAAAGGGCCACAATGGCAAATATGGCTCCTGCTAGATGGCTTAGACCACTGATGGGGTCACGAAAAATTGCGTGCATAGTCATAATCTTTAATAGGTGAGAGATTGCTCACGATACGGCATTTTTATAGGTACTAAAAGTTGCACTTATCTGAACCATCCGCTGAGGCAACGCTGGCTTGTTCTGCTTGCTGGTGGCTTTATCTAATCCGAACGGCCAATGGCAATCTCTATTGTGGGGTGACTACCGACGTTGCACGGCGCTTTCATGAACACTCAACCTCTGCCCGTCTTGGGGCAAAGAGCCTTCGTGGGAAAGGTCCTTTGGAGTTAGCGTTTACTTACAAAGTGGGTGAGAAAACCTTGGCTATGCAGCTAGAATACCGGCTCAAACAATGGCCAAAAAGCAAGAAAGAAGCACTTATTCGAGGTGATGTTATTGTTGAGGATATTATTAATAATAAATGAAAAAGAATATTAATAATGATCTTAAGTCATCAATAAAATAAAGTTCAGCCAAAGGATGGCGAAACAAACACTAGGCATAAAACCTATAAATATGGTACAAAAGTGCCACTTTAAAACATCTCAAAAACAACAAAAATAAAGGTTAGGTTTATGCGCCAATTATTCACCCTCCTCTCGGCTCTTTTGCTTTCTGCTTGTGCCAGCACAACGGTTGAGCACATCCAAATTGACCAACCCAGTCACTTTGCCTCTTTTGAAAATCATGGGGCTGAAGCAGGAGCTGCCACGGTAGACCTTACGCCGCCTCCGGGTATGCCAATGGGTGGTTATTCTGTGATGGCCAATAAAGGCCAAGGTTATCGCACTCGCATTAAAGCTAGGGTTTTGTATTTACGCGATCAACAAGGCGAAGCGATGGCCTTAGTGCAGGGCGACCTTACCGCCGCATCGTTGTTGGTGCACCATCTGGTCGCCGCCAAAGTAGCACAGTCCACAGGGCTTAAGCCTTCGCAAATTGCCTTTACCGCCTCGCACTCGCACTCCTCGCCGGTTAATTTTTTTGATAACGATTTCTATAACAAACACACCTCTAGCGGCGAATGGCTTGAAACCAACTATTTGAGTTTTACCGTTGAACAAATTAGCCAAGCTATAGAACAGGCTTTCGCCAGCCGCCGCCCGGCCAAAGTGGCCACAGGTGTTAAAGAGGTTTATGGCCTTAACCGCAACCGTGCGATCGACTCCTACGTTCTGAATGAAACGGTAAAAGACATTAGCTTAAAAGACCAAGATGCCAAGCTAAAAGCCGTTAATCCTAACCTGTATATGCTGCGAGTGGATGTTCAAGATGACCTTGGCCAGTTTAAACCCTTGGCGGCTTTTTCTAGCTTTTCTGTGCATAACACGGCCATTGGCGTGCCAGTTACCGTTTACAATGCCGACCTCTTTGGCTTTGCTCAGCGCGATTTAGAATGGGCAATTGCCGATCAATACCACACCCCTTGGCCAGTTGTTTCTGCCCTAACCAATGGCACTCACGCCGACATGGCACCAAACCTAAAAGACAACGGCGATAACTGGATTAGCTATATGCCCCTAGACTGGAAAGCTACCAGCGAACTTGGGCACAAACTCGGCGCAGCGTCGATTGCGCTGTTTAAACAGCTTGATGCCAGCCTAACGGCTGATATTTCCCTTGGCAGTGCCGCGCGTGAACTGAATATCCGTGAACACAATAAAATTGATGAGATTGAAATTTGTAAAGATGCCGCAGTCGGCAGCCCCGTCGCCGCAGGTGCCTATGAGCGTCGCACGCCTTGGTTAACATTAATGCCATTCTTTCATGGCGGTAATTTTATGACTCGCCGCAGCTTCTTTACCTCTGGTTGCCAAGGCAATAAACAGCATTTAGGTTTTGCCTACTTGCAGCCACTGCTGGAACCCAAAGACAGCTTCCCTAATACCGTTATGTTTCAAGTGCTAAGAGTCAATGACATGGTTATTTTGCCTTTGCCTTTTGAAGTTACTGTGGAAGCTGGGCGACGTATTTCGGCTGCAGTGAGCGATGTTTTTGCTGAAGCAGGGCAGGCACCTAAATACACTTGGGTGGCCAGTGTTTCCAACGGCTATTTTGGCTACAGCACCACGCCAGAAGAATACTCTCGCCAAAACTATGAAGGTGGCCACACTATTTACGGCAAAAACAACACGCCTTATTTAGCCGCTCAGCTTAAGTCTTTAACTCAAGACTACCTACAGCACGGTGCCATCCTAGAGTTAAAACCAGAATGGCATTACAAACTAAAAACCGCCCGTTTCTACCCCAAAGACAGCCGTGCCAGCGGTCAACGTGAGGTGCTAGAACAACCAAGCTTAGTTGCAGCGAAAAAAGCCACAGACGAAGACTATGTAGCCTTTAACTGGCTTGATTTAAACGCGAGTGAAATTCAATGGCATAACCCACTGGTTAAGCTGCAACAACGTCAAGGTGATGACTGGGTGGACTTGGTTATCAACGGTAATCGCATTAACGATGAAGGCTACGACCTTGAGGTGCGCCACTTAAAATCAAAGGAAGACGGCATGGATAGCTATCAGGCGCGCTGGTACAACCCCGTTGCAGGAGATGAATACCGCTTTGTTATCGAAGCGCGAGCTAACCAAGCCGTGCTTTATTCTCAGTCCTTTGCTTTAAGTTCACAGCAAGGCGTTAGTTTGCTGCACTAATTTCACTTCAGGATGCCTAAGTTTGGCGCTTAGGCATCTAGCTGTTCTAATTCCGCTGCGCCTTAAGTAGAATACCGGCCTTAGACACGGAATCCCTCTTTATATAATGCTAAAAACACTTTGGAATAATCGCTGGTACTGGCTGTTAGGGTTGCTTACCTTTATTTTTACGCTGGTGCTCACTACGCCGCTGCACTTTATCTGGCGCTATGTGGCGCCTTATACGCAAAATTTGCCGGTTAAAATATCCAAAGTACAAGGCAATGTATGGCAGGGTAAACTGAGCCTATATATTCCGCAGTTACGTGAATTGGGTGAGTTGAATGGCCGCTGGCAACTTAGCTTTTTACCCCTGCTGCAAGGTAAGGCGCGTGTAAATCTAGAGTTAGAAGGCGATGACTTACGCCTTGGTTTACCTTTGGAATTAACCCCCTCACAGTTAACACTTAGCCAAGCTCAAGGCTATCTGAACCTCAATGCCATTAAGCCAATGTTGCAAAAACAGCGCGGTGATGCCGAAGGTGAAGTGGAACTGTCTGGGTTAACCGCTCAGGTGTTGCTCTCGCCACTGCAGATCCAAGATTTATCCGGCCTGCTTAGCTATAGCGGTGGCCGAATTGCGTTATTAGTTGATGGCAAACCGGTCGCTGCAACCATGCCAAGGTTGATGGGTCAACTAGGCATGGAGCAACAAAATGCTCGTTTAAATTTAGTCACCGAACAACAAGAAAGCATCTTAACTGGCTATCTGCAGCCAGATGGCTGGACAGGGTTGAGCATTAAGCGTCGTTTTATTGACCTTTTAGGCCAACCTTGGCCTGCAACGGTAGAACCAGACACTGTGGTTTTTGAAGTGTCTCACAAGGTTCTGTAAGCTCATGGTGCTTTAGGAGTAACGATGTTTTGAACCAGCTACAGCCAGTTTTAACCTCATGGCAGCGTGCAAGTTTGCTAATCGGCAAACTTGTTCTAACACTATTTGTTGGCGTGCAAATGGCTTATCTGGTATGGCAAATTGTGGCTCCTGAACCCTTGGTTTTAATGGCGCCAACCAAAGCTTCGGGTGGCAGCCAAACATTGGTTAGCAATACCGCACAGTATCATTTGTTTGGTGAAATAGGCGCCGAGCCTGTAGCGCAAGTGACCGAAGAAGTGGCCGCGCCAGAAACGCGTTTGCGCTTGCAATTGCTTGGTGTAACCAAATCGACAGATGATCGTTCCTCCAGCGCGATCATCGCCGAAACAGGTAAGGCCGGCGAGTTTTATCGTATTGGTGAGCGCGTGCAAGGTGGCACTAAGCTTGCTGGCGTGTATGAAAATCGAGTTATCCTTGATACCAATGGCAAGCTCGAAACGCTCAAATTTGATGAAGAAAGTATTGCCGGCGTAACGGCAGCTGCCGCGCCGAATCCTGCTCCTGCTTCTAACCCAGCGCTGCGTAATTTGCCCCCGCGTCGTGGTTCTTTGCAAAACCGCTTACAACGTGCCAGTTCGCCCACCGAGTTTGTGAGCATGATTTCTGCCGACGTGGATAGCGACCCAAATGGCCTATTGAATGAAATCGGGCTTGAAGTAACTGGCGATGGTCAAGGTTATCGAGTGGGCGCGAACTCAATGCTGCGCGCCTTGCAATTACAACCTGGTGATATTGTGCTGTCGGTGAATGGCCAAATGCTGGGCGACCCGCAATCAGACCAGCAACTGTTTCATGAAATTAGCAAAGAAAGTTCGGTTCGCGTAGAAGTACAACGAGGCAATAGTCGCTTTGTTGTTAATCACAGCTTGAATTAAAAGGATACCAACGTGTTTCATCCCAAGGTAACAGCACTAACAACAATAAAAAAATGGCTAATAGGACTTAGCCTTATCTTGACCCTTTGGGCCAATAACGCCTTTGCTGAAGGCAGTTGGCAAATTAATTTAAAAGAGGCCGATATTGGTGCTTTTATTAGCCAAGTTGCTGATATTACAGGGAAAAGCTTTGTAATTGATCCAAGAGTAAAGGGCAAGGTTAGTGTTTTATCCAGTGAGCCGATGGATAAAGACGCTGTCTACGAGTTGTTTTTATCGGTATTGCAAGTGCAAGGCTATGTGGCTGTGCCTGCTGGCGATGTGATTTTAATCGTGCAGCAAAACGACATGAAACAGCAAGGCCGCGACCTGGACGAGCCTTTTCCAAGCAACAGCCAAGAGCTGTTAACCAAAGTCATTATGATTAAAAATACCCCAGCACTCGATTTGGTGCCTATTTTGCGCCCATTGGTGGCCAAATATGGCCATTTAGCTGGGGTGAAATCGGCCAATGCGCTCATTATTTCCGACCATGCCAATAATATTGCGCGCATGGAGCAAATTATTGATCGCCTTGATAAATCTGGCTCAGAAGAGTTAGAAGTGATTCAGCTAAAAGAAGCTTGGGTTGGCAATGTGGTGACCATGCTGCAAAATCTCGACCCTGCTCGTGTGGCGCAAGGTGCTACCACCAACGCCAATGAAAACACTGCAGGTTCTATCCGTGTTGTGGCCGATGAGCGCAGTAATCGTTTGATTATTAAAGGTGAAAAAAGCGCTCGTGAGCGCATTCGCAAACTGATTCAAGACCTTGATCAGCCCTCTTATTTTAGTGGCAGTGCCAAAGTAATTCGCCTGCAATACGCAGATGCCAAAAAAGTTGCTGAAATGCTCAAAGGGCTAATGAGTGATGCCCCAGCCAAAGACAAAGATAACCAAGCAAAGGGCACCGCCGGCATTCACGCCGATGAAGACCTAAACGCATTGGTCATTCGCGCTGAACCTTCTTTAATGAAAGAAATTGAAGAAATAGTTGCTGCGCTCGATGTACGCCGTGCGCAAGTGTTGATTGAATCGGCCATTGTTGAAGTGACTGGCGATATTAGTGATGCTCTGGGTTTTCAATGGGCTGCAGGAAGCGCAGACCAGCCTGCCGCCATCACCAATTTTTCTAATGCTGGCCCCTCGCTTAGCACCATCACCAGCAGCATTATGCAAGGCAACCCTGCCGGGGCAGTAGGCACTGGCCTTACTCTTGGCGCTTATGGCGAGAAAAACGGCCAGCCACGTTTTGGCGTGATTATGCAGGCGTTAGCTTCAAATTCGAAAGCCAATATGCTCTCTACCCCCAGCATCATGACCTTAGATAACCAAGAAGCTGAAATTATTGTGGGTCAGAATGTCCCCTTTATTACTGGCTCTACCTCTTCCAG
>JBASZG010000040.1:0-7164 GCA_049277875.1 Venatoribacter sp.
CCATAGACCACCAAATACATGCCCAAAGAAAACAGCACGATTTGCCAAGGCGCACCGGCCAAGGCATTTTTTACCGAGACTTGTTGGTTAAACCACGCCGCAATCATCAGCACCAAGGCCGCCAAGCCTGTCACCACCGACACCGGCACACCTAAAGGCGCAGTAATAAAATAGGCGGCAAGCAACAGCGCCAACAGTGGAAAGGTCAGTTTAAAAATAAGCGGATCTTTAATGGCAGAAGCGGGTAGCTCTAGGTTATTTAACGAATAACTTTTTGGAATGCGGCGGCCAAACGCCAGCCACAACACCAACAAAGTAGCCGCCAAAGAGGCTAGGTTTACCGGCACCATCACACTGGCGTAACGGTCGAAGCTGATGCCAAAAAAGTTGGCGGTAACGATATTCACCAAGTTAGAAATCACCAACGGCAGGCTGGTGGTGTCGGCCACAAAGCCGGTGGCAATAATAAAAGCCAAAGTCGCGGCGGGGCTAAAGTTCAGACGTAGTAAAATCGCCATCACGATGGGCGTCAGCAGCAAAGCAGCGCCGTCGTTGGCAAAGAAAGCACTGATAAAAGCGCCTAAAATAATCACTAAAGGAAACAGCAAACGGCCATTTCCTTTTGCTGCGCGCGCCACATGCAAGGCCGCCCAAGCAAAAATCCCCGCCTCGTCCAAAATCAGCGAAATAATAATTAAGGCCACAAAAGTAAAAGTGGCGTCCCAAACGATATCCCACACCAAGGCCACATCCGCCCACTGCACTACACCAGCGGCCAAAGCCACCGCCGCGCCAATCAATGCGCTGTAGCCAATCCCCAAGCCCTTGGGCTGCCAAATAACGAAGGTAAGAGTAAGAACAAAAATAACAGCAGCGAGGAGCATAGGATTAATCCAATAAAGCAATACGGTTAAGCGCCTGTTGTAAGGCATCGGGGTTGCTGGAGAGCTCAGCCAAAGGCAGAGCCAAAAAGGCTTCGATGCGTAGGCGTAAAACACGGTAAGCCTCGGCAAAGGCCTGATTGATGGTTTGTTCACTGCCCGTAACGTAAGCAGGGTCAGCCACGCCCCAGTGCGCGCGCAAAACTCGCCCGCCCCCTTGCAAATAGACAGGGCACGTTTCATTGGCGGCATTGGCACACACGGTAATCACAATGTCGGGTGGGCTGACCACATCCCAAGACTTGCTCTGCACGCCCAGCGTGCTAATGCCTTCGCGCTCTAATAATTGCAAGGCACGAGGATGAACTTGGCCAGTGGGCTGGCTGCCTGCACTGGTGGCCTTGAATCCGGCGGGAGCCAGATGGTTAAAGGTGGCTTCTGCCAAAATGGAGCGGCACGAATTGCCTGTGCATAAAAATAAAATATTCATTGAATTAATCCTTGGGCATACAGTGTTCGGGATGACCAGCACAGCATTCTTCTTGCAAGAAGTTAATGAGCTGCTGCAAATGAGCAAAGTCTGGCGTGCAGGTAATGGTGCGGCTGGTTTTTTCTTGGCGAATTAAACCCACCTTGGCCATGCGCGTTAAGTGATGCGACAAGGTAGAGGCCGGAATATCCAAGGCTTTCTGGATTTCCCCCACACTCGCGCCTTCAGATCCTGCTTTCACTAAAAAGCGAAACACCGCCAAACGGTGAGTGTTGCCCAGCTCCGCAAAGCTGGCTGCAAAGTGTTCATGATTCATGGTGATTGTCTATATTTCGATAATTCTGGAATTATAGATATGAAAGAAGAAAAAGAATAGTTTTATCAAAACTCCAACATCAGAGAGTTTTCTTTTAGCCAATTTTTGTGTTGTTGGTAGCTTGGCATGACGCGTGCCACTTCGCGCCAAAATTCGGGCGAGTGATCGTGGTGCAGCAGGTGGCAGAGTTCGTGCACCACCACATAATCGACCTTGCTGTTAGGGGCTAACATAATCAGCCAGTTAAATTCTACTGCGCCTTGGGCGGTGCAACTGCCCCAGCGCGATTTAAATGAACGCACATTAACGGCGGCTGGAGAAACGCCGACCAAAGGGGCGTAACGCGCGACTTTTTCATGCAATTTTTGTTCGGCTTGGCGCTTGTACCAGCGCACTAAGGCGCTGCGAATTAGCGGCGCTTGCTGGCTGCTGGTAGGAACCTGCACCACCAAACGGCCTTGCCGTAATTTAACTGGAGCAAAAGCACCTTGCGTTACTTTAAGGCGATAGTTGCGCCCCAAATAGGGAAAGGCTTCGCCAGAAACAAACTGCTTGTTGCTGGCGGGGGCTTGTTCTTGCTGCAAGGCAATTTTTTCTTTAATCCACTGGCGTTTGCTTAGCAGTAGCTGGTCAATTTTATCCGTGCTGGTATGCAGCGGCACCACCACGGATACCGCACCCTCCTCCACACGAATATCGGCGGTTTTACGGCGAGAGGTGCGAATTACTTCCGCAATAAAACCGTTGCCATCGCGATATTCTGGGTTATTAGCCAGAGCGTTCATAAGCTACTTGTTGCCAAAGCGCGTTTGCGCCAGTTCTATAAAGCGGTCTTGTATAACTTTCACCAAAGAGGCGTCGCTGAAAGAACCAGCCAAAATGGCGCGTTTAATATCACGCTTCATGCGTTTTACTTCATCGGGTTTGGCAAAAAAATCCACTATTTGCGTGGCTTCGTTAAACATATTCACCAAGCTTTGGCTGGTAGTTTTGATTTCATCGTGCGCGGTTTCGCTTAGGGTTTCGTCGCCGTTCAGGCGCGCCACTTCGGCCATCAGAATGTTATAAAACGCCAGCTCGGTATCGGTTAAGCCTAGGTCGGTGGCGGTTTGTTGGCGCTCAGTTTCTATATTGCCCAAAAAGGCAAACAGCATTTCTACTTGCTGTTCCCATTTGCCCTTGGTTTTTTCGATAATATCTTGCAAGCGTAAGCTGAGTGATTGGTAGTATTCAGGGTCGTCGTCCAAGTTCACGGTAATGTGATGCTTAATGGCACTTTCGATTTCAGAAGCGCGCGATTCGGGCGATTTAATGGCCTCGACGCTGTGCTTAAAATTGGCCGCCATTAAATCAATCGGCGCAATTTTGGGGTCAACGCCCGTGCTAATAATGTGCTCTTCCACCAGTTGCCGCACTTTTGCGCCTACATCTTGAAGGTTGAGGCCGTCTTCGCGGTAACGATTACGCGCAGCGTTAAGCACTTTGCCCCAGAGTTTTAAATCGGCCAGAAAAGGCTTGGCGGCCACATCGGGCAGCACCACATCCATTTGTTTGGCAAAGCGTTTAAAAGCCAGCTCAAAGCGTTGGCGTGTTTCCTCTTCTTTTAAAAACAGCACATAGGCATCAATATCTGGATTTTTTAGAGTGCGAAAAATACTGGCAACGCGCGTATGCGCCGCTTGCAGGCGTGGAATTTCATCTTTAAGCGTGTGATAAGTGCCTTCTACGTCTTCGCTACTAAACAGCTCTAAGGCTTCGGTAAGCGAATCCGACAAGCCGTGATAATCCACCACATAACCCACTTCTTTGCCTTTATAAGTGCGGTTTACACGGGCAATCGCCTGCATCAGCGTGTGCTCTTTTAGGCTACGGTCGATATACATCACCTGCGCAATGGGCGCGTCAAAGCCTGTGAGCAGCATATCTTTTACAATCAAAAAAGCCGTGGGGTCTTGCTTTTCTTTGTCTGTACCAAAGGGTTTGGGGAAGTTTTTAATCACCTGTTCGTGATGCTTGGCATGGGTGTAAGGCGTGTAAATAGCCTCGTCATTATGATTGCCAGAAATAATCACTTCCGAGGGCGGTGCGCCCAGTTCATCCAGCGTTTTTTTGAAAAGCGTGGCGGCGTAACGGCTGCCCACCACAATCATGCCTTTAAAACCGTCGGGCTGAATTTTTTCGCGGTAGTGTTTTAGCAGGTCGATGCACACCCAGCGAATACGCGCAGGGGCTTCGCGCACGGCACGTTCAACGCCGTATTTCTTTTTTATCTCCGCCTGCTCTTCGGGGCTGTAATCCTTGAAATACTCCTCAAACAACGCATCCAGCGAACTGCCCACCACCTGAGTTTGCACTTGGCGGCCTTCATAAATAATGCGCACGGTTGCGCCATCTTCCACCGCTTCATTGATTTTGTATTGATCAATATAATCACCAAAGGCTTGGTCCATCTTCTGCGTTTTTAGCAATGGCGTGCCGGTAAAACCTATCTTCGGCGCATTCGGCAAGGCGGCGTTAATGGTGGCGGCTAAGTTACCAAATTGTGTGCGGTGTGCTTCGTCGGCCAGCACAATAATTTTGTCGCTGGTGTTTAAATCGGTGAAGTTGCCTTCGGCTTCTGCATCCTGAAACTTCTGCACCATAGCCGTAACGATATCGGAAGAGTCGGCCTGCAATAACTCGCGCAATTTAGCCACCGAGGTGGCGTTGTGAATGGTTTCGTCTTGGGTGTTACGAAAGGTGGTAGAAAGCTGAGCGTCGAGCTGAGTGCGGTCGGTCACAAATACCAATTTATACTGCTGTAGTTCGGCATCGCGGCGCATCTTCACCGCCAGCATCACCATAGTAAGCGACTTACCCGACCCCTGTGTGTGCCAAATAATGCCCGACTTTTCGCGGCGAGTGGTGCCAGTTTTTAAGCGTTCAATCACCTTATTTACCGCTCGAAACTGCTGATAACGCGCCACTTTTTTTACCAAGCGCCCATCCACAGGCTCATAAATAATAAAATTACGAATCACATCCAAAAAATGACTGGGGCTAAATAACCCTGCCAACAAACGCTGCTGCGCGGTTATTTCTTGTGTGGAATGGTCTGGCGCGGCATAGGCTGGAGCCGTGTCGGCCACTTGTAATAACGGCGGTTCAATCGCTAACGACTGGCTGAGTGGTTTGGATAATAGCGCGTGAATATCAGCATCGGTGAGCGGGTAAGCGTCTTTCCAATCGCTGTAGTGAGAGGCGTTTGAGCTAATAGTGCCCACCTTGGCTTGATCGCGACAGGTGCTGACCATTAGTTGGTTATACCAAAACAGTTTTTGCGCACCTTCTTCGGTTTCGGGATTGCGCAGATTGGCGTAGCGGCGCAACTGGTTAATACCTTCGCCCACCGCATCAGCAATATAAGGCGATTTGCACTCAATCACCGCCAAAGGCAAACCGTTCACAAAACAGACAATATCGGGAATGATATTTTGATTAACGCCCTCAACCTTAAACTGATTAACGCATAAAAAATCGTTATTGGCGGGCGTATCAAAATCAATAATTTTAACCGTTTGCCCACGGCGGCCCTTGCCTAAGTCTTGCTCTACCGAGACATAATTCACCAACATGCCATGCAAGGCTTGGTTATATTCCATCAACGCCGCGTGGTTGGGGTGGGTGATTTCACGCATCACCTTGCGCAAGTTTTCCTCGTTAATCCACGGATTAAGCCTGCGTAACGCCTGCTCTAAACGACTTGCCAACACCACATCACGGCAATACGCACGCTCTGGTTTCTTATCAACACTAGCCACCGCTAACGGTGCAAGTGTTGCACCAGATACATAGCCCCAGCCCAACTTTATTAGCTGATCAATCGCGGGTTGTTCTACCTTGTTGGCTTCGTCTTGAAACATGGCGCTATTTACTTCCGTTTTGTTTGACCAGACTGGTCATTCTTAATATGCTTGCTCGCAATATGACCGACGCATCTGCATTTATGTACGCGTCGGTTCTCATTTCTGCCTTATGCTGGCGCGCGATAATGCGTTTATGCATCGTTTTACCCACTGCCGTATAACTAAGCAAGTTTTCAATTAATTTTAAACCTTACTTTATCATATTTAGCTATTTCCCTTGGCAAGGTGCTTTAATCAATCCTGCTTTTTATAAATCGCTTTCCGCAATTAGTCGGGCTAACTTTCGACAATCGGTCGGGTTTTAGGGCGCGAAATCTAGCTCGGTATACACAAATAGGCCGTATAAGTATCATTTTTGTATACCGATGCTTAATAAAACGGCGTGAGCTAAAAATAACGTTTTTATGTAAGGAATAACGAGTTTTGTGGCTATTAAATGGGTGGTTGAAGCCGTGCGAGAAGGGCTTACAATCGTTTAAAATATTTGCACCAGCAACCTAGTGGCTAAAGCTGATTAAAACAGCGTAAGGACAACTTATGAGTGAATTAATTCTTTACAACTCTGATGATGGCCAAACCCGCCTTCATTTACGTGTGGAGAGCGAAACCATCTGGCTAAGCCAATTAGAAATTGCTGAACTGTTTCAAACCACCAAGCAAAACGTTTCCTTGCATGCCAAAAATATCTTTGAAGACAAAGAGTTAATGGTTGAGGCAACTGTCAAGGAATCCTTGACAGTTCAATCTGAGGGTAACCGTCAGGTTAAGCGAAAGATCAGTTATTACAACCTCGATCTAATTCTGGCGATTGGCTACCGCGTCCGTTCGCCGCGTGGCGTGCAGTTTCGCCAATGGGCCAGTACACACCTCAAGGAGTTTTTGCTCAAAGGCTTTGTGATGGACGACGAGCGCCTGAAAAACCCCAGCGGCTGGGATTACTTCGATGAGCTGCTGGAACGCATCCGCGACATACGAGCGTCGGAGAAGCGCTTTTATCAGAAGGTTCGTGATCTTTTTGCCCTTAGCTCGGATTATCAAGCGCGTGAACGAGATACAAA
Source organism: Venatoribacter sp. (assembly GCA_049277875.1). Taxonomy (GTDB): domain Bacteria; phylum Pseudomonadota; class Gammaproteobacteria; order Pseudomonadales; family Oceanobacteraceae; genus Venatoribacter. The sequence continues at coordinate 6,651 of JBASZG010000040.1, forward strand.
TCTGTTTTTCGCCGAAGTGCAGAACAAACTGCTGTATGCCACCACGGGTTATACCGCCGCCGAGCTGATTTTAAAGCGCTCTGATCCTAGCCAACCTAATATGGCATTGACCAGTTGGAGCGGTTCTAGGGTGCGCAAGCAAGATGTTATTGTCGCCAAGAACTATCTGACCGCCGATGAAATAGATACGCTTAATCGGCTGGTGGTGATTTTCTTAGAACAGGCGGAGTTGCGAGTTAAACAACAGAAAGAATTATCTTTAGAATTCTGGCGCAACAATGTCGATAAAATGCTGGCTTTTAATGATCAAGCCATTCTGGAAGGTGCTGGATCAGTCGGCCATGAAGACATGAAAAAGATTGCTCATGAACGTTACGATGCCTTCGACCAAAAGCGCCGTATTGCCGAAGCTGAAGCCGCCGATGCAGAAGACCTTAAAGAACTAGAACAACTAGAGCAAAGCATTAAACGACAAGCTAACGGCACCGCCCCCAGATAACTTTAAGGTTTTCTA
>JBASZG010000041.1:0-6734 GCA_049277875.1 Venatoribacter sp.
AAAACAGAATTTGGCCCGCAGGTCGATATGCGTGCAGAAATGCCGCAAGACGGTCTTCACGACCCAGGTATTGGTTTGCGTGAACACCAACAACTCTATGGTCGAAAAGTATTAACCTACGCCGATATTAAAGGCTTACATCCCACCCGCGATAAACGTCAACCCAGCCGAGAAATTCAACTGCATTTAACCGGCAATATGCACCGTTATATGTGGTCGATTAATGGCGTTAAGTTTACCGATGCCGAACCTTTGGTTCTCGAATACGGTGAGCGTGTGCGCATTACCTTAGTTAACGACACCATGATGACTCACCCCATGCACTTGCATGGCATGTGGAGCGAGCTTGAAACTGGCGACCCTGAATTTATACCGCGTAAGCACACGGTGATTGTTCAGCCGGGTGCCAAGGTGAGCTACCTTGTTACGGCAGACGCAAAAGGGCATTGGGCGTACCACTGTCATTTGCTCTATCACATGCCCGGTATGTTCATCAAAGTATTGGTTAAATAAGGGGGTTTTATGAAAAGCTTTCATTTAATAAGCACAAGCTTAATGGCAATGGCCGCTCTCTTATCCAATGGCTTCGCACATGCAGGTGGTGATGACAATCCATTGCTCGCCAAGTTTATGTTGGATGAGTTTGAAAGAGGGGTTGAGTCTAATGATTCAACCAACTTCGAAGCACAAGCATGGGTAGGTAAAGACCTAGATAAGCTTTGGCTAAAAGCCGAAGGCGGCTATAAAAACAGCGATGAAAAAGCACTGGAGCTGCAAGCACTTTACAGCCGTGCTATCACTGCCTTTTGGGATGCTCAAATTGGTTTAAGGGTTGAAACTGAACCGTCACCATCACGCAAGTGGGCGGTGTTAGGGCTGCAGGGGTTAGCGCCTTATCACTTTGATATCGATGCTGCTTTATTTATCGGCGAAAAAGGCCGTACCGCTGTACGTTTAAATGCCGATTACGATTTATTAATCACGCAAAAGCTGATTCTATCGCCAGAAGTAGAAATGAACTTCTATGGCAAGAACGACGCTGAATTAGGCATAGGTTCAGGGCTTGCAGATGTCAGTACCGCTCTGCGCTTGCGCTATGAAATTATTCGTGAATTCGCACCTTATATTGGCATTGAACGCAGCCAGAAGTTTGGCAAAACCTCTGACTTTGCCAGTAATGCCGGCGTTAAAACTAATGAAACTCAAGTGGTGGTTGGTTTAAGGTTGTGGTTTTAATCATAGGGTAATACCAACGTATTAAGGAATTAAAATGAAATTTTTAAAAGCTATTGTGCTGTTAACCAGCTTTGTTTTTAGTACCTCTGTGTGGGCTCATGCAGAACTAATAAGCTCTTCTCCAGTTAAGGAAGCAATGTTGCATGAATCACCGACTAAGCTGGAGCTATCTTTTTCTGTACCAGTGCGATTAGTACGGTTAGAACTACGCGATAAATCAAATAAAGCCATGGCCATCGAAAAGCCTTCTATGAAGAAAAGCCAAGCAGACTACTCGCTAAAATTACCGCCCTTAGCCGACTCCACATATACCGTAAGTTGGATAATGATGGGTGAAGACGGCCATAAAATGACAGGGCAGTTTGATTTTATGGTGCATACACATACTGCAACGCGTCATTAGTGGCAGAGGTAACTAAGTATGTCGCTGACAGCATTTGATTTAATAGCACTGATCACTAAATGGCTTGTATACCTAAGCTTTGCAGCGGTTGTCGGCGGGGCTTTTATGTTTGCTTTGCTTCGCAACACCCCTAAGGAAGTTGCAGGAATTCGTCATTATATCTGTGGTGGTGCTGCGGTTGGCGTGTTGGCTGTACTGGTGAACTATTTAGTACAAGTTGGCTCTTTTTCTGAAAGTGGGTTCATTGGTATGTTTGATTACCAAATGCATACATTTCTCTGGGCAAGCTCGGTGGGTGATTCAGTACTGTGGCGCTTTGTTGGATTCGGTTTAGCCGTTCTGGCGAGCATCTGTATGCTTCACTCCAATGTCAATATCAGAAGAGTTGCACAAGGGTTACTGCTAAGCAGTGCGGTGCTATTGGCTATTGCCTTTACTCAAATAGGTCATAGTGCTGAACTCAGTAAATATGCTCGTGTTATGGTCTTTCTGCATGTCTTGGCTATTGGTTGCTGGTTTGGCTCTTTTTATCCTCTGTGGCGACTATGTAATAGCACAAACGTAGCCTTAATAAAGCGCACAATGGATAGCTTTGGTCTTCTCGGTATAGTGCTTGTAAGTGTGGTTGTCTTCTCAGGTGCCAACCTGTTGTGGCAATTATTTAATAACTTTAGTGAGTTCTTCAGCAGCAGTTATGGCCTCGCCATACTCGTTAAGTTAACGTTTGTGATGGTTATTATGCTGTTTGCAGCGCTGCATAAGTTTATTTTGGTACCAAAGTTAGCAACGGATAACAGTTTGCATGCGCAGCAATTACTGCAAAAATCAATTGCGATAGAAGCTGTAGTGGGGCTGTTTATTCTGGCAACTACCGCTGTTTTATCCAGTGTTCTAGGGCCTGTCAGCCTTGGCTCAGGAATGTATTAATATGAACCAATCGACACCTAACATGGCATTACGATTATGGATGCTCTTCATTCTACTGGCTTACTCTGTACAGTCAGTAGGTGCTGTTGGGTGGAGTAATGAGTCTTCGCAGCTTCAATCGCATACTATAAGCGAATGTCATGAAATGAATTCACAGATGGCATCAGTAGCGTCAATGACGTCTGTGATGCATGTGAATTCAACTGAACAAACTGCAGAGTGCTGCACATTAGATTGCCCAATGGTCTCTTGTCATAATGTCAGCATATTTGTAAGTAATTTAACTGAGTTACGCTTGGCTAAATCCATTGTGTTTGATTTTAGTTTTAAGCCCTTAAAACCGTTCAATATTTCCAGTAACCCCTACCGCCCACCCATTCTCGGCTAACACGGGATTAATCCGTTTAAAAACGGCTTTGTTGTTAGTCGAGGGCCTCAAACCCTCAAAGTAATGTCTCGCTTAACCTTAAAGGTTACTGCGAAAAGACGAGGGTAATTACATGATAAGTGTTATCAAAACCATCAAAGACACGAATGTTCGCCTTAAAATGCGCATATTCAGTGTTGTGCTGCTATTGCTGGTTAGCAGTGTTACGCCAACGGTTATGGCGGCTGAGTATTCCTTAGCGCAAGCCATTAAAAAAGCGCAGGAAAATGATCCTTGGTTAGAAGGAAGTCGTTTTCGTCAGAAAAGTTTAGAGGCGTTGAGCGTACAAGCGGGCAGCTTGCCAGACCCTACGGTGAGCTTAGGGCTAGGTAATATCAACATCAATAATGCTGATGCTATGGGTAAAGGTGTTAATAATTATAACGTTGGCATCAGCCAAATGTTTTCACGCGGTAACAGTTTATCTTTACAGCGAGAACAGTTGAATACGCTCAGCCAAATGCAGCCTTTGGTGCGTGAAGATAGAAATGCCAACACGGCAGTCACTGTTTCTCACCTGTGGCTGGAAATTCTTCGCAGCCAGCAAACCATCCGCTTAATAGAACAAGATAGAAGTCTTTTCGAGCATCTCGTGGATATCGTGCAATCGAGTTATGCCACTGCGTCAGGACGAACACGCCAACAAGACTTAGTGCGAGCGCAACTAGAGCTGACTCGTTTAGAAGACCGTTTAACGATGTTGCGACAAAATCAAGAAAATCAATTAGCTCTGTTAGCCGAGTGGCTTGGTGACTATAGCGATTTAAGTATCGACACAGCTGAAAGCTTACCACTCTCTCTTGGTTCGCTTTCGATTGGCTCGTTTGCCAAGAACGATGGTAAAGAGAATCGTGATTTGATTGAAGCCTTAATCGCTCATCCAAAGGTCACCAGTATTGATCGCAAAATAAAGGCAGGTGAGTCAGGCGTTAGGTTAGCTAAGCAAAGCTATAAGCCTCAGTGGGGGCTTAATGCAAATTATATGGCCAGTACTAAAGATGATGACCAACCTGATGTTATGTCCGTTGGAATTAGTTTTGATCTGCCGCTGTTTACCGGCAAAAAACAAGATAAACAGGTGCAAGCTGCCATAGCGGATAACGAAGAAGTTAAAACGGAGCGTGCGTTAGCCTTGCGACAGTTGCGCGCAGGTTTTGAAGCGGCAAAAAGCAATTACCTAAGATTGATTGAGCGTAAAGAGCTGTTTGATACCCGCTTACTTAAAGAAATGTCTGAGCAAGCAGAAGCATCGTTAACGGCTTATACCAATGACGATGGAGACTTTGCAGAAGTGGTGCGGGCTCGTATCACTGAGCTAAATGCAAAAATAGAATCGCTCAATATTGATGTGGAAATTCAAAAAGCCATTGCTCAGATCAATTACTTTCTCGTCGCAAAAACAAACCCATTAGATTCAACGGAATTACCTAATAGTAAACATACTATTAATGGAGTGTCACATGAATAAACTAAAAAACAACAAACTCGTTGCCATTAGTGCAGCGATAGGCGGCTTGATTGTTGGTGTTTTAATTACCTTATCCGTTTATCAAGGAAAGTCTTGGGGTGATAAGCAGGCGAAGATTGAAAAAATACCGCTGTATTGGGTAGCACCTATGGATCCAAATTATCGACGAGATGAGCCTGGCAAGTCTCCCATGGGGATGGATCTTATTCCTGTTTTTGAGGAAGGCACCGGTGTTAATGATGCCGGCCCAGGCACGATCAATATTTCACCTGATGTCGTTAACAACCTTGGGGTTAGAACAGCCACGGTTGCACGTAAAAAGCTGCAAGAGGAAATAGTCACAGTCGGTTATGTGCAATACGATGAAAATCGATTAGTCCATATTCATCCACGTGTATCAGGATGGGTAGAAAAGCTGTACACCAAAGCAGCTGGGTATCCGGTGACCAAAGGGGAGCCATTGTATTCTTTATACTCACCCGAGTTAGTGAATGCGCAAGAGGAATTGGTTCTGGCAATCAATCGCAGCAACACACGTTTAATTCAGGCAGCAGAAGACCGTCTGCGAGCACTGCAAATATCAGAAGAGTTCATCAAAAACTTAAAGCGCACGCTTGTTATTAAACAAACGGTTAATTTTTATGCGCCGCAAAGCGGCGTGATTGATAGCTTAAGCATTCGTGAAGGATTTTATGTGGAACCAAGCACTACTATGCTGAGCATTGGCGCACTTGATCGAGTTTGGGTTGAAGCGGAAGTGTTTGAAAGCCAGTCGGCTCAGGTGAAGTTAAACGACTCGGTAACGATGACATTGGATTATTTTCCCGGTAAAAAATGGACAGGAAATGTTAAGTACATCTACCCAACATTGAACAGTAAAACGCGTACTGCTCGAGTGCGCTTAAGTTTTGATAATCCGCAAGGTGAGCTCAAACCTAACATGTTCGCACAGGTAATCATTCATAACGAAAACCCAGAACCTTTGCTGGTTATTCCACGAGAGGCGTTGATTCGTACAGGCAATCAAGACCGAGTGGTGCTTGCTTTGGGTGAGGGCAGTTTTAAGTCGGTGGCGGTACAGGCAGGTCGTTCCAACCAACACTTCTTTGAAGTCATTGAGGGGTTAAAAGAAGGAGAGCGCATAGTCACTTCTGCACAATTTTTATTGGATTCAGAATCCAGTAAAACGTCAGATTTTAAGCGTATTCACCATGCTGATGAGCGCCCAACTTCAGTTTGGGTAAGCGCTGAAGTGCTAAGTGTTATGGCTGATCATCGTATGATTTCTGTTAGTCATGAAGCAATCGAACAATGGCAATGGCCGGCCATGGTTATGGATTTTAACGTCAGCCAAAAAGTGGATATTACTTCTTTAGCCGTGGGCATGAGCTTGCATATTGAAATTGAAACGCTCGATGAAAATCAATATGAAGTATCTGCCATTCACATACAAGAAGGCAGCGCTGAGCTTCAAGCAATAGATGAGCAGAATAACGAAAGTCATGAGAGCGAAAGTCAATCTCGCCAAAACAACCAACAAGATAAGGAGTAAATCATGATTGAAGCCATTATCCGTTGGTCTGTTGGTAACCGCTTTTTTGTTTTACTGGCGGCTGCACTTTTGGTTGGTGTGGGCTTGTTTTCATTAAAACAAACACCGCTAGATGCCCTTCCAGATTTATCTGACGTACAAGTGATTATTAAAACCTCTTACCCAGGGCAAGCACCTCAAGTGGTGGAAGATCAGGTGACTTATCCGCTAACCACCGCCATGCTTTCGGTGCCAGGTGCAGTCACTGTGCGGGGTTTTTCGTTCTTTGGTGACTCTTATATCTATATCATTTTTGATGAAAAAACGGATTTGTACTGGGCGCGAAGTCGAGTGCTGGAATATCTAAGTCAGGTTGCTCCTTCTTTACCGGAAGCAGCTAAACCGCAACTGGGGCCAGACGCAACGGGTGTAGGTTGGGTCTATATTTATTCATTAATCGATCGAACAGGTCAGCACGATATAAGCCAATTACGCAGTCTGCAGGATTGGTTTCTAAAGTACGAATTGCAAACCGTGCCCGGCGTGTCTGAAGTGACCGCTATAGGCGGTATGGTAAAACAGTATCAAATTGCTCTGAATCCTGAAAAGTTACGTGCGTATGGAATACCGCTATCGCTCATTCAAACGGCGATTAAGCGTGCCAACCAAGAAGTGGGTGCGTCAGTGGTTGAAATGGCTGAAGCAGAATATATGGTACGAGCCACTGGCTACCTAAAAAGTG
>JBASZG010000042.1:0-6556 GCA_049277875.1 Venatoribacter sp.
TCGCCTTTTCAGTTTGCTTTTCCTTGCTACGAAAAAATGTCTTCACCCTTGCTAAGCATCGACCAAGCCGACTTGGGCTACAGCGACAAGGTCATTTTGCCCAAGGTTAAACTCTCGATTGTGCCAGGCCATCGCATTGGTTTGCTTGGCCCAAACGGTGCGGGTAAATCGACCCTGCTTAAAACCCTGTGCGGAGAAATCCCAATGCAAAGTGGCGAGCGCAGCCAAGGCGAGCACTTACGCATTGGCTACTTTGCTCAGCATCAGCTAGAAGCACTGGATACTCAAGCCTCTGGTTTGTTGCTATTGCAACGCCTGCGCCCAGAAGCCAGCGAGCAAGAAATCCGTAATTTCTTAGGTGGTTTTGGTTTTCATGGCGATAAAGCCTTAGAAATTATTGCGCCCTTTTCTGGCGGTGAAAAAGCGCGCATGGCGTTGGCTTGTGTGGCTTGGCAAACGCCGAACCTGTTGATACTCGACGAACCAACTAACCACTTGGATATCGAAATGCGCGCAGCCTTAACCATGGCTTTGCAGCATTTTGCTGGGGCGATTTTGGTTGTAAGCCACGACCGCCACCTGCTCAAAGCCACGGTAGACGAATACTGGCTGGTGGATAACCACAAAATTGACGCCTTTGACGGCGACTTAGACGACTACCACGCCTATATCCAAAGCAAAGACAGCCAAGCAGAGGCCGTAACCAATACCGCCGAAGCGGCCAAACCCAGCCTTGACCGCAAAGAGCAAAAACGCCTAGAAGCCGAGCAACGCCAACGCCTTGCCCCATTGAAAAAAGAACTGCAACAATGCGAAAAACGCATGGACGAGCTATCCGCTAAATTGGCCAAAATTGAAGACAGCATGGCCGACACCAGCCTCTACGAAGCCACTCGTAAAGACGAACTGCAACAGCTTTTGCAGCAGCAAGTGGGCTTAAAAAACGAGCTAGAAGAAATAGAAATGCGCTGGTTAGAACTGCAGGAGCAACTTGCTTAATCTGACAGCCAAAGCTGCCTGTTGCTAATTCGTACTGGCGGCCTGTGGCCGCCATTATGGCACCCAAAGGCCGCCGCTACGAAGCCAGAGAAGTCTATCTTTGTGGCCGTCATATTAGCCCTCTGCACTGGCAACCAAAGCCGCTTTTGTTTACCATGCGCAGGTTGTTTACGCAGAAGGTTAACTCATGAACATTGTCGTCTATCCGGGTACTTTTGACCCCATTACTAATGGTCATACCGATTTGGTAGAACGCGCTGCGCGTATGTTTGAGCACATTATTGTGGCCGTGGCTTATAACCCCAAAAAGAAGCCGTTGCTTGACCTAGAAACCCGCGTAGACTTAGCTCGCAAAGCACTTAGCCACTTGGCTAATGTAGAAGTGGTTGGCTTTAGCAATCTTCTGGCCGAGTTTGTAAAAGAGCGCCAAGCCAATGTTATTTTGCGTGGTTTGCGTGCTGTATCCGATTTTGAATACGAGTTCCAACTGGCCAATATGAACCGCGTGTTAGCGCCTAATGTTGAAAGTTTATTTTTAACCCCTGCCGAAAAACATTCTTATATTTCTTCGACACTGGTTCGTGAAATTGCCTTGCTCAACGGCGATGTCAGCGGCTTTGTTCACCCCGAAGTGAATAAAGAGCTGAAAAGAGTTGTGGCGCAACAATAAACCCGTGCTTGGAGGTAAAACATGGCCTTAAAAATCACCGATGAATGCATTAACTGTGGCGTGTGTGAGCCAGAATGCCCAAACGAAGCCATTTATATGGGCGAAGAAATCTACGAGATTAACTCAGACAAATGCACCGAGTGCGTAGGGCACTATGGCGAGCCGCAATGTCAACAAGTATGCCCCATTGACTGCATTCCCTTCGACCCAGATCACGAAGAAACCCGCGAAGAATTAGAAGCCAAATATGAGCGCCTAACGGGTAAAAAAATCCAGAAATAACCTTTTGGAGATTTGCTTATCTTTAAACGTAGTCTTTCTGCTGCCCTAATTTTATTTTTACTGGTTGCTTGCTCTAGTCTGAAAGAAAGCAAGCCCAGTGCTCACTTTGCAGCTATTGCCAGTGCCCACCCATTAGCTACCCAAGCGGGTATGGATATTCTTGCCCAAGGCGGCAACGCTTTTGATGCCGCTGTTGCTGTGGCCGCAAGTCTTAGTGTGGTTGAACCCTACAGTGCAGGTTTGGGCGGTGGAGGATTTTGGCTGCTGTACGAAGCTAAAACTAACCGCTATCGCTTTATTGATGCGCGTGAAACCGCGCCAAGCCGTTTTCACCGAGATTACTATTTAACCGAACAAGGCCAAGTGGATCGAGATAAAGCCATGAATGGCCCAACCGCATCCGGCATTCCCGGTATTCCTGCCGCTTTGGCTTTTATCAATAGCGATCTGGGCACACTGCCTCTTGCTCAAGTGCTGGCTCCTGCTGTTGCTCAGGCCGAGCAGGGTGTTGCGGTCGATGAGTTTTACCGCCTGCGTATGAGCTTTCGTAAGAGCACAATAGAGCGTTACCCTGCCAGTGCTCGTATTTTTTTAGAGGATAACGACATTCCACAACTGGGCTTTGTGCTGAAGCAGTCCGATCTTGCCAACACCTTAAAACGTCTGGGCGAAGGTGGCCATGCAGGGTTTTATCAAGGCACTACTGCCCAGCTTATGTTGGCTGCGGTCAACAACGCTGGGGGCGAATGGACGCAGGCCGATCTCGAAAGCTACCAAGTAAAAGAGCGTGAGCCAGTGCGTAAAGTCATAGGAGATAAAGAGATTATAAGCGCCCCTCCGCCTTCGTCGGGCGGCATTGCGTTGCTACAAATGCTAGAGATGCTGGAGCAGTTTCCGTGGCAAAGCATGAGTAAAACCGAACAAACGCACTTATTGGCCGAAGTCATGCGCCGTGCGTATCGAGATCGTGCAGAATATTTAGGCGACCCTGATTACGTGACCGTACCCACCGAGCGTCTGTTAAGCTCTGCCCACAATCGAGCCTGGGCGCAGAGCATCCGTTTGGAACAGGCCACTTCAAGCCTGAGTTTGCATGGCTCAAAAAACAGCACTCAAGGCCCTCACACCACGCATTTTGTGGTGCTCGATAGCCAAGGCAATATGGTATCTACCACCATGAGCATTAACCTGCCATTTGGCTCGGCCTTCGTGGCAGAAGGCACGGGTGTTTTGCTCAACGATCAGATGGACGATTTCTCGACCAAGCCTGGCGAGCCAAACGCTTATGGCTTAGTTGGCAATGAGGCCAATGCGATTGCTGCTGGCAAACGTCCGCTTTCCAGCATGACCCCAACCATCATCAATAGCCCTACCGAAACAGCCTTGTTGGGCACGCCAGGTGGAAGCCGTATTATCAGCATGGTTCTGCTAGGTGTTTTAGAGTATTGGCAGGGCAAGCCTGTAGAAGAATGGGTGGCGCGTCCGCGTGTGCATCACCAATACTTGCCCGATTTAATCGAATACGAGCCAAACGCTTTAACAGAACAAGAGGTAAAAGTATTGGAAGCCAAAGGCCATCGGCTAAAAAACACCGAACGTCCTTATGGCAATATGCAGGCTATTTTTTGGCAGAAGCAATCCAATAAAGTAACTGCCGCCTCCGATCCGCGAGTTGGTGGTGTGGCGCAAGTGAGCCAGTAACTATGTTTCTTTTTTATTTGAAGAAGGTCGTTGCCATGCTGCTTATGCCCATTGGCAGCAGCTTATTGGCGCTAGTGGTGGCTCTTGTTTTATGGAAAAAATCCCCAAAAACCAGCCGTGCGTTGGTTGCCTTTGCTGCCATTTGGCTGGGAGTAAGTAGCTGGGCGCCGGCTTCCGACTTTCTTTTAGCCCCCTTTGAACAGCACTACCCGATGTTTTCTTTAGCCCAACCTGTAGAGGCTGTGGTGGTGTTGGGTGGCTGCCATGCAACCGACACTACTATGCCACCTGCCTCGCAGCTCTGTTCTTCAAGTATTTATCGCCTGCTTGAGGGCATTCGTATTCTTAATGCGAATCCAAACGCCATTATGCTGGTGTCTGGCTATGCAGGCAGTGATAGCCGCTCTCATGCCGAAGTCAGTTATGAAGTTGCGGTTAGCTTAGGGGTGAGTGGCGAGCGTATTTATCAGTTTCCCAGCCCTCGTGATACTCAAGAAGAAGCCGAAGCAGAATACGAATTGCTGAAAGGCAAGCGTTTTGCTTTGGTAACCGAGGCATCGCACTTGCCAAGAGCCATGAGTTTTTATCAGCGTTTGGGGCTAAAGCCGATAGCCGCACCAGCTATGCGAATGAGTGTTGAAGATTCAGACTGGCGCATTGAGGCGCGCGCGACGCTGAAAAGTGAACGTGCTATTTACGAGTTCTTAGGCCTAGTTTGGCAAAAGCTAAAGAGCAACTAACGCTGGCACTTTTTGCAAAATACGCTGGCGCGTTGGCCGATTTTTAGCTCGCTCAGCAAGGTTCCGCACTTTACGCAAGGTAAGCCAGCGCGGCCATATACTTGCAATTCTTGAGCAAAATAACCGGGCTTGCCGTCGCCACCAACAAAGTCTTTTAAGGTGGTGCCGCCTTGTTCAATGGCTTTGGCCAGTACAGTTTTAATTTCTTGAGTTAGCAATGCATAGCGCGCTTGGCTGATTTTCCCTGCTGGGGTTTGAGGGCGAATGCCGGCATTAAACAAACTCTCGTTGGCGTAAATATTTCCTACTCCCACTACCGTATGGTTATCCATAATAAAGGTTTTTACAGCCTGAGTTTTGTTGCGCGAAAGTTGATACAGCCGCTCTGAGGTAAAGTGATCGCTTAACGGCTCTGGGCCTAAGTGCGAGAGCACCTTGGCGTTTTCATTGGGCGGCACAAACAGCAGTGCCCCAAACTTGCGGGGGTCGTGATAGCGCAGCACCTTGCCATTGCTTAGCAGCCAGTCGATATGGTCGTGTTTGTTTGGCTCGCTACCTTGCTCGACAATGCGCAACGAGCCAGACATTCCCAAATGCCAAATGGCCGTGCCGACAGCGGTTCTAACCAGTAAATACTTAGCGCGACGACTTAGTTCAACTACTTCTTGGCCAACAAGCCGCTGAACTTCGTTTGGTACTGGCCAGCGTAATTTGCTTTGGCGCACCACAATGTGCTCGATGCGTTGGTGCAACAACCAAGGTTCAATGCCGCGTTTGGTGGTTTCGACTTCAGGTAATTCAGGCATAAAAAATTCCAATAAAAAACCCGCCGAAGCGGGTTTCTACGCAACCAAAGAAGCTTATTTAATTTTGGCTTCTTTGTAGATCACATGCTTACGAATGGTTGGATCAAATTTTTTGATTTCCATTTTTTCAGGCATGGTGCGTTTGTTTTTGTCGGTAGTGTAGAAGTGGCCAGTACCGGCGCTAGACACTAGACGGATTTTATCGCGTGGCATTTTAGGCCTCCTTATACTTTAAGACCGCGTGCACGGATATCAGCAAGAACAGCATCGATACCATTTTTATCGATGATGCGCATGCCTTGAGTGGATACACGCAGACGTACAAAACGTTTTTCACTTTCTACCCAGAAACGGTGGTGTTGCAGGTTAGGTAAAAAACGACGTTTAGTTTTAATTTGTGAGTGGGATACTTTATTTCCTACTTGAGGACCTTTCCCAGTTACTTGGCAAACCTTAGACATTGATCTAGCCCCGATGTTGATTGTATCGAACAGACGTAAAAATTCGTTACCAACCTTGGGCATTTGCTACTTTTAAGTAAACAATCAATGGCCCTGGCTGAAATGAGCTGCGCTTTATATCAAAAATGAGATTAGGGTGCAAGCAGGCGAAGAATTTACGCTGTGTTTAAAGTGCGCACATTCTACAGATAATCTAAAAAGAAATCTCATTATTTACACAAAAATGCTTCTGGCTTCCCCACATAAGGGGGATGAAAGTTCGCGGCTGTCTTTTTTACTCTGGTCTTAATAAAAAAGACAAAGAGTAGTTTATGAAAACCAACGCCTACGTTGCCGGCATCGGCATGACGCCTTTTGCGCGCTATCTTGAACGCCCTCTTAAAAGCATTGCAGGTGTTGCCATTAGCGCCGCACTTAAAGACGCAGGGCTTGAAGCCCGCGAGATTCAAGCCGCTTATATGGGTAATGCCGTGGCGGGTTTAGTGACTGGCCAAGAAATGATTCGCGGCGAAGTGGTGCTGCGCAGCCTAGGCATGGGTGGCATTCCAGTAATCAATATCGAAAATGCCTGCGCTTCCAGCTCCACTGCCTTGCAACAAGCCTGTGCCATGATTACTGCTGGTTTTCATGACGTAGTACTGATATGCGGTTATGAAAAACTCAGCCACCACGACAAAGCCATAAGCCTTGGCGCATTTTCCAGCGCCGTCGATGTAGAAGACGCCGAAGGCGCTGCCAAAGTAGCCGGCGACATGGCGAAAGAACTAGGCATAGATTGGGCTGGCCCCGACCCACGCCGTTCGGTGTTTATGGATATTTACGCCATGTTGGCCACCGAGCACATGCAAAAATATGGCAGCACCCAACAGCATTTTGCCCAAGTTGCAGTTAAAAACT
>JBASZG010000043.1:0-2698 GCA_049277875.1 Venatoribacter sp.
TGCATTGGAACAAATTCGCACCCAAGAGCGCCAAATCATTACATTAATGACGCGCAAATGCGGTATGGATCGCCAAGAATTAATTCAAACCTTCCCTGGCAATGAAGTAAACAGCGATTGGATTGAAGAACTGATTGCTTCTGAAGCCCCTTACTCGGCCAAACTAGACACCTACAAGTTTGATATTTTCCGCTCACAGAAGAAAATTAAAGCTGTCGAAGACGGCGTAGGTTTAAGTATTCCCGAAATTAAAGAAGTGAACCGTCGCGTTTCCATTGGTGAAGCGCGTGCACGCCGCGCCAAAAAAGAAATGGTCGAAGCTAACTTACGCTTGGTAATTTCCATTGCGAAAAAATACACCAACCGTGGTTTGCAGTTTTTAGACCTTATTCAAGAAGGCAACATTGGCTTAATGAAAGCCGTGGACAAGTTCGAATATCGTCGCGGTTATAAGTTCTCAACTTACGCCACTTGGTGGATTCGCCAAGCCATTACCCGCTCGATTGCCGACCAAGCCCGCACCATTCGTATTCCTGTGCATATGATTGAAACCATCAACAAGCTCAATCGTATTTCACGCCAAATGCTGCAAGAAATGGGGCGCGACCCCTCTCCTGAAGAATTGGCAGAACGCATGGAAATGCCCGAAGACAAAATTCGTCGCGTGCTGAAAATCGCCAAAGAACCTATCTCGATGGAAACCCCAATTGGTGATGACGAAGATTCGCACTTAGGTGACTTTATCGAAGACTCGAACTCCGAGTCTCCACTGGACGTAGCCACCAACGACGGCCTAACCGAAGCCACTCGTGAAGTATTAGCTGGTTTAACTGCGCGTGAAGCAAAAGTGCTGCGTATGCGTTTTGGTATTGATATGAATACCGACCATACCTTAGAAGAAGTAGGCAAACAGTTTGATGTAACTCGTGAACGTATTCGTCAAATTGAAGCCAAGGCATTGCGTAAATTACGTCACCCTAGCCGTTCTGATCACCTACGCTCATTTATCGACGACTAACCTTAAAGCTCACTTCGGTGAGCTTTTTTTATTTAATAATCAAAGGGTAGCGCTTGCCAGCGAAGCTTTATATAATGCCCGCGTTTTGGCCATCGCCAAACTCAAAAGCAACACCCTCAAGCAGTAAATGGGCCCTTAGCTCAGTTGGTTAGAGCACACGACTCATAATCGTTAGGTCCCCGGTTCGAGCCCGGGAGGGCCCACCATTTACCATTAACAGCCCCGTCACGCATTTTTTTACCCACTTCTTTAACATTGAACCACTGGTTATTAGTTCTAACGTTACCGCCATTAATACCCGCAGCACCCATGTGCGGTTGATGCTCGTAATGGATGAAAACAAACGTTTCTTAGGCGTGATTAATGCCAAAGACTTAACCGAACAAGCCATTCTGTCTAAATCAACACTCAGTAGCACATTACCCAATGAAATTTTGGTCACAGAGCTAATGACTAAAAAACAAGACCTACTGGCACTGAATATCGACGAAGTAAAAACCGCCAGCATCGGCGATGTTGTGAACGTTCTTAAAGATAACCATCGCCAACACCGCCTAGTTATCGACCCAGAAATGCGCCAAATTCGTGGGGTATTCTCAGCCAGTGATATTTCACGAAAGCTGCAACTGGATATCAACATTAACGATGAATCCAGCTTCAGTAAGGTTTACAGCGCCCTGTCTTAACGCCTCGTTTGAAAAGATATTAGCCATTGTAAGCTGCACTTCTTATACTGCCGCTAGTTTTAAAGGTAAGGACTTATAATGGCTGCTTTGTCGCAATCTCTTGCTTGGAAAAATTTACAAGCACACTATGACGAAATTAAAAACCAGCGCATGTGCGACTGGTTTTTAGCTGACCCCAACCGCTTTCAGCGCTTTAGTGTGAATGCAGCAGGTTTATCCCTAGATTACTCAAAGAACCGCATTACTGAACACAGCTTGGCATTATTGGTTAACCTAGCTCAAGAGCAAAATTTAACTGACAAAATTCAAAGCATGTTTGCCGGTGCCAATGTGAATCAAAGCGAAAACCGCCCTGCTCTGCATACGGCTTTGCGCAATTTCTCGGCACGCCCTGTTTTAGTGAATGGCCTAGATGTCATGCCAGAAGTGCGCGCCACCCTAAAACGTATCGAAGATTTTTGCTTTAAAATTCGCCGCAACCAGTGGCGCGGCTACACCAATCTTCCTTTTACCGACGTTGTTTCCATTGGTATCGGCGGTTCGTTTTTAGGCCCCAAATTAGCCTCTGCGGCGCTTAAACCTTATTGGGACAGCAAGCTAAACATCCATTATTTAGCTAATATCGACGGCTCTAGCATTACCGAAACCTTAAGCCACCTCAACCCAGCTACCACGCTTTTTATTGTTCAGTCTAAATCTTTTACCACTCAAGAAACGCTTAAAAATGCCTTGGCCTGTCGCCACTGGTTTTTAGAAAATGGCGGCAGTGAACAAGATTTGCCCCGTCATTTTGCGGCGGTTTCCGCCAATGTTAAAAAAGCGGTGGAGTTTGGTATTGCCGAAGAAAACGTTTTTCCCATGTGGGATTGGGTTGGCGGGCGCTACTCGTTATGGTCAGCGATTGGCTTGCCTTTAGCTCTCGCCATTGGCGCAGATAATTTCCGCGACTTGCTCTACGGTGCCTTTGAAATGGACGAGCATTTTCGCAGCGCGC
>JBASZG010000044.1:0-28086 GCA_049277875.1 Venatoribacter sp.
AAAACTCACGCTCCGATTCTGAGCTTTTGGAAGTGTTCAAAGAGTTTGAATACCCCAACGAAATTGGCCCAGGTGTGTACGATATTCACTCACCGAATATCCCCACCGAGGAACAAATCGTAACGCTTATCGAGCACGCCGCCGAGCGTATTCCCGCTCAGCGTTTATGGGTGAACCCAGACTGCGGTCTAAAAACCCGCCAATGGGAGGAAGTGATTCCGTCACTTGAAAAGCTGATTGCAGCAACGCAAACATTACGCAATAAAGCGCAAGCTTAAAACGCTCTACAAGGAGAAGATGGGCCGCTTCCGAAAACGCCCATCACCTCCGTAAACTAGCGTAAGCTTTCTTGAGTAAAGCCAAGACACTGGTTACATTTCGGTGTTGTTTCAATAAGAAGGTAAGCGCATGACAGCGAATACATCTGTAAAAGTATGGGATATTTTTGTTCGAGCATTTCATTGGTTACTGGTGGCAGCAATCGGTTTTTGCTGGTTCAGTGGTAAGCAAGGTGGTAACTGGATGGAATGGCATATGTATTCAGGTTATGCGGTTATTGCTTTGATTTTGCTGCGCTTCATTTGGGGGCTAATCGGCAGCCAACATGCACGTTTCAGTGCATTTATCTATTCTCCTAAAACCACCTTTCAATATGCGATTAGCCTATTCAAAGGCCAAGAAAAGCATTACTTAAGCCATAATCCACTGGGGGCGTTAGGTGTGTTTTTGCTGTTAGGGCTTTGCTTGGCCCAAGCAGGAACAGGGCTGTTTGCCACCGATGACATCATGACCGATGGGCCATTGATGAGCTGGGTAAGTTATGACCTCAGTTTGCAACTTACCAAGTTGCACAAACTTATTTTTAATGGGCTGCTGGGCGTTATTGGGCTGCACATTGCAGCGGTGTTGCTTCACCAGATTTTCCGCAAAGAGCGTTTGTTGCAAGGCATGATTACTGGGAAGAAATAAAAACGGCGGTGTGAAACCGCCGCTTATAAAGGTTAGTCTCGGAAGTTATCGTGACAGCCTTT
Organism: Venatoribacter sp.; assembly: GCA_049277875.1. Lineage (GTDB taxonomy): Bacteria > Pseudomonadota > Gammaproteobacteria > Pseudomonadales > Oceanobacteraceae > Venatoribacter. The sequence goes on from JBASZG010000044.1 coordinate 1,032, forward strand.
GCAGCTTTGTCCTGCTTGACCAAAAGCAGGGCGAATTTGTTTTAAATCTTGTGTTTGAGCGGCTTTGGCTAGATTAGCCACGGCTTTTTCGAAGGTATCAATGCGTTCTTGGTAAGCGGCTTGCTCTGTTGCAATTTTGGGCAGTGCCGAGGTGGCGCTGGCGTAAGTGCCATCAATAAAGGCTTCCCAAGGTTGGGTGCTTAAGCTTTGTAGGGTGTTGGCGCGTTTAGCGAATTCTTCACCGTTAAATTCCGTTTTGCCACGCACCATATCGGCCATTGGGCCAAAATTCCATTTGAACGCCTTAAAAATACCTTGGCGGTATTCGATGGCATCGCTAGGTTTAATATCAGCCGCAGAGGTTAAGCTTAAACTGGTTAATGCAGTAGCCACGCTTAGTAACAAAATTTTCTTCATGAATGCTCCTACTGTTGATGAAAGGCAACCCGTTAAGAGGGCATAGCATACCTAAGGTTCCTGTATAAGCTCGAAGGATTACTTAGGTTTACATTACTAAGTGGCATCAGCCTAATGCCACTACTATACTGCCCTCACCCTTTAGGGATAAAAATACAAAAAAGAGAGAAGCTATGAAACCTGTTGTTGCTATGAACAAACCCGCAAAAGTTGAGTTAGAGGCGGGTAAAGAATACTTCTGGTGCCGTTGCGGCCGTTCTAAAAACCAACCTTTTTGCGATGGCTCGCACAAGGGCACTGGCTTTACGCCCATGAAGTTTTCAGTAGATGAAAGCAAAAATTATTATCTGTGCCAGTGCAAACAAACCGAAGATCAGCCGTTCTGCGATGGTTCGCACAGCAAGGTGCCTGCCGATATGGTGGGTAAAGAGTTTTTGCTAGAGCGTTAATACATAAGGCCGCTAACAAGCGGCCTTAGTTTTGTTGGTGGTTATGCGTTCGGGTTACGCAGTTTATCCAAGCCCTTGCGGCGTTGGGTTTCTAATATAGAGATTTTATCTTCCAGTTCTTTTTTAGCTTCGGCGTCTTGGCAGCACTCTAGCTGTTGCTCTAATTCCTTTTGCTTGCACTTAATTTTGGCTAACGCGTCTTTAAGTTCGTGGCGTTGTTTTAATGCTTTGCGTTCTTGGCGGTTAAATAACAGCGATAGCTTTTTCATTAACTTTTTGGTTTTCATGTTACTGCTCCATAGCCTCTTCGCTACGTTGATCGTCCAGCATTTGGTTAATATCGCTTAGGTCTGCTGTTTCAAGTTCTAAAGACTCGGGAGTTTGTGCCTGAGGTTTCTCTGGGTCAATAAACAAATAGCGGCCTGTGTTGATTAGGCTCAAGCAGGCTTTATAAACATAGCCTTTGTCTGCCATAAGCGAGGTGGCCATGCCTGTGGTTATTTTGCGTGAGCGAATTAGCCCTTCAATTAGGCCGTTCGATTCCGACTGCACCCGCTCGGTTAATAGCAGTTGGTGGTCTAGCAATAAGCGGCTTTCTGTTGGATCGGCTGTGCCCTGCGCAAAGGCATTGGCACGCAATACTTCGCCAAGCTGCAAGCGCATATTTTGGTAGGTTTGCGAAATATCTTGATTTTTGTGGTGCAAATACAGCCCCATATTTCGTTGTAAATGTTTGATGCTTTTAATGGCTTCCACCAAGTGAAAGTTGGCTGCCCACAGCTCGCGTAGTTGGTCATCGTGCAGGTCGGTCGATTTTTCGCGGGCGCTGCTGATAAAGCCAATAATTTCGGAGTAAATTACCTTGATGTTTTGCTCATATAAATACTGCAGATTTGGTAATGGCTGGTTTTTATTGGCCTCCGAAAGTTGGTCGAGCGGCCATTCTTGTTCAAATTCTTCTACGTACCAGCCCAAACCTTCAATAATGATGTTGTTGGCAATGTTATACAGGCGCAGAGTTTCGCTGCGGGCTACGGTAACGGCGGTGGCGGTAGACTCTAGCGCAGAAGGGGTAAGGTATTTCACCCGTGCGGTTTTTGGCTCGACGGTGGGGATAATTTTTTGCAGCCACAGTTGCAAGCGTTCTTTTTGTGGCCACATGATGATGATGCCAATCAGGCTAAAAAAGCTATGAAAAATAGCGAGTTTCAATGGGTAAAAGTCGCTAGGTACGCCCACAAAGTGAGCGGCTTCTTCAACCAACCAAAGCAATAAGGGCAGGGCAGACAGCACCAAAATGGCGGAGCTTAGGTTGAACATAAAGTGTGTGAGTGCAAGGCGTTTGCCTGCTTCGTTGGCGCCTAGGCTACTAAGTAGTGGAATAATGGTTGTACCTACGCAAGCGCCCACGGTAATAGCCGCACTGCTGGTAAAACTAATGTGGTTGGCCGCCAGGGCAGAAAGCGTTAACAGCAAGGTGGCGTGGCTGGATTGCAGTACCACCGTAATAAAAAACCCCAAGCCAAACAGCAATAAAATATCGAAAAAGTTATTGGCCGAAAGAATGCTGAAGTCGAAGCTGTCCTGCACGCCGGCAAAGCCAATTTTGATGTAGTCGATACCCAAAAACAAAAAGCCCATGCCTAACAGCATATTGCCAAAGGCTTGATAAATAGGCCGAGTTTGAAACAGCAGTAGCACACCAAAAATAATAATCGGCAGTGCAATTTTAGTAAGGCTGATACTTAGCCCCAAGCCGCCAATAAGCCAAGTGCCCGTGGTGGTGCCAAGGTTGGCGCCAAACACCACGCCAATACCTGTGCCCAGTGGAATCATGCCAGCGGATAAAAACGAAATAGCCAGCACCATAACCAAGGTGCTCGATTGCACAAGGGTGGTGGTGGTTAGGCCAAATAACATAGCGCGAGGGGTGGAGCTGGTTACTTTTTGCAGCATGCTTTCAAGCAGGCCGCCACTGAGCCCTTGAATGCCACGCTCAAGCATTTTTAAGCCAAATAGGAACACGGCAATGCCAGCGGCTATTTGCTCGAAATTGGGATAAAACCAAAATCCAGCCGCAAGAATAAGCATGCTAACAGGCAGCAAAAAACGCTTAAACAGTTCCAAGGTATCTAGGCCTAAATGAGTAAGAGATAAGGGTGGGAAAACAGCCCTAAGTAAAGCGAAAAGAAATCATTTAGGCAAGTCGTCCAAGCGGTCTAGCTGGCCGATGTCTAACACAGGAGAGGCATCAATATGCTGCGCGTCCATCATGTAAGCCACGCGCTCTAGCGCGCTTAAAATCATGCTTTGTTCCCAGTCGTGTAAATCTTGGAATTGCTTAACAAAGTGCTCTTGCAAAGGCTTGGGGGCGTTAAGGAGTAATTTTTCGGCTTGCTCGGTTAAGAAAACGAGCACCTTGCGGCGGTCTTGCTGGCTGCGCTCACGCTGCACTAATTTGCGGCTTTCTAGGCGGTCGATAATGGTTGTTACCGTTGCTTGAGACAGGCTAACGTGAGCTGCTATTTCGCTTGAGGTTAGTTCGCCATGTCGTCTAAGCAGTTGCAAGATAAGCAGTTGGGGCGAAGTAAGTCCTGCACTTTTATTAAGCTGGCGTGAGTGCATATCGGTGGCGCGAATAATGCGGCGCAAGGCCACTAAAACTTCTTCGTAACGATTCATAAAACAACGCTTCAATACACAGATAAAGGTTGCCAACTATACGCCAATCGCTTAACCATAAAAATACTTAGAGTTGTAATGATTTTTAAGCTCTGTTAAATTACTTAGACCTCTAAGCAATAGTGAAAGGCGTAATAGAGTAAAACATTTCTAGTACGCGTCTTTTATATAGGATGAATGACACCAACGAGCTAGGCTCGATTAAATTACGCAACCCTCTGTCTACCGACGGCCACGCTGTACACCAGCTTATCGCCAACTGCTCCCCTCTTGATACCAACTCCATGTACTGCAACTTACTGCAATGCACGCACTTTTCGCGCACTTCGGTTGTGGCCGAAGCGAATGGGCAAATGGTGGGTTTTGTTTCTGGTTATCTTTTGCCCGATGCCCCCAATACCTTATTTGTTTGGCAGGTGGCGGTTGCCAAGGCCGCGCGTGGACAAGGCGTGGCCAGCAAAATGCTGAATCATTTAATTAACTCCGATGCAGGTATTAGCTATCTGCACACCACCATAACTCAAGGCAATCAAGCGTCTTGGGCTACTTTTGAGCGTTTAGCCAAACAGCATAACGCCCCTCTTAGCCAGCGTGCTTTCTTTAGCAAAGACACGCACTTCAACCAGCGGCACGATACGGAATATTTGGTTGAAATTGGCCCATTTCCCCTTTCCACTCTTTCCCACTAAGGAGCATTAATCATGGATATTTACGACAAGCTCGAATCCAATGTGCGCGGCTACTGTCGCGACTTCCCTGTTACTTTTACCACCGCCATTAACGCCAAGTTAACCGATGATACCGGGCGAGAATACATCGACTTTTTGGGCGGGGCGGGCACGCTAAACTACGGTCACAACAACCCTAAGTTTAAGCAGGCATTAATAGATTACATCGAGAAAGACGGCCTAACACATGGCCTAGATATGCACTCCGAGGCCAAAACCGCCTTTTTGGAAAGCTTTGAAAAACACATTCTTAAACCACGCAATTTGAATTACAAAGTGCAGTTTACCGGCCCAACAGGTACGAACGCGGTAGAAGCCGCTTTAAAAATTGTTCGTAAAAATACTGGCCGCCATACCGTAGTGTCTTTTACCAACGCGTTTCATGGTGTAACTCAAGGCTCGGCGGCGGTAACCGCTAATGGCTACTACAAAGAAGCCATTGGTATGCCATTAGCGGGCGTGCAGTTTATGCCCTACGACGGCTACCTTGGCGACTTCAATACCCTTCAATACTTTGAAAAAGCACTGCAAGGTAAGTCTTCTGGCTTAGGCCACCCAGCGGCGGTAATAGTTGAGTGCATACAAGGCGAAGGTGGTTTAAATGCAGCACAGGGCGCATGGTTGCAAGGCTTACAAGCCTTATGCAAACGCCACAAAATGCTGCTGATTGTTGATGATATTCAAGCAGGCTGTGGCCGCAGCGGCACTTTCTTTAGCTTTGAAGAGTTCGGTATTAAGCCCGACGTTATTACCCTGTCTAAATCGTTAAGTGGTTATGGCCTGCCAATGGCGGTCGTGTTGATGAAACCAGAGCTCGATACTTGGAAACCGGGCGAGCATAACGGTACTTTCCGTGGCAACAACCACGCCTTTATTACTGCTCGCGCAGCGATTGAAACCTATTGGAGCAACAACAGTTTCAGCCAAGAAGTGAAAGCTAAAGAGAAGCTTATTCGTGGTCGCTTAAAAGAAATTCAGGCACAGCATGGCGGCAAAATGAAGCACAAAGGTCGTGGCATTATGCAGGGCTTGGAATTTGCTAATGGCGACATTGCCAGCCGTATTACGTCTTTAGCCTTTGAGAAAGGGCTGATTATTGAAACCAGTGGTTCCGACGGTCAGGTGGTAAAAATTCTTACACCTTTAACCATTGAAGTGGAAAACCTAAATAAAGGCTTAGACATTCTGGCACAAAGCGTAAAAACCGCTTTAACCGAACAGCAAACCGCCGCTGCGTCTTAACCTTAAAGTGAACAAATAGGAATCGTAATGATTGTAAGAACCCTAAAAGACTGCCAAAACTCGGCTCGCAAAGTAGAAAGTGAAACCGGCACCTGGACCAGCGTGCGTATGTTGCTTAAAGACGACAACATGGGCTTTTCTTTTCATATCACCACTATTTATGCCAACACCGAAACCGCAATTCACTACCAAAATCACCTTGAGTCGGTGTATTGCATTAGTGGCAATGGCGAAGTGGAAACCCTAGCCGATGGCAAAATTCACAAAATTGAGCCAGGAACTATTTATATTCTTGATAAAAACGACAAGCACTTACTGCGTGGTGGCAGCGAAGATATGCAGCTCGCCTGTGTGTTTAATCCGCCACTAACAGGCACCGAAGTGCATAACAAAGAAGGTGCCTACGAATTAAGTGCCGAAAAGGTTACAAAATAAATTAGGTAAATTATGCATAGCATAGAAAAAATAGGAGGCACATCGATGAGCGCTTGGCGCGATGTGCTTGAAAATATTTGGCTGCGCCCCAACGCCGAAGGCAGCTTGTATGGCCGAGGCTTTGTGGTGTCGGCGTACTCAGGTATCACCAATGCCTTGTTAGAGCATAAAAAAACAGGCGAACCCGGTGTTTATGCTTTATTTTCTGAAATGGACGAGCAAAACCCTTGGCAAGAGAAACTCAAAGCTACCTTAGAGCGTATGCTAGAAATCAATGCGGATATTTTTAGCAACGATCAGCTTAGCCATAAACGCGCTGACCAATTTATTAGCCAGAGGATTTACGACGCTGAACAGTGTTTAAAACATTTGGAGGTTGTGTGTCGTTTTGGGCACTTCCAACTAGACGACCACCTTCATACCGTGCGCGAGATGCTAAGCGCTCTAGGTGAGTCGCATAGCGCTTACAACTCTGCTTTATTAATAAAAGCACACAAAGTAAATGCGCGTTTTATAGACTTAACCAACTGGGAGTCTAGCGAGCAATATTCTTTAAATGAGCAAATAGAGCGGGCATTTGCTAGCGTAAACTTTGCTTCTGAAATGCCTATCATTACCGGCTATGCCCAATGCGTAGAGGGCTTAATGCGAACCTTCGACCGTGGCTACAGCGAAATGACCTTCAGTAAGGTGGCAACCTTAACAGGCGCAAAAGAGGCTGTAATTCATAAAGAATATCATCTCAGTACAGCCGATCCGATGGTGGTTGGAGCCGAAAAAGTTTACCCCATTGGCCAAACCAATTACGACGTGGCAGATCAGCTTGCCAACTTGGGGATGGAGGCAATTCATCCACGAGCGGCAGCACCTTTGCGCCGCGATAATATTTTGCTGCGGGTAAAAAACACCTTCGAGCCTGAACACCAAGGCACTGTAATTCACAACGATTTTACTAGCGACAAGCCGAAGGTGGAAATTATTGCAGGCGCAACTAACGTGTGGGCGCTGGAGGTTTTTGATCAAGATATGGTAGGCAATGCCAAGTATCGAATGCGCATGAATGAGCTAGTTCAAGACTCGGCTTTGCAGGTGCTCACTAAAGACTACAACGCCAATACGGTCACTTTTTACTTAAAAGGTAATAAGCGCAAAATAAACCGTTTGCTTGCAGGCCTCAAAAAAGCCTATTCAGAAGCAGAAATAACGATCGAAAAAATGGCTATGGTTAGTGCTATCGGAAGCAATATGAAAGTGCCGGGTTTGCTACAACAAGCGGCTACGGCTTTATCAGAAAACGATGTAAATATTTTGTCGGTGCACCAAGCCTTGCGCCAGATAGATATGATGTTTTTGATTGCTAATGACGACTATAAAAAAGCTGTTAAAGCCTTGCATCATCAACTAATTGAAAAGGCGGATAGCTGGCCTACGCAACATACGGCTTAACATTTGCCGCCCTCATTCAGGCCGCTATAATGCGGCCTTAATTTTTTATTTAAGGAAACACCATGAGACCAAGCGGCCGTAGCGCAAACGCTACTCGCGATATTCGTATTACTCGCCATTTCACCAAGCACGCCGAAGGCTCGGTATTGGTTGAGTTTGGCGATACCAAAGTAATTTGCACCGCTTCGGTTGAAACCTCTGTGCCACCATTTTTGCGCGGCAAAGGTCAAGGCTGGGTAACGGCTGAATACGGTATGCTGCCACGCTCTACTGGCACGCGTATGCAGCGCGAAGCAGCCAAAGGCAAACAGCAAGGTCGCACGGTAGAAATCTCACGTTTAATTGGTCGCAGTTTGCGCGCGGCGATCGACCTAGAAGCCTTGGGCGAAAACACCATCGCCATCGACTGTGATGTGATTCAGGCCGATGGCGGCACACGCACAGCTTCTATTACAGGTGCTTGCGTGGCTTTGGCCGATGCGATTAATTGGCTAAAAGAAAACGGCAAAATCAAAACCAACCCATTAAAACAAATGGTGGCGGCTATTTCGGTTGGGGTGTACCAAGACGAAGTAGTTACCGACCTAGACTACGCCGAAGACTCCAGCGCCGAAACCGACCTAAACGTAGTGATGACCGAAGACGGTGGTTTTGTTGAAATACAAGGCACTGCCGAAGGCGCGCCTTTTACCGCTGAACAGCTAAACGCCATGCTTGCTATGGCCAAAACCAGCATCGAGCAACTTATTGGCTTACAAAAATCCGCGTTAGCGCAATAGCCTAAACGAGCCGTTAAAATGGTAGCGGCTCGGCCACTTCGGCCCAACGGTTTTGTTGGGCTACTTCTGCAAGTTCATCACCCAACTGCTGCATTTGTTGCAATGACTTTTCCCAATGCGCTCTGCGAGGGGGATAGTCTGTCATATCGTAAAAATCTTGGCGTTCGGGGATTTTGCCGCCGGGCAAACTGGCCGCAAACTCATGGCTAGGCGCCAAAATAATGGTATGCGAATAGTTGCTGCGTTGTGCTTTGCGCCAGGCTAAGGCTTTGTCGAACCAGCCGCCTTTGGGCGGCGCGGCACTGTAATGCGGATACAGCACTAGGCCGTCTTTAGGCTTGCAGGGCAGGTCAAACTGATAATCGGTAACACCGCCATCGCGGTAAGTGCCCTTGGGGGCGTGGGCGATGTCTTTAATACCGTCAATTACCATAGGAATCGAGCCAGTCGCTCGAACCGCCGCGTATAAATTATCTTGATTAAGCGGTACGCGGCGCACAGGTAATTTAGGAAAATGGCTAATAGGTAGCTGGTTAGACGTATGAAACAGCATACGCTCGACAAAAGGGCGCATGGCCGCAGGCGAAGCCAAATTACCTAGCAATGCACCCATCAAGCCCACCGCTTGCACGGCTTTGTGCTTTGAAGCACCTAGCCCACGAAAACGCGCCACCAGAGTATTAAACTTCATCACTGGGTTGGCGAGTATCTCGCTTACACCTTGCTCGCCCAGCATAAGCCCTAACATACGCTCTAACCCTAGGCCGATTTCGCGATCGGTGGGTTTTAACGAATACTCTTGGCTTAGATAGCCTTCTAAAAACCGGTCTAACGCAGCGATTGGGTCTTTCTGAGCATAACAAGCCATGCGAAAAGCACCCGCTGACGTTCCCAACAGATGCAACGGCTCGGTACGGTTTTTAAACCACTCACCCAGTAAAAACTTATCCATAGCGTAATTGGCAAACCACTTTGGCCCACCTGAGGCGGCAAGCATCAGTTTTATATCGGCTTGGTTTAGGCCATTGTTTTGAATGTGTTGTAAGGCGTGAGAGCCTGCGTAGATTTTTAAGGCGTTCATTGTTTTTATTTTATTTTTGTCGAGTGTCGAGTGTCGAGAGCCAGCGAACAGAGCGCCAGACTCCAGACTCTAAATTCGTTCCAGCACCACAAAACTGTAGTCGTAAGGGTTTTTCTCGCAGGCGGCGTAGCTTTCGCGGCTGGTTTCTTGCCATAGGCTTTGGTCAAATTCAGGGAAGTAAATATCGCCTTCCACCTCAGCGTGCACTTCCGTAAGGTACAAACGATTTGCGCTGGGCAGTGCCAGTTTGCAAATTTCTGCGCCGCCAATCACCATAATTTCCTCGCTGCCTAGGCTTGGCAATAACTGCTTCGCAGCCACAAGCGCTGCGTCAAAACTGGTGACTACCTGCACTTTGTCGTTGGCATTAGGCGGCTGATAGTTGGCATCGCGGGTAATAATAATATGCGGACGGCCAGGCAAAGGCTTGCCGATGCTTTCATAGGTTTTGCGCCCCATAATCATCGGCTTACCCATAGTGGTTTTTTTAAAATACTGTAAGTCATTGGGCAAATGCCAAGGCATCTGATTATCTCGGCCCATAACACGGTTTTGCGCAAAGGCGATAATGATGGAAAGCATGTTTACACCGCCACTGGTGCTTTGATGTGCGCGTGGCTTTCATAGCCAACCACTTCAAAGTCTTCAAATTTATAGTCAAAAATACTGTCGGGTTTGCGTTTTATGACTAATTTTGGCAGTGCCAGTGGTTCGCGGCTTAGCTGTAAATCGGTTTGCTCTAAATGGTTGGCATACAGGTGCACGTCTCCGCCTGTCCAAACAAAGTCACCGACTTCTAAATCACATTGCTGCGCCACCATGTGTACCAGCAAGGCGTAGCTGGCGATGTTAAAAGGCACGCCTAAGAAAATATCGGCGCTGCGTTGGTAAAGCTGGCAAGAAAGTTTGCCGTCAGCGACATAAAATTGGAAAAACGCATGACAGGGCGGTAAGGCCATATTTTTAATTTCGCCCACGTTCCAAGCGCTGACAATAATACGGCGTGAATCTGGGGTGGTTTTTATCTGCTCAATAATCTGGCTAATTTGGTCGATGTGTTCGCCATTCGCCGCAGGCCAGCTACGCCATTGGTAGCCATACACTGGGCCCAAATTACCGTCTTCGTCGGCCCATTCGTCCCAAATAGACACACCGTTTTCTTTGAGATATTTAATGTTGGTATCGCCACTTAAAAACCACAACAGCTCGTGAATAATAGAGCGCAAATGCAGCTTTTTGGTGGTTACCATAGGAAAGCCCTGGCTTAAATCAAAACGCATTTGATAGCCAAAGCAACTGTAAGTGCCAGTACCCGTGCGGTCGGCTTTAAATGTACCGTTCTCACGCACATGGCGCATTAAATCGAGGTATTGTTTCATAAATTACTCCCTAAATAGCTTGGCGCTAGGCGCGGGGCGCGACCGATAGGCATAAACCAAAAGCGCCAAACCAACAAATATCATGGGTATGCTCAGTAGCTGCCCACGCGTGAGCCAGCCAAATAAATCAAAGCCGATTTGCGCGTCGGGCTCGCGGAAAAACTCGGCGGCGGTGCGGCAAATGCCGTATCCCAATAAAAACATTGCGCTTACGGCTTTTTGTGGGCGTGGACGTGAGGAGTATATCCACAGCACAACAAAGAGCAAAAAGCCTTCGCCAAAGGCTTGATAAAGCTGTGAAGGGTGGCGGGGCAGGTCGCCAGCACGAGGAAATACCATCGCCCAAGATACGTCGCTTACGCGGCCCCAAAGTTCACCGCCAATAAAGTTACCAAAGCGGCCAAACATTAAGCCAATGGGTACGAAGGGGGCCATAAAATCGCCCACTTCAAAAATGTTCTTTTTATATTTATGGCCAAAATAAGCCAAGGCTAATACCACGCCAATTAGGCCGCCGTGGAACGACATTCCGCCTTCCCACACGCGAAACAGCCAGATTGGGTCTTGTAGAAACTGACCAAAGTTATAAAACAGCACATAGCCAGCACGACCACCCAAAATAATGCCCATGGCGCAGTAAAACAGCAGGTCGGAAACTTGCTCGGCGGTCCAGCTAGAGCCAGGTTTTTTAATGCGGTAGGTGGCTAAGCCCCAAGCGGTGCCAAAGGCCAATAAGTACATCAGGCCATACCAGTGTATTTGCAATGGGCCGATGCTTAAAGCAACAGGGTCGATGTTGGGGTAAGCGAGCATAAAAATCCTTTATTCAAACAGTAAAAAATAACAACCAATACTAACAAGTAACAAGGCAAACAGCTTGCGTAATAATTTAGGGTCGAGCTTATGCGCGAGGTTTGCCCCTACTTTGGCCATAGGCATACTGGCCGCTGCCATACCAACAATGGCCGGCCAATATAAAAAGCCGGTGCTCCATGCTGGCAAGCCTGGGTGGCCCCAACCAATCACTAGGTTGGTAAGCGCACCACTTATGGCAATGGGCAGTCCGCAAGCTGCCGATGTGGCTACGGCGTGGCGCATAGGCAGGTTCATCCAAGTTAAATAAGGCACAGTAAACGAGCCGCCGCCAATACCAAACCAAGCGGAAGCAAAGCCAATCACTCCGCCTGCGCCAGTTAAGCCGGATTTACCTGGGCGTTTACCTGAACTGGGTGGGGCGATATCAAAATACATTTTAATCGCCATGCTTATCGCAAAGACGCCAATAATTTTATTTAACGTGCTACCCGATACGCCCATTACCACAAAACCACCAAGCATGGTGCCAAAGACAATGCCAAGGCTCATCCAGCCAGCGATAGGCCATTCCACCGCACGTTTAGCATGGTGGGTGCGAATAGAGCTAATAGAAGTAAAAACAATGGTCGCCAGCGAGGTGGCCAGTGCCATGTGGGTAAGAATGTCTGGGCTAACGCCTTGGGCTTTGAGAGTGAAAATAAGCACAGGCACCATAATCAGGCCGCCGCCTATGCCGAATAAGCCGCCTAAAACCCCAGTAATGCACCCAACTATTAAAAAGAGTAAAAACTCCATAACCTAACGCCAATTGTAAAAGGTCGTCATTATGACTTAATCTGCCTTAAAACTTAAAAAGAAATCCGTTATGTGCCTAATTACCTTTTACTTTGAACCCAAGCAAAAACTCGTGTTGGCTGCCAACCGCGATGAGTACTTTGTTCGCCCTGCAGCGCCTTTGCATCAGTGGGATAACGGCCTGGTGGCTGGCCAAGATTTAAAAGAAGGAGGCACTTGGCTGGGGCTTAACCCAGAGCGTAGGCTGGTGGCCTTAACCAACGTTAGAGTGCTAGGGGTTGCACCCGAAAACCCACCATCGCGTGGGCAGTTAGTGACCGAGTTGCTACTTGGCGAAAAGCCTTTAGAGCAGGCGCTTAGTGAACTCTTGGCCCGTGCGCGCGTTTATGCGCCTTTTAACATTATTGCCGGAGACATCAACCAGCTTTGGTATTTAACCAACTACCCAGAACCAACCTTGCAATCTATTCCTGCTGGTACTCATGCCTTGAGCAACGCTCAGCTAAACACGCCTTGGCCTAAGGCCGAGTTGGCTAAATATCAGTTAAACCAGTGGTTGCAAAAGACGAGCGATTTAGCAACCTTGCCTCGGTTGTTGAACACCCGTCATACCTTTCCCGATCATTTGCTTCCCAATACTGGGGTGCCAAAGATACTAGAGCGAATGCTGTCGGCGCAGTTTATTCACACGCCTAGCTACGGCACGCGCTGTTCAACTGCGCTAATGATAACGCCACAGCAAACTCAGATTACCGAAATCACTTGGAATGAAGCCGGCAATGAGGCTGGCACGGTTGTGATTAAGCTGTAAGTAAATTAGATGGCTGGGCTAATGACTCGGCCATGACCTTGTTTGCCTAAAGCCAGCTCAAGCGTAGAGATGATAATCAGTGGGTTTTCTAAACCTAGCACGTCTTGTAACAGCTCCTCTGCCCAGGTTTTGCTGATTCCGCGAATCACCGACTTTACCTTAGGTAAGCTGGTGGCGTTCATAGACAAGGCATCGTAGCCCATCGCCAGCAGTAATACGGCACCCAAAGGATCGCCTGCCAACTCACCACAAATACTTACTGGTTTGCCATAACGGTGGGCTTGATCGGCAATATTTTTAAGCGCGTTAAGTACCGCTGGATGAAAAGATTGATAGAGGTTGGCAACACGCGGGTTGTTACGATCAACCGCCAGTAAATACTGGGTTAGGTCGTTGCTGCCGACCGAGAAAAAATCGACCCGATCGGCCATGGCTTTAATTTGATACAACGCGGCAGGCACTTCAATCATCACTCCCACTTCGGGCATTTTGATGCGCGAGCCTTCTTCTAATGCTTCAGAATAAGCGCGATGAATTAGGTACAAAGCGTCGTCTAACTCGCTACAGCTAGAAACCATGGGTAGCATGATGCGCAAATTTTCTAAGCCCTCGCTGGCTTTCAGCATGGCACGAATTTGCACCAAAAAGATTTCAGGATGGTCAAGAGTTACACGAATACCGCGCCAGCCTAAAAAGGGGTTGGCTTCGGCAATTGGGAAGTAAGTGAGCGATTTATCGCCGCCTACGTCTAGGGTGCGCATGGTAACAGGGCTTGGCGCAAAGGCTTCGAGCTGTTGGCGATAAATAAGCTGCTGTTCACTTTCGCTTGGGAAGCGGTCTTTCATCATAAAAGGCACTTCGGTGCGGTATAAGCCCACACCTTCGGCACCACGGTCGAGGCTGCGCACAGCGTCGGTAATTAACCCAGTATTAACGTGCAAAGGCATGCGCACGCCATCGGTGGTTAGGGCAGGGAGGTCGCGCAGGCTTTGTAAATCGCGCTGTAGTGCTCGTTCTTCTTTAAAAATAGAACGGTACTGGCGGCGTAACTCTTTCGAGGGCGAACCAAACACTTGCCCGCGATAGCCGTCAACAATCAGATCCAACCCTTGTAACTGCTGGCAGGAAACGTCCATTACCCCCATCACCGCAGGAATGCCCATGGAGCGCGCCAAAATTGCCACATGCGAGTTAGACGAGCCTTTCATGGAAACCAGCGCCCGCAGTTTTTTCGCAGGCACTTCACCCAGCATACCGGGGGTGAGCTCTTCGCTAACCAAAATGGTGTTGGCAGGGAAGTCTCGCTCTTTAAGTTTATTGTGGGTGCCTTGTAAGCGCGCCAGAATGCGCACGCCAAGGTCTAAAATATCGCTGGCACGCTCGCGTAGATATAGGTCATCCATCACCTGAAAGTGGCCAATATAATGGGTAATCACTTGGCGTAGCGCCCCTTGTGCCCATTGGCCATCACGGATTTTTGCCTTTACTTCTACCCCTAAGGTGTCGTCGTTCAAGATATTTAAATACACATCGAACAATGTCATTTCTTCGGGGCGCAAATCGCTACTGAGCTTGTTGCCTAAGTCACGAATTTCTTGGCGAGCGCCCTGTAAAGCGGCTTCAAATAGCGCTATTTCGCCTTCTATGTCGTCGGTTTCTCGATCGTCAACGGTGCTGAAGTCGGCCACTGGCATGAGCACAAAGCCTTCACCCAGCCCCACCCCAGGAGCGCTAGGTGTGCCCACAAAGCGAGTGGTTTTCTTTTGAAAACGGCGTGTTTTTTTAGCCAAATCACTCATGTTGCCACTGGCTTCGGCATGGGCAATAACGCCCGCTAACTGCACGGCCATGGTAACTAAAAAGGCTTCTTCTTCATCGTCGAAGTGGCGGCTGTCGCGCTGCTGCACCACCAAAACGCCCAACATGCGTTTGTGGTGAATAATGGGCACGCCAAGGAAAGATAGGAACGGCTCTTCGCCAGTCTCCGATAAATAGTGATAGCGAGGATGATCGGGAGCGTTGTCGATATTTAGTGGCTCTTCGCGGGTTGCCACTAAGCCAACTAACCCCTGAGATGAGCTTAAGCTTACTCGGCCAACGGCGTCTTGGTTTAAGCCTTCGGTGGCCATGAGTACATAGCGGTTTACGTCGGCATCGTGCAGGTACACCGAGCAAACCTCAGTTTGCATGGCATCTTTGATGCGCTCGACCAATAACCTTAAGGCATCGTTAAGATCGGTGGCAGCGCTCACTTCTTGCACAATACGACGTAATACGTCCAGCATGGTTATCCTATTTTTCTTTGCAGTTTTACGATGCGCGGTGCCAGCTCGGTCATGGCACGGCGGTAGACCTCGCGCTTAAAGGAAACAACCGACCCCAGAGGAAACCAGTAACTTACCCAGTCCCAGCCGTCAAATTCGGGGCTGTCCGTTGCTTGTACGTTAATAGCCGAGTCTTGGTCAATCAACTTGAGCAAAAACCACTTTTGTTTTTGGCCAATGCACAATGGTTTGCTGCCATAGCGAACCATGCGTTTAGGCAAGCGGTAACGCAGCCAGCCACGAGTGCAGCCTAAAATTTGCACCTGCTCTTGGCGTAGGCCAACTTCCTCGTGCAGTTCACGAAAAAGAGCCGCTTCTGGGGATTCCCCTTCTTTTATGCCGCCCTGAGGGAATTGCCAAGCATTTTGGCCGATACGACGCGCCCAAAGCACCTGGCCTTGGTCGTTACATAAAATAATTCCAACATTAGGGCGGTAACCTTGTTCATCAATCACAATACAGCCCAACAAAAAGTAATAGAACAAAACTTGCTGATTTTAGCCTAAAGGTCAAGCGAACTGGATGTTTTTTCTCAAGTTTTTTCAAGATAGGCTTGTGACTGCAGTCGATATAGAATAGGCGCTCAATTTCTCTCTAATAGGTGCAACTGTGGCTTTAGCGATTTTTGATTTAGACCATACCCTCTTACGTGGCGACAGCGATTATGAGTGGGGGCAGTTTTTGGTGGATCAAAAGCTGGTGGACGCCGATGTTTATAAAGAGCGTAACGATTATTTCTACGCTCAATACCAGGCAGGCACGCTGGATATTCAAGAATTTTTGGCCTTTGCCTTAAGGCCTCTTACTCTGCACCCCTTAGATACCATGCTGGCAGCGCGAGATAAGTTTTTAAAAGAACGCATTTTGCCGCTTATTTCACACAAAACCCGCGAGCTAATTGCCAAGCACAAAGCCCAAGGCGATACCTTACTGATTATTACCGCAACCAATGGGTTTATTACCTATCCGATTGCTGATCTACTGAATATCAAACACATTATTGCTCCCCATCCTGAGTTTGTGCATGGTCATTACACTGGCAAAGTTGTAGGGGTGCCTAGTTTTCATGCTGGCAAAGTGGTGCGCTTAAACGAATGGTTAGAGCAGCACCAACAAGATTTAAACGGCAGCTATTTTTACAGCGACTCGCACAACGATTTACCTTTATTGGAAAAGGTCGATCACCCCATCACGGTCGAGCCAGACGAAAAATTGACTGCGATTGCTCAACAACGTCATTGGCCCATTATCAGTTTGCGAGATTAATTTATGAAGCGTGTTGTTGCATTGGTATGGCTGGCACTGCTGGCGGCCTGTAGCCAAGCACCAGATGAACCTGCGGCTAAGGTTGTTGCGATGCTCGCAGCGGATGCCAACAGCGATTACGACACAGACGTTTTCGTTTCCCAGCTTGGTTTAACGGCTTACACCGAAATGTCGCAAGCTGGCGAGAAAGCACAGCAGCTTGATGCCAAAATTTCGGCTTTTTTGTTTGAGCCAAGCAAGGCTCATCTGATTGAAGCTCAAGAAGCTTGGCGTAGCGCTTACAGTGCTTTTCTTTTTAGTCGTATCTACGCCTTTTTGCCGTTGTCTGACCCCAGTGATTGGAGTAAAAAAGGCCAGAACAACCAGCAAACGCTCTATCAGCTTGATGCTTGGCCAATCGAAGGTGGTTATATCGACTATCTGGCTGGCTATCCTTTTAGCGGCATAGTGAACGATCTTGCCCTTGAGCTAAACGAAAAAAACTTGCTAGAGCAGCATGGCTTTGCCGATAAAAGCTATGCCAGTATTGGCTTTCATCCAATCGAATTTATGCTCTGGGGTGAAGATGGCAAGCGCTCTTGGCGCGATTTCGTGGCACAAGAAAACACATCAAGTTTACCAACCGACGATACTCAGGAAGTTGAGGCAGGCGATAGCGAGCGTCCCAAAGTACAAAACAATAATCGTCGTAGGCAGTATTTACAGCTCACCAGTGAACTGCTGCAAAAGCATTTGCTGCGCCTGCAAGAGCGCTGGGAACCAAGCAAAGGCTATTATCCTGCGATGCTGACGCGGGCAAAATCGTCTCAGGTGTTATTAGCTTCTTTTACGGCAACGCAAAAACTGATTGCTCAGGAATTACTGGCCAAACGTTTAAATCAAGATGGCAGTGAGTTTAGCCAGTCTAGCTGGCAGGATATCGCAGCGTTAATAACAGGAGTGCGCCATTTATTTTTGCCTGATAACGGCAAGCAAGCGGGTTTAAAGAGTATTTTTACAGAAGAACAGCCCATTTTGGCGGCGTGGCAAACGCTGTTTCAGCAGTTTGACCAGAACCTTGAAACCTGGCAAAACGCGGCAGATCAGCAACAAGCCAAGCAAGCTTGCCGCCAGCAGTTGATTGAGCTACTAACCTTGCTCAATCAAACGGCCAGTCAATTAAATATGCGCTTACCCAGCATCAATTAGCGAGTTGGCAAAACTCGCGTAAAAATAGCTTTTAAGTAGCGAGTTTCAGCAATGGCGGGCAGCACAGGATGGTCTGCCCCTTGGCTACCCTGATATTGAATCATCACTTCGCGGTCTAACTCGCGGCCCATAGTGCGCAGCATGTCCACTAAGCGCTCTTCAGCTAAGTGCATGGAACAAGACGCCGAAACCAACAAACCGTCGCGGTTTAAGAGGCGCATGGCTAACGAATTTAAACGATGGTAAGCCTGCTCTCCGGCTTTAATGTCTTTTCGACGTGGAATTAACGCGGGCGGATCCATAATCACCACATCAAAGCGTTGGTTCTCGTCTTTTAGCTGGCGCAGTGCTGCGAAAGCATCACCTTCCCAGCAGGTTATTTTTTCTTCCACACCATTAAGCTTGGCGTTTTGTTCTACCCAGTCTAAGGCCTGCGCGGAGGCGTCGATGCAGTGCACTTCGGCTGCGCCATGCACTGCGGCTTGTACGCCCCAGCCACCTACATAGCTAAACACGTCTAAAACACGTTTGCCTTTCACTAAGCTATTAAGTTTGGCGCGGTTTTCGCGGTGGTCGTAAAACCAGCCTGTTTTTTGGCCTTCTAACACGGGGGCATAAAATTGAGTGTTGTTTTCAACCAGCAAAGCACAGCCGTTTTCAAGCTCGCCTTGCACCACCTCAACGTATTCTGGCAAGCCTTCTACTTGGCGCATTTTGCCGTCGTTTTTAAACACAATGCAGTTGGGCTTGGCAACTTTATTAATGGCGTCAACCAATGCGCCTTTGCGCAATTCCATGGCCATGCTGGAAATTTGCACCACCACGGTTGCGCCAAAGCGATCAATCACTAGGCCGGGTAAACCATCGCTGTCACCATACACCCACCGATAGCATTGCTGTGGATACCATAGTTCGCGCGTGCTTAAAGCCACCTGTAAGCGGTGCACCAGCATCGAGACATCCAAGCTGGCATTGCTATCACGGCTAAATAAGCGCGCACAGATAAGCTGCTCTGGGCTAACAACCGCAACGCCTAGGGCTTTGCCTGTTGCCGCTTCAATCACCACCTCGCTACCAGCTTCAAGCTGTTTGATAGGGGTTGCTTGGTTATCAACCTCGTTGCTGTAAATCCAGAGATGGCCGCCTTTTAAGCGTCTATCGGCTTTGGGGTTTAGGCGTAAAGTAGGGCGCATGATGTTTTACCTATTAAAAAATTAGCGCCATTGTATCCTAATGTGCAGTCTAAAAATTCACCTTTCATTTAATAAGAAAAAGATAAAATCACTGCTACTATTAACAGCGCTGTCATTAACGCTGATTGAGAGAAGGTTATGCCGCCAATAGAGCTTACCGATGAGCAAATTATGCACATCATGCAAGGAATCAAGATCCCTCCCCAGCCACAAATTCTGGTCGATTTGCAGATGGAGCAGGTGATGCCCGACCCAGATTTAGAGCAAATCGCTAAGCTTATTAGTCAAGATGTGGGGCTTTCGGGCACGGTTTTGAAAGTGGTTAATTCGCCCTTCTTTGAGCTTAAAAGCCGTATCACCTCGGTGCAGCAGGCGGTGAGCTTGATTGGTCTGCGCAGTGTGGTGAATATCATTAATGGCCTTTCCATTAAAAGCCAAATGAGTGATGAAACCATAGTCAATATGAACCGCTTTTGGGATACCGCTAACGACATTGCTCAGGTTTCGCTCAACATTGCCAAGCAAGTGGGCTATCCCAACCCCGACATGGCCTATTTGCTGGGGCTTTTTCATAATTGCGGCATTCCTTTGCTAATGGATCGTTTTAGCAACTACCTAGACGTCATGGAAGAATCTTATGCCTACCCAGATAAACGCGTGGTGGATATTGAGAACCAGCGTTTAAACACTAACCATGCGGTGATTGGTTATTACACCGCCAAATCGTGGAATCTGCCGCGCATTTTGTGTGATGTGATTGCCGAGCATCACAGCGCAGCACGTTATTTTGCCAGTAACGATTTTCGTGACAGCGAAGGTAAAACCTTGATGGCCATTTTAAAACTGGCAGAGCACATTTGTGGTAACTACAAAATTTTAGGTCGCCAAGATGAAGACCTAGAGTGGAGTAACATTGGCGCTGAAGTGCTTACTTACCTTGGCCTAGGTGAATACGATGTGGAAATGATGCAAAGCAACTTTGTTGAATTAGGCATTGGCGCTCAAAACTATTAGAGCGCCTGTAGCTTGGTAAAGCTTAATACCAGCCACTTACTGCCAGCTTCCTCAAAATGCACCTGCACTCGCAGCCCTTTGCCGCTACCTTCGTACTGCATCACCGTGCCTTCACCAAACATGTCGTGATAAACCTGTTGCCCTAAGGCAAAAGGCACATCGGTGTGTTCGTTTAGGCGAGCCGATTTTTGACTAAGCGGCTGTGAAACACTGTTTTTTAAGCGGACTTCCTGGATTAGCTCGTGGGGAATTTCTCGAATAAAGCGCGATGGCGTGCAGCGGTTTTCTTGCCCATACAGGCGGCGTGTTTCGGCAAAGGTAATAATCAGCTTTTCCATGGCACGCGTGATGCCAACATAGGCAAGGCGGCGTTCTTCTTCTAGGCCGTCGGGATCATCCATCGACATTTTATGTGGGAATAAGCCTTCTTCTACGCCAGCTAACACCACCTGCGGGAACTCTAAGCCTTTGGCCGAATGCAGGGTCATTAATTGCACGGCATCTTCGTATTCTTCGGCTTGGCCTTCGCCGGCATCAAGCGAGGCTTGGTCTAAGAATAAAGCCAGTTCTGAGCGCTCCTCTTCGCCTTCGTTGCTCTCGCCAACAAATTGCTTGGCCGCGTTTATTAGCTCTTCTAAGTTTTCTACTCGTGCTTGGCCTTTTTCGCCTTTTTCTTTGCGGTGAAACTCAATTAAACCGCTTTGGTGCAGCATTTGGTCGATAAGCTCGTGCAGTGGCAAGGTGTTGGTTGCGGCGTCTAGCTCGTCAACTAGATCGAGAAAACCTTGCACCGCGTTTAAGGCTCGTGCCGGTAACATTTTGTGCGTAATAGCCAATTGCGCCGCTTGCCACAGCGAACCACCTTGGTCGCGTGCCACAGTGCGCAGCAGTTCAACGGTTTTCTCACCGATGGCGCGGGTGGGCACGTTAATAACACGCTCCATAGAAGTATCGTCGTTGCGATTAGCCATTAAACGCAAATAGGCTAGAGCGTTTTTAATCTCTAAGCGTTCGTAAAAGCGTAAGCCGCCATAGATGCGATAGGGCACACCTGCGTAAATTAAGGCTTCTTCAAGAGTGCGCGATTGTGCGTTAGAGCGGTAAAGCACCGCCATTTCTTGGCGTTGGCGGCCAGCGCGCACCCACTCTTGCACTTGTTCGGCAATGTAGCGGGCTTCGTCTTGCTCGTTAAAGGCGCGATACAGCAAAATAGGCGTGCCAACGCTGCCTTCGGTGGTGAGGTTTTTGCCCAAGCGCCCAGTGTTGTTCGAAATAACCGCGTTGGCTGCATCCAAAATAGTGCGAGTAGAGCGGTAGTTTTGCTCTAGTTTAATCAGCTCGCTGCCTTGAAAGTCGGTTTGAAAACTTTGAATGTTGCCAATGTTGGCACCGCGCCAACCGTAGATAGATTGGTCGTCGTCGCCCACCGCCATCACCGACACGCTGTCGCCAGCTAACAGGCGAATCCAAGCGTATTGAATGTTGTTGGTGTCTTGAAACTCGTCTACCAAAATATAGCGAAAACGCTGTTGGTAATGCGCCAGTAAGTCGGGGTTGTTAAGCCACAACTCATGAGCGCGCAGCAAAATTTCGGCAAAGTCCACTAAGCCCTGGCGTTGGCATTGTTCTTCGTAAAGCCGATAAATTTCCAGCATGGTGCGTGAAAAAGGGTCGTGGCTCGGCTGCACATGAGCCGACCTGCGGCCTTCGTCTTTTTCGCCATTGATAAACCACTGCACCTGCTTGGGTGGATAGCGTGAGTCGTCGATATTGGCGTCTTTCATCACGCGCTTAAGCAAGCGCAGTTGATCATCGCTGTCCAGAATTTGAAAATTTTGTGGAAGCTGTGCTTCGCGCCAATGATGTTTTAAAAAGCGATGCGCTAAGCCGTGAAAGGTACCAACCCACAAGCCATTGCTTGGAATTTGCAGAAGTTCTTCGAGGCGGTGTTTCATTTCTTTGGCAGCTTTATTGGTAAAAGTTACCGCCATAATTGCAAATGGAGAAACGCCTTCCACTTTCAATAGCCAAGCAATACGGTGCACCAGCACTCGTGTTTTACCAGAACCAGCCCCGGCTAAGACTAATTGATGAGAGGAATTGGCCGCAACCGCGTTACGTTGGCCGTCATTGAGATTGTCGAGTAGTAAAGAGGTATCCATAATGCGCCTATCTAATAAGGGCTAGAGTGTACCAGAGACGAGCCTTTTCGTACTATGATGCAAGCCAAAAGGCAAAGAGAATAAACAGTGAGACAGCGCCCCGTACTGATGGATATTACAGCTACCTTACCTTCACTCAGAAAGTCGGAGGTGAAAGTAGCCGAGTACGTCTTAAAAAATCCGCAACAAGTTATTCATATGCGCATCGTTGACCTTGCTCAAGAAGCTCAGGTTAGCGAGCCAACCATTGTGCGTTTTTGTCGGGCGATAGGTTGCAACGGCTTTCAAGAATTTAAGGTGCGCATTGCCCAAGAAATGGCGGTTGCCAATAATCTTGGCCACTTTGCCATTGAAGAAGACGATAGCGTGGAGGAAATCTGTAAAAAAATTGCTGATACCACCATTCAACGCCTTACCCAAGTGAAATCTCAGCTTAAGCCCGATCAAGTTGCAGCGGCGGCGCAAGTATTAAGCAAGGCCAAACGCATCGAATTTTATGGCTATGGTGCATCGGGTGCTGTGGCTATTGATGCTCAACATAAGTTCTTTCGTTTGCAGGTAGCAACAGCCGCCTACAGCGACCCACACATGCAAGCTATGTCGGCGGTAACCCTGGGCACTAACGATGTGGTGGTGGCCATTTCTCAAAGTGGGCGCACCAGCGACTTACTGCACTCGGTGCGTTTAGCGCAAAAGTCGGGTGCAAAGGTGGTGGCGTTGGCTCCTTCTTTAAGCCCGTTGACCGCTGCAGCAGATATTGCCATTGAAATTAACGTAGAAGAAAACACCGAGCAGTTCACCCCCATGACCTCGCGCATCGCGCATTTGATGGTGATTGATATGCTGGCTCTTATCGTTACCCAGCAGCGTGGCCCCGATTTTATCGAGCATTTACAAAATATGAAGCAAAGTTTGTTGTCTTTGTACCAACACTAATATTGGCCTTCATTGTCTCATGGTTTAGTACCAATAACTGGCGATTTTCGCTCGTTATGGCATAATGCGCCCTTCAAATAACAAAAAGCTGCACTTGGAAAAGTAGCAATACACGAGGACGAGCTAATGGAAGCTGCAAAAGTAAATGCCCACGATGAAGTGGTTTCATTCGACCAAGAAGGTAATGTCGTTGTAAACAAAGAAGCGCTGGTTTCTAAGAAGCTAATGGCTCGTCGCGCCATTGAAGCCCACTTAGAACGTAAGCAACTGGAACGCGACATAGAAGAATATTATTTCGACTAAAGCGCATCGGAACCGGTTTCACCAGTACGAATACGAATAATTTGCTCTAGATGAGTAACGAAAATTTTGCCATCGCCAATTTTCCCGGTATTGGCGGCATTGGTGATGGCTTCAATAACGCTGTCGGCTTGCTCGTCGGTAACAGCTACCTCAATTTTTATCTTGGGTAGAAAATCAACCACATATTCTGCACCACGATATAGCTCGGTATGGCCTTTCTGCCGCCCAAAACCTTTCACTTCTGTCACTGTGATGCCTTGTACACCAATGTCGGATAGCGCTTCACGCACATCATCTAATTTAAATGGTTTTATCACTGCGGCAATCAGTTTCATAGGGCTACCTTTTTTGAGTTCAAGAAGCCGATTATTTTAGGCTTTTTGTATAAATTTTCTAACGGAATTGTGAATGTGCAAGGCTCACAATTTGTTTTTTGCTGTGAGCATGTAAATATTCGAGCCATTTATCCAGTGCAATGGCAGGTGACCACAAGTAGCCTTGACCAATATCGCAGCCCAATGCAATCAGTTTTTGGGCGCAGTCGTCGGTTTCAACCCCTTCGGCAATGGTTTGTAAATTTAAGCTGTGTGCCATTTGCACCATGGCGCGCACTAATGGTTCATCACGCTCGGAAACGCCCAACGCGGTAACAAAAGATTTATCAATTTTGAGCTTACTGGCATTGAATCGGCGCAGATAGCCAAGATTAGAATAGCCCGTGCCAAAGTCATCTATGGCAAGAGTAACCCCCATACCAGTAAGGCTATTCAGTTGCTTCTGAATGCCATCTTCATCATTAATTAGCAGCGACTCAGTGAGTTCTAGCTCTAAGAAATTAGCAGGCAAGCCTGATTCGGCCAGCACTTGTTCCACCAATTTGGGCAAAGTGCCATCACGGAACTGAACGTAAGAAACGTTAACCGCCACAGGTATGGCAAAACCTTGGCTACGCCAAGTGGCGCAATCGAGGCAAGAGCGTCTTAGTACCCAATAGCCAAGCTCTGCAATTAAGCCGCTGCTTTCGGCCAGTGGAATAAATTCATCAGGACGAATAAAGCTGCCATCGGCTTGAGGCCAACGAATAAGTGCTTCGCAGCCAATAATACTACGATCGCTTAAGCGGTACTTAGGCTGGTACCAAACCTGAAATTCTTCTTGCTCCATGCCCTCACGAATGCGTTTTAGCATTTGGTATTTATCAATGCTTACGCGGTTTAGCTCTTCGTCGTAATAGCTAAAGGTATTGCGGCCTTTGGTTTTTGCGTGATACATGGCAAGGTCTGCAGCG
This sequence comes from Venatoribacter sp., assembly GCA_049277875.1. Taxonomy (GTDB): domain Bacteria; phylum Pseudomonadota; class Gammaproteobacteria; order Pseudomonadales; family Oceanobacteraceae; genus Venatoribacter. The sequence continues at coordinate 25,766 of JBASZG010000044.1, forward strand.
CGGCAAAGGTCAGAAAATGTATTGCCGTGCTCTGGTGATAAGGCAATGCCAACTGAGCCAGAAATATCCACCTTGTTTTCCATGATATAGAACGGTTGCAGAGCTGCATCAAGCAAGTCTTGAGCGGCTTGGTTAATGATGTGCTTATGATTTTTGTTTTTGTAATGCACCATCTTAAACCAAATAAATTCATCGCCACCGAAACGGCACAGCACATCGTCTGGGCCAGCAAGGCTACTAAGCCTTTTGGCCAGATCTCGTAGCAAGATATCGCCAGCGGCGTGACCTAATGAATCGTTTACGGGTTTAAAGTTGTCTAGGTCAAGAAAGTAAACAATCAGTTTTTGGTCTTTAATTTTCGCTTGGCGCACCAAGTCTGAAAAGTATTCTTCGGCGTAGCGGCGGTTAGGTAACCCAGTGAGCTGATCTTGGTTGGCAAGCTGCACTATGGTGTGTTCACGCTCGCGCACTCGCTGGTTTTCATCGCGTAGCGATTCCATTAAACGCTGCATGTCCCGCACCAATAAATACACACTAAAACCAGTGACGATAAAAATCACATTGACGTAAACCAAGTGTGAATAAGTCATGGTTGGGAAAACCATTTGGAAACTACCCTGAACCGTCATAACGACTATGTAGGAACAATAGGTAAGAATTAAGAAAAGCAGCCACTTAAATAAGGCCGAACTACCCAACAAAGCTGCAAACACCAGCACCGCAGGATAACCAAGCATGGCGATATCGTGTACTCCACCCGACACCCATACTAAAGTTGAGAGCATAACCATTAGGTCGGTAAGTAAAATGGTGGCTGAGGCCAACCCTTGTTTACGCCATGCCAGCCACGCTGAAACAGCGGCCCCTGCAGCCCCTGCAATAATGATGGGCTTGGTTGTGCCGCGCGCGGCAAATGAGGCCACTAGCAAACCAACCAGCGTAATTCCTGAAATTTGTAGCAAGCGCTGAGCGCGCTTAAGAGCCATTAGCTCGAAGGCATCCTTAGCCTTATTGCCTAAGTCGGACATAGATTCACCTTAGTTGTTTTTTCCCTCGTCATTGACATCAAAGGATAGTCATTAATGCGATTTTTGCGAGGCCACGGCCTTACCGAAAATGGTAAAGCCTGGTTAAAGCTTTGAGCTAGAAATCCCAAAAAAGCAGAAGCAAGCAAATGGTGGCTATGCCAACAATTATGTTCATAGGAACGCCAACCCGCAGGAAGTCGCGGAAGTTATAACCACCTGGGCCATACACCATTAGGTTGGTTTGATAGCCAATGGGGGTAGCAAAACTGGCCGATGCCGCCATCATAATGGCCAATAAGAAGGGTTCATGGGCAACGCCAACTTTGCTGGTCACCTCAAGCACAATGGGCAGCATGATAATGGCGGCCGCGTTATTGGTAATGACCTCGGTTAGCAGTGATACTGCAAAATAGGTCAAAATCAGCAGCAGCCAAGGTTTATAGCAACTTAATGTAACAATAATGTCGGCTAGGGCGGCTGCAACGCCAGTTTTTTGCAAGGCAGTCCCTAGAGCAAAGGAGGCGGCAATGGTAATAACCACAGAAGTGTCAACGCTGCGTTCGGCCTGAGCAATGGTTAAACAGCCAGTAATAAGCATTAGTGCTGCGCCAACTAAAGCGGCATTGAGCATAGATGCTGCGCCGAAACCGGCTAAACCAACTACGGCAAATAAAATTAACCAAGATAAATAAGCTCTATTATGGCGTGGTGTTTCTTTGCCTAAATCGTTAATAAGCAAAAAATCTTTGTTAAAGCGCTGACGGCTCACAAAAGCTGGGCGAGCTTCCATTAATAATGAATCACCTGCTTGTAGGCGAATGGAGCTTAGGTTGCCTTGCACACGCTCGCCGCCACGCGCTACCGCTAAAATTACCGCACCATAGCGGTCACGGAATTGCGCATCACGAATGGCCTGGCCAATGGCACCGCAATGTGGTGAAACTACCGCCTCAACTAAGCAACGCTCGTTGCGGCCATGATTGCGAGCTGGGTCGTTAGCAATGGATGGAACAATGCCGTTAATGCGCAGCAATTCAGAAATGGCCTCGGTATTACCTGCAAAAACTAAACGGTCGCCGCCTTGTAAAGACTGCTCGGATGCCACGGCCGTTAGCACTGTGTCTTGGCGTTCAATACTTACTAAATACAGTTGTTCTAAGGCGCGAAGCCCAGCTTCTTGTACGGTTTTGCCTACCAATGGGCCGTCGTAGGCAACGCATACTTCCAAAGTAAATTCGCGTAAATCGCCAAAGGCTTTGGTGTTTTTATGATCGGGTAATATCTTTGGAAAAA
>JBASZG010000045.1:0-5026 GCA_049277875.1 Venatoribacter sp.
TACACAATGGCTTTGGACGTATAACAACGAACGCCCTCACACTGCTATCGGAGGAGTACCGCCAAGGCAGTTATTACAGGCAGCTTAAATTCTACAAATGAGCACTGTGGGAAATGGGGGGAGTACAAGCACACCGCTTATCAATGGTGTTCATTAACTGAAGCTAAATCCTTAGCTGCTTTCCCAAATCAGCGGGCGCTGTTAGAGCATGTGTGGCTCAACTTCGTTGACAACTCGCCTTCTAAGTATCTAAAAATCTCACTATAAAACAAAATAAAACGCCGCTTTCTCGGCCAATAACAGCGAAACGAAAACGGTTATGCCACAGATCAATGTTCCGCTCTGGCTTATTATTCAAACATCCCTGTACTCTAGTGAAGTGTTAAACAAAATTCATAATGAAAGGTGGCTGTATGTTTACTATTGCACAATTAACTGAGTTTTTAGGCTGGGCTTCTATTTTAAATCTTGGCTATTTATTGCTGGCCACACTGATGGTGGTTGGGTTTAAACGCCCGGTAATGAGCGTGCATAAACTGTTTTTTAAGCTCGATGACGCCAGCATGGAGCTTAAATACTTTGAGTTTTTAAGCCATTACAAAGTAGCCACTTTTGTCCTTACGGTTATTCCTTACTTAGCCTTAAAAATAATGGCTTAGCCGTCACTGCCTCGCCCCTGTTGTCGTTTTTCATTAAGCAGATGGCACGCTTTATCAAGTTATTTGCTTGATGGTTGAATACCATGGATTAAATAAAAATAAGACATCTTCGGGATTTAACCATGAAAAGAAATGACCACGTTTTGATCAGCGGTGCAGGCAGCGGTTTAGGGTTAGGCATGGCGCTGCGCTACTTAAAGCGTGGCTGCCAAGTATCTGTTTTAGATTTAACAGTCACAGATGGCGCCCATGAAAAACTGGACTCTGCAGCAAAAGTTGCTAACACCCACTGGCAGTTTCACCAAGCCGACATTACCGATTTCAACTTAATTCAGGCCGCAGTGCAGCAAGCCGTTTCACACTTTGGCGCACCTGACTTAGCCATTAACTCCGCCGGTGTGGTGCTTAATAAAACCTTTGCCGATATGCAGCCCGGTGAGTTTCAACGTGTTATTACTATTAATTTAATCGGTAGCAATAACTTTGCCGCAGCGGTGTTGCCCAGCATGCAGCCCGGCAGTCGTTTGGCTTTAGTGGCTTCATTAGCTGGCATCACCAGTAACTACGCTTATACCGCTTACGGTGCGTCTAAGTTTGGTGTTATTGGCTTAGCGACTACTTTGCGCTTGGAATACGAACCGTTGGGTATTCACATTAGCTGTATTTGCCCACCCGAGGTGAATACACCCATGGTGTTCGCCGAGCGCAAAGACGCCAACCCGGTCGCCATGGATTTGAAAAAACTTGCGGGTTCGCTAGAAGCAGACTCAGCCTGCGATAAAATAGTGGCAGGCTTAGATGCGGGTCGTTGGCAAATTATTCCAGGCTTGAATGGCAAGCTAACCGCTTGGGCCTGCCGTTATATGCCTGCTGTGTTCTACTTTGGCATGCTTAAATTGATTAAACGTTCTATGCGCAAACACGGCGCACTTTAATTGTTAAACGATTGGTTAATCTTTTAGCCAAGTAGGCGCTTTGCGTTGAGTTATTACTCGGCGCGACGTGCCTACAACGCCTTCATCTTTACGCCATTGCCTTGGGCTTTTACCGAACCAGCGCTGAAATGCGCGTGAAAACGCGACCAAATCAGCATAACCCAACATGCCAGACAATTGCGTTAAGCTGATGTCCGATTCGCGTAAATAACGCGTCGCCATATTCTTGCGCGTGCTTTCTAACAGCTCTTTAAACGACGTACCTTCATCGGCTAAACAACGCTGTAATGTGCGCTGGCTGAGCATCATATAATCGGCTATTTGCTCAACCGTAACACGCCCATTGGGTAAAAAACTGCTGATTAAATGCTGCACATAAGTCGGTAACTCTTTCATCGGCATTTTATCCAGCTTGTCCATGTGCTGTCGCATTAGCTGGTGTAAGACTGGGTCTGACTGGCTAAGCGGTATGCGCAACGCAGCTACATCAAACACACAACCATTGGTTTCACTGTTAAATTGCGGTGTTTGCCCTAATAGGCGGCGGTAAGCTAGCTCATCGGCACCGGGCGCGTGCTGTAAAAAAACAGCCTGTGGTTGCCAGCGTTTACCTAACAAGCTCTGCAGTAACTGCTTACCCACACCAATAGCCAGTTCTATGGTTTGACGGCTAGGTTGGGCGTTATCTAAGGTGGGCTTATAACTCAAAATAACCGACGAACCATGCTGCTCTAAAGTCACCAGTGCGCCACTGGAATGCAAATGATAATAACTGGCCAGCTCAATTAAAGACTCACCAATGGTTTGTGCATTTTTTAATAAATACAGCAGTGGCCCAAAAATATCGACGCCTTGAAACAACCCATACTCTAGACCAAACAATGGGTTGTTCGACTGTTCAGCACAAAGCTCCATTAATTGCTCGAAGCGCTGATAAGAAATTAGGCTTTCGGGCTGTTCAATTAAGTTTTGTGGTAAGCCTACAGAGTCGAGTAGTTTTTTATGGTCGAGGCCGCTTTGTTGTGCAAACTCATCAAAACGTGCCAATGATGAAGCACGTGAAAATTGGGTCATTATTCTTATATCTCTTAACTTGTCGCATTTTATCAAGTTTATGACATTCAAAGCCGTGTTGCCATATTGATAATAGCGGATGATGCTATCACTATAATTGATTAATACGGCTTGTATTGAAGGACAACAATAATGATAAGAAAAATAGCACTCGGCGCTCTGTTACCTGCAGCGCTATCTTTTATAAGCAGTCAGGCTCTGGCGGCAGCGGTTAACCTAACCGGTGAAGTGGTGTTGGCAGACCAAACATTAGACAACAAAGTTGTGGTTGCTGGTGCCATGGTAACGGTAACCGACAGCCGTGGCGTTTCTGCCACGACTTACACTACCGATAACGGTTACTGGCAGCTTAAACAAGGCCAGCTACAGCCACCACTCACCTTACGCGCACGTGCCGGTGCGGCTTATGCCGACACCTTGTTGAATATAGAACCCGGCACGCAGTCAGGTATTTCATTAGCGTTAGAAACACTGACCGATCCAAAGCTCATTTCCGAACGCTTAACCGCCAGTGCGCACGCGGCCTCTGTGGATTGGCAAGACGCAGACACTAAACAAGACTTTATTAGCCAGTGCCACTTCTGCCATCAAATTGGTAATGCCACTACGCGTGTAGAGAAAACCGAAGAAGAGTGGCAACAAACGCTAACCCGCATGCAAGGCTATGGCGCGCTAATTACTTGGCAGAATGAAAAAGACTTCGCTAAAACACTGTCAGAAAACTTTAACGGCGAGCCTGTAACGGCCGTACGTACCTTAGAGATGCACGACGGCTTAGCTGGCTCTGTTATGCGCGAATGGGCATTTGGTGGCCCCATAAACTACGTGCATGATATTGAAATTAGCTTAGAAGATGGCCTTATTTATGGCGTTGATATGAGCGGCGATAACATTTGGATTTTAGACCGCTCTACTAACAGTATCGACAGCGTGCAATGGCCACCTAACGACCTGCCTTTAGGCGGCATGTTCTCTGGTGCCATAGCGCCACTGGGTACGTTTGCTGCCCATCATGGCCCGCACTCTATTGTTGAAGGCCCAAATGGCAAAATGTACACCACTAACTCGCTGGCCTCTGAGATTGGTATTTTTGATCCTAAAACCCGTGAAACTGAGTTTATTAAACTTGGCGGCGACACCGTTTACCCACACACCTTGCGCTTTGATAAGGAAGGGATTTTATGGTTCACCTTAGCATTGTCTAATCAAATTGGTCGTTTAGACCCTGCTACCAATGAGTTCAAAATTATTGACTTACCCTCCAACGGTTTCTGGCGCTGGATTTCTGATGCCATGCTGCCTAGCGTATTAAAAGTAGCCTCTTGGTTTGGCAAAAAAGACATGCACGTTACCTTGTCTCACCATAAAGTATCGGGTGAAGGTCGTGATATTTTGAACCTGCCTTACGGTATTGATGTTAGCCCGATTGATGGCGTTATTTGGTACTCCAAACTGTATGCGGGAATTATTGGTAAAGTAGACCCAGTGACCTTTGAAGTAACTGAATACAAAACTCCGTACCCAGCACCCAGACGCTTACGCTTTGCTAAAGATGGCACTCTTTGGGTTCCTTCTTTTGAAAGCGGCATGCTCATGAAGTTTGATAGCAAAACTGAAACCTTCGTCCACAGCTACAAGCTGCCGGTGCTAGCGGAAGGCGAGTATGAAACCCCCTATGCGGTAGCGGTTGAACCTAACACTCAGCATGTGTGGATTGCGGCCAATATGTCTGACCGTATCTTACGTTTTGACCCTGAAAATGAAACATTTAAGGCTTACCCTAGCCCCACCCGAGTCACTTTTTTACGCGACTTTATTTTCACACCAGAAGGTGATGTCTGTACCAGTAACGCCAACTTACCTGCGGGTGCGATTGAAGGTGGCCAAGCTAAGTTTATGTGCTTAACACCTGCGGCTAATTAGTAAGGTGTTTAAAACATCCACAGATGGCACAGATTTACACAGATAAAAGCACAACTATTTTTGTGTCATTATGAGCGCAGCGTAATAATCCCATGAGTGATAGTGCCGCATGGGATCGTTACGTCGCGCTGCTTCTCACGATGACAAAGTAGAAGCTACTCACTATGAAGCTAAACACCCCAAAGTGTCATAATCAAACCCGCCAACAACACCGCAAAGCCACCTAATTCTGCCAGTACTAAACACCACATATACACACGTATGAGCATAGTGGGTAAGTGCCTTTTACCCAGCACATGCGGTTGTTTTGTAATCCCCCCTCAAAACCACGGAGGCTATTTGTAGAAAATTCCATTAATATAAACTCAAGGAGTTTTCTATGCGTAAATCAAAATTCACTGAGAGCCAGATTATGGCAATTCTCAAACAAAATGA
>JBASZG010000046.1:0-2394 GCA_049277875.1 Venatoribacter sp.
ATTGAAACCATGGATGAGTCAATTAAGTACCCACTTTATGTTGAGAAAAAAGGCGAAGAAGAGTCGGTTATTATTGCTGGCCCAACCTGTGATAGCGCCGATATTTTGTATGAAAATTACAAATACAGTCTGCCTTTAAACTTAGCAATGGGCGACCGTATTTACTGGTTCTCAACCGGTGCTTACACCACTACCTACAGTGCGATTGAGTTTAACGGGTTCCCACCGCTCAAATCGTTCTGTATCTAATTGGTAATACTAGACACCAGTCTATAACTTGCGGCATGCTACCCTCCAATCCTAGGAGGTAGCATGGCAAGAGAAGATAAGCGTGTAGAGCGCTCAAGGCAGCTATTAATTGAGGCCTTGTTGCAGCTTATGCACGAACACCCTTACAGCAAAATTTCTGTAGCTCAAATATGCCAGCACTCTGGTGTGGCCCGTCCTACCTTTTACTTGCACTACAGCACCAAAGACGATCTATTGCGTGCTTATTTTGAAATATTATTCACTCAGTTTTATGAACAGGTGGATGATTATCTAACCAAAACTCCCGATGCCGATCCCATTATTGGGGAAATTTTATTCAAAGTTTGGGTTGATAATGCGGCTTTGGCTCGCTTGCTCACTGGCGATGATATTGAGGCCTTGATGCTGAATGAATTTAAGCGCTATGTCGAACGCATCATTCTACGCTATGTTTCGGCGCACAAGTTACCAGTACAAAACAGCACACTCTTACCCTACGTGGTGGACTTTCTTGCTGGGGCCTCCTTTATGGTCATCATGCGCTGGATAAAAGATGATTTTCCTATAAGCGCAGAAAAGATGGGGGCGCTTTATGCTAATTTAGTTCAGCCAGGCCTGTTGCAGGTTCTTCTAAATGGCAAACTTTAACTTAGGTGGAGTGTATGCAGATTTACAATTGCCCCATTGTATTCTTTGATTTGGACGACACCTTAATCAACAAAGATGCCAATACTCTGTGGATAAAATGGCGGGCGAAAACCGAACGTTGGGCAATCGTCGAAGGACTCTTAGCCATACTTTCACTCTATCGCGCTTACAAAAATGGAAAAATAACCCACTCGCGCCTTTCTAACTATTATCGTACTCGCGGCTACGGGCTTACATTCGACGAATACGTTGAGCGTGTAGAGCAATTCTTTCAAGAACAAGGGCATTTGCATATTTACCCACAAGCTGCCTCACTACTGTTTGCTTATCAACAGCGCAACACCCGCGTGGTTATGATTACAGGAGCAGACGACGTGGTGGCCAAGGCCTATGCCAAAGCCTTGGGAATTGAAGACGTTATTTGCAATCGACTATTGGTGCGTAGCAATCGCATTGAAGGCTTAGAGCAGCCATTGTGCTATGGCGAAGGAAAGGTCGTTTTAGCTCAAGCTTATCTGAGTAAACTGGGGCTTGGTTTCGAGCATTGCGCCTTTTATACCGATAGTCACGCCGATTTACCCTTGCTTGAAAAAGTAGCTCAGCCAGTGGTGCTCAATCCAAATCCTCAACTCAAGTTTATTGCCAAAAGTAACCACTGGCCCTGCCTCGATTGGCGAGACTAACGATGCTCTAGCTCGGCGATTTGCTCACGCAGGTTTAAAATGTGTTCAGACCAATATTGATGCCCTGTAAACCAAGGAAAAGCATAAGGAAAGGCAGGATCTTGCCAGCGTTTAGCCAACCAAGCTGTGTGTTTCACAATGCGCGCACTGCGCAATAGCTCAATCAGTCCGCGTTCGTGCATTGGAAATGTACGAAATAACTCATAGCCTTTGGCAATGGCCTCTAGCTGTTGCTGCTCATCATCACGACCACTAAGCAGCATCCATATATCCTGCATGGCTGGGCCTTGCAGACAGTCGTCGAAATCCACAAAAAATAACGCCTGATCGCGCAACAACAAATTACCAACATGCAAATCGCCATGCAGCCGCAACGACTGCAGGCTCTGGGGTTGCCATAAAGCCTGGCTGATATTGATAATTTCTTGTGTAAGCGCTTGGTAATTAGAACGATAGTCAGATGGAATAAGGGTGCTTTCTAAAACGTCCCGCTGTGCTTGGCGCATTAAATTAGGCAAATGTAACTGTGGGCGGTGCTGAAAGGGTGAGTCTAAGCCAACTAAATGAATGCGGGCCAACCAGCGCCCAATTAGCTCTAAATCAGTTGCACTGCTTAATTCAGGAGCATGCCCACCTCGGCGAGGAAATAAAGCAAAATCGAAGCCTTGGTGCTGAAACAAAGTTCGCCCCTGTACCACAATAGGAGGAACAACAGGAACTTCATCTGCATGCAGCTCTTGTAAGAAATCTAATTCTTCTTGGATGGCTTCACTGCTCCAACGCTGCGGGCGATAAAACTTAGCGATTAATGGCT
>JBASZG010000047.1:0-20682 GCA_049277875.1 Venatoribacter sp.
GAAGCTAAAGACATCAGCACTCTGGCTGAACCCATTCCCAAAGAAGAGCCGCGTAGCGTGCTGGGCAATCCGGCCAGCTATAAGGTGCTTGGTAAGGAATACCATGTTTTAAAAACGGCAGAAGGCTTTCGCCAACGCGGCGAAGCCTCTTGGTATGGTATGAAATTTCATGGGCACCAAACCTCGAACGGCGAAAAATACGACGTTTACCAGTTTACGGCCGCGCATAAAACCCTGCCCTTGCCCAGTTACGTTAAAGTGACTCGCTTAGACACAGGCAACAGCGTAGTGGTACGGGTAAACGATCGTGGGCCTTTTCATCCGGGGCGAGTGATTGACCTGTCTTACGCGGCCGCCGTGAAGCTTGGCATCGACAAAGCTGGCACGGCTCCCGTTGAAATTGTCGCGCTGCAAGCAGGTGAACGCGAACCCGAACGTTGGGTGCAGGTAGGCGCGTTTAAAAATCCAACCAGCGCCCATAATTTAGAGAACCAAATTCGCCAGCATTTACAAGATGCTGCCTTTCCCATTACCACAGAGCTAGGCAAAGATGGCGTAAACCGAGTGCGCATTGGCCCAGTAATCGAAGGCGAACCGCTGGATCAGCTACTTAAAAAACTCGAAGAAATTAATATAACCAGCCCAGTTCTGTTGGCGGCTCATCAAATCTAAAGCAAGAAAGCCTGCACGGCTTTTTTATCCAGCGTTCGAGGTTGGTCTTCACCCTCGAACAGCACTTTTAAATACTTTTCATCTTCATAAATCACTTCACCACAGCCCAAACTTTGGTGAGTGATGCTGCGCCCTTTTGCGGAGGTGAATTTCTTACTGGCAATAGGATTAAATTTGGTCCGGCTAAAAAACGATTTCTTCGCTGCTTTAACGGTTAACTTGGCCCCAACGCCAGCTAAGTAACCTTCTAGCCAAACTGGCGGTTCTGCGGTTAATTCTAGCTCTGGCTCACCTCGTATCAAGGCTTGAGCAAGAGCAAGGCAGGATTGCACCTGCAATTCAGCTTCAAAGCGGCTGGGCTTTTTATCTTGCTCAAGCTTCTTGCCCTTGGCCTGCACTTGTGGGGCAATTAAATGCAGCTCGTTCTTGGCTCGCGTCATTGCTACATAAAGCAGGCGCCGCTCGCTTTCATCGCTGCTTGGGGTGGTAAATTCACCTTCTGGGGTGTAGGGGTAATAATGCTCATTCAGGCCGGGGATAATCACCACTGGCCACTCCAGCCCTTTGCTTTTATGAATGGAAATAAGCTCTACGCCTTCGTTTTGATTTTGTGCTGAGCGCTTAGCTTTAAGCTGCTGTAAATAAGCCAAGGCTTGGTCGCTTGGCAAGGCATTTTCTTTCATAAAGAAAGCAAAGGCTTTAATGGTTTGAATACGGTCTTCTATTTGCTGAGCAGAAAAGCCGTTTTCTGCAATTCCCTCAAATAAATGGCTGGCCTGAATATAATCGTTTACTAATTTATAAGCTGGCACTTTTAGGTGCTCGGCGGCGCTGATAATTTCGGCGCGCGCCTGTAAGGTTTGTGCTTGCCAAGGGCTTAATTCTTTAGGCAAAAAACGGCTTAAGTGCTCGCCAAAATTAGCCTCAACCGTCGCCATTTTTTGCGCCAGTTGCTCAAGTAATTGGCGTTTAACTTTGGGATAAGGCGTGGTGAGCAGATTAAGCCAATCGTCTTGTTTTTCTTTTGCACTTTTTTGAGCGAAAACTCCGGCGGCGATTTCAAATAAAAAATAGAACAGCTTCAGCTCAAAACGATCTAACACCGACAACGAATGATGCAAGCGGTAAGGAATGCCTGCTTGCAATAACGCCAACTCAATTGGCGCACACAAAGCCCATAAGCGGTTAATAATGGCAATGTCGTTAAGCGAATGAGTGGCGGCGAGGTTTTGAATCATAGCCAGAACATAAGGCGCTTCGTAGCGCACCTGATGCAACTTTACTTGGGTGTTAGGCGTACTTGAGTGGGATAAACACAGCATGTCATCGCGCTCTTGGTTATGGCTAATAAGCTGATTGGCTAAAAGTGATAATGCATGCCCATAGCGAAAAGTGTGCGGCAGTACATAGTGCTGAATTTGCCCCATTTTTTCGCCAAAGGTTTTAACAATAAATTCAGGCCGCGAGCCACGAAATTCATAGATGGTTTGGTCGGGGTCGCCAATCACCATCACCGAGCCACGCCCAGCATAAAGCACATCCAATAAATATTGTTGAATGGCATTAATGTCTTGGTATTCATCGACCAAAATCCACTGCATATGCCCACCAAACTGGGCGGCAATATTGGGCTTGCGCACAAACAACTGCACCACGTCATAAAGCATATCGGCGTAGCTGATGCGCCTCTGCTGTTTACGCCAGGCTTCAAATTCATGGAACATGGGTACGAAAAAATTGCAGTTGGCGGGTAAGCCAGTTTGCTCAAATACAAGTTCTGGGCTGTCTAAGCCGGCTTTAACCAAATCAACGAAGCTTAAAGCCGGTTCTACCCATTTTTTGCGTTGGCTTAAAATATCTTGCTTAGTGTCGTCATCGGCTAGGCTTTGCATAATACGCCACAGCACATTTTCCATTTCCCCATCGCTTAGGGGCTTGCCAACAAAAGCGGGTAAATCCTGTTGCGCAATTAAACGTTGATAAATACGCAGTGCCAGCGAGTGAAAAGTGCGAATTTCTGGATGCGCCTGATTAGGCAAAATGCGCTGAAGCTTGTGTTCAAAATCGCTGCGGGCATTGCGGTTATACATCAGCACCAACATGCGCCTAGCGGGCATACCTTGAGCCAAACGTGCCGCAATAAAGTGAGTGAGGGTTGTGGTTTTGCCAGCACCAGCAACGGCGACCACGCGCGCATGGCCAGATTGGTGGGCAATAATTTGTTGCTGGTAAGTGGTAAGCGTAGGCACCATGGCAAACCTTTACAGAAAGTGGCCATTGTGCCAGTGCTTGGTTCCATTCGCCAAGCACAGCACTGGAAAGTAAGACTTAATAGATTTTTTTGGTTTTCGCTTTGGGCTTGCGCTCAAAATCTTTGCGACCAAATTCAGCCTTAGGACGGGCTTTGCGCACTGGGCGGTCTTCGCCAACTGGAGCAGTGCCTTTAAAGGGTTCAATCTCTAATGGGCGGCCACATACTCGGGCTTTTTTCAATTTGTTCATTACCGCTTTAGGCATACCGTCGGGTAAATCGACGACGGCGTAGTTGTCTAAAATTTCGATATGACCAATGTATTCGCTATCAAGGTCGGCTTCGTTGGCAATGGCACCAACTAAGTTACCAGGGCGCAAGCCGTCTTCATAACCAATAGCTACGGCGTAGCGTAGCATTTCCACTTCTGGATGGCCTTTTAAGGCTTTAGCGTGTTTCTCTGGTGTGCCTTTGTTGCCACGATCTGCACGTTCGCCACGCTCAGGACGATCTGAACGTTCGCGTGCAGGGCGTTCTGAACGCTCGCCACGGTCACGGCGGTCACCGCGTTCTTTACGCTCACCACGATCATCGCGATCACGACGTTCATTTTGGCGGGCATCTTGCTTTTCATCTAAAAACAAAGGCTTATTACCTTGCAGCAGCGAAGCCAAAGCAGCGGCAACGTCGAGTGCATCAACTGGGTTTTCCAGTAACACTTTTTCGATCATGCCGCGAAACAGGGTGTTTTTGTTGCTGCCCAAGGCATCGACGATACGGCTTTGAAAGCGTTCGGCACGCTTTTCGTTTACCTGCTTGGCGCTAGGCAAAGCCATTTCTTCGATACTTTGACGGGTAGCGTGTTCAATATCACGCAACATGCGTTTTTCACGACCACGCACAAACACAATGGCATCACCACTGCGACCAGCACGACCAGTACGGCCAATACGGTGTACATAGGATTCGGTATCGGATGGAATATCGTAGTTAATAACGTGGCTAATGCGTTCTACGTCTAGGCCACGCGCGGCAACGTCGGTAGCCACGATTATATCCAACTGACCATTTTTCAGTTTTTCCACGGTTTTTTCACGCAGCGCTTGTGGAATGTCGCCGTTTAAAGGCGCGCATTTAAAGCCATTGGCCAGCATAAAGTCGGCCACTTCTTCGGTGGCTTGCTTAGTGCGCACGAACACCATCATGGCGTCAAAGTCTTCGGTTTCACAAATACGCAGCATGGCGTCATTTTTGTGTGCACCGCCCACAAACCAATAACGCTGGCGAATATTAGCGTTGGTGGTGGTTTTGGCTTCAATGCGTACTTGCACTGGCGATTTTAGATGCTCTTCGGCAACACGTTGAATTTCTTTGGGCATGGTGGCCGAGAACAGTGCAGTTTGGCGCTCGCGCGGGGCTTGCTCCAAAATCCAGTTCACGTCGTCGATAAAGCCCATGCGGAGCATTTCGTCGGCTTCATCCAGCACCACGGCGCGAATATCGTTTAGCTCAAGTGAGCCACGACGCAGGTGATCCATCACTCGGCCAGGGGTGCCAACCACCCATTGCGGGCCGCGCTTTAATTCACGCAGTTGTGGGCCGTATTCAGCACCACCATAAATGGAAACGACATTAAGGCCAGGAATGTATTTGCTGTAGGTTTTTACCGCTTCAGCCACTTGCTGCGCAAGTTCGCGTGTTGGGGCAAGGCACAGCACTTGTGGGCTGTGCAAATCGGCTTGGGTACGGGTTAATAATGGCAAAGCAAAGGCGGCAGTTTTACCTGTGCCCGTTTGCGCCATACCCAAAACATCGCGACCTTCCAATAAAGATGGAATAGCTTGTGCTTGAATGGGGGATGGTGCTTCGTAGCCCAGTTCTTCTAAAACGCGAAGAATAGAAAAGGGCAAGCCAAGACTGGCGAAGCCAGTTGGAGTAGAGTCGGTCATATTTTTCCTATGTGCGAGCGAAGGGCTTACCGTACATTGCACTCACTGCTCACACGGCTGGCCCGACTCGGCTATTGCTGATAAAAGGGGGCGAACTATACAGGACTGTATAAGTTTTGTCCTAATTATTTCGTAATGTTTGGTAACCGTCGCTACCCATAAAGTTGCCACAATGCGCGCGAAATGTGTTTAACTTTGCGGCGAAATGCGCAAGCAGAGATTTTACTCAGTCTCGATTGTAGCCATCGAAGTTGAGTTGCATGCTGTGCCCTGGTAGTAAACGCCACTCTTCAAAACGCTCGCATTAGCCGGTGCATCGACGCGTTTCATTATAGAAGCCCTTCCTTGCTCAATATTAGGCTAGAATCATAGCCTATTTTTATTGTCGTTAAAGGTCTAAGCCGTGTTTGACCAGCAGGATTTATTAGCACTCGTGGAAATGCGCATGCCCTTTGGTAAGTACGAAGGGCGATTACTGATTGACGTACCAGAGGAGTATCTACTTTGGTTGGCGAAAAAAGGCATGCCCGCTGGACGCTTGGGCATGCTTTTAGCCCTGTGTTTGGAAATCAAAATCAATGGACTAGAGGCTATTTTGAATCCACTACGCAAAAAAGCGCCCAAGGGGCCTTAATGGCTTACAAGAACTTTTGTACATAAGAACAACTGGCCGCAACGCTTAGCCCTTGCGCCTGCGCCCATGCCAAGCCTTCTTTTACTATCACTTCGGCCAGTCCTTGCCCGCGTAAAGCAAAGGGCACATAGGTGTGGGTAAAGTCGACCTGGTTGCCATCCAGCACATATTCCAGTAAACATTCATTGCCATCTTTGGTTAACACAAAGCGCTGTTGTTGTTGCTGATGCTCAATCATGGGTTGCCTCATTAGAGAAAAAATAAGAGCTTCTATGGTAGTCTTTATTCACTATTTTGAAAGCAGCGGATTATGTATAACTATCGTTTAGGTTTGGCCTTGCTAGTTGGGGTGTATTTCTTTTCGCCCATGATGATGGATTGGTGGCTAGACAGCCAAAGTGCGTGGTATCGCCCTTTCACCATCTGGCTCCTACTGATTGCCTTTTATGTTTGGCTCAACCATGCACGAGGCGACGATGAGCTTTAGTCTTACCCAACTGTCTTTTTTAATTCTTGCTTACCTGCTGTTTCTTTTCTCTGCAGCCTATGTAGTTGAACGTGGCTGGGTGCCTAAAAAGTGGGTACGTCACCCTTTTATCTACACGCTTTCGCTCGGCGTTTATGCCAGTGCTTGGGCGTTTTATGGCTCGGTCAGTTTGGCCAATGAGTATGGCTTTGGTTTTCTGTCTTATTACCTAGGTATTTCTGGGGCATTTGCGCTGTCGCCTATCTTGATGCGGCCAATTTTGCATCTAACTCGGCTTTACCAGCTAAGTTCACTGGCCGATTTACTGGCATTTCGCTATCGCAGCCGCTTGGCGGGCATTTTGGTGACTGTGTTTACTCTGGTTATCGTCATTCCCATGCTAACCCTACAAATCTCGGCTATTGCCGACACCTTGCACCTACTTAACAACGACCTACCAGTAAGCACCTTGGCGTTTGGCTACAGTGCCGTGATGGTGTTGTTTGCAATTTTGTTTGGTGCCCGCCACGTTTCTCCGCGCGAGAAACACGAAGGCTTGGTCTTTGCCATTGCCCTTGAATCCTTGTTTAAACTGGTCGTGATCTGCATTTTAAGCGGTTTTATTTTATGGCAGGTATTTGGCCCAGTCGGCGGCTTAGAACATTGGCTAGACGCCAACCAAACGGTTTTATCGGTGCGGGCTATGACCATTCAAGAAGGGCCTTGGCGCACGCTGTTGTTGGTGTTTTTTGCGGCGGCCATCGTTATGCCGCACATGTTCCACATGACCTTTACCGAGAACCTAAACAGCGATGCACTGAAACCTGCAAGCTGGGGGTTTCCACTGTTTTTGCTGATTATGGCGCTGGCGGTGCCACCTATTTTATGGGCGGGCATTTATTTAAACCTAGATACACCTCCTGAATACTATGCCATTGGTATTGGCCTAAGTTTGAACAACCCTTGGCTAACCTTGCTCACCTTTACCGGTGGCTTGGCGGCGGCATCGGGCATCATCATTGTTATTACTCTTTCCACGGCCGCCATGTGTTTGAACCATCTGGTGTTGCCTTTTTACAAACCCAGCGTTGAACAAGATTTCTACCGCTGGTTACTGTGGATGCGACGGGTGTTGTTAGCAGGTATTTTGGTGCTGGCGTATCTGTTCTATACCAGCATTGACACTAAGCTGAATTTAAGCCGTTTGGGCACTTTGGCCTTTGTCGCTGCATTACAGTTTTTACCCGGTGTTATGGGGCTGCTGTATTGGCCAAGATCAAACCGCAAAGGGTTTTTGCTGGGGCTGATTACAGGTTATGTCATTTGGACTTACGGCATGCTGCTGCCTTTTTCCAGCTACCGCATGGGCTGGCACAGTGTGATTCCACTGCCCCAAATCGACGAAAGCAACTGGCATATTGTGGCGGTCACGGCATTTTTGGCCAACCTTGCGGTACTGGTATTAACCAGCTTAGCCACTCGCCAAAAAGCCTCTGAAATAGCCGCCGCGCAAGCCTGTTCAATCGACAGCATTTCCCGCCCGACCCGCAGGCCACTGCTGGCTGGCAACTCGAACGACATCATCACCGCCCTAAGCAAACCTTTAGGCCGTTATGTGGCCGAGCGCGAAGTGTATCAAGCGCTTGCCGACTTAAACCTGCCCTCATACGAAGACCGCCCCTATGCGCTTAGGCGCTTGCGCGGGCGTTTAGAAGCCAACTTATCAGGATTAATGGGGCCAACTGTGGCCCACGACATCGTAAGCCATGCCCTGCCCTTTAAAGAAAACGCCGAAATCAGTGAAGATATTTATCAAATTGAGCAACGCATTGAAGGCTTCCACGACCGTTTGCGCGGCCTAGCTGGTGAGTTGGACAACGTTCGCCGCTATCATCGCCAAACCCTAGAGCGCTTGCCTATGGGGGTGTGTTCACTTTCCGACGATGGCGAAGTGCTAATGTGGAACCACGCCATTTTCGAATTAACCAGCATTCATTCCAGCGAAATTATTGGCTCGCACTTATCACATTTACCAGAGCCCTGGGGAAGCTTGCTGCAAGGCTTTGTTCAAAGTCAGATGATGCACGAATATAAAAAACGTGTGGATATTGGCGCCAAGCCACGCTGGTTTAACCTGCATAAATCCGTCATTAAACCCACGGCTGGGCAGCCGGGCGGCATAGTGCTGCTAATGGAAGATCAAACCGAAACCCAATTACTTGAAAACGAGCTAATGCACAGCGAACGCTTGGCTTCTATTGGCCGGTTGGCGGCCGGGGTGGCGCATGAAATTGGCAACCCTGTTACGGCGATTGATTGCTTGGCACAAAACTTTCGCTACGAAACCGATAACCCAGAAGTTTTAGAAATGGGCCAGCAAATTCAAGAACAAACCCGCCGAATCACTCGCATAGTGCAGTCCTTGATGAACTTTGCCCATGCTGGCAACCTCACAACCGAGCACGAGGCCGTGGAGGTTGCTCATATTGTGGAAGAAGCCATGCAACTGCTGCGCTTAAGCAAAAAAAGCCAAGACATCCACTTTATCAATCAATGCGACACCAGTCTTTTTATCATGGGCGACCCACAGCGCTTGGTGCAGGTTTTTGTTAACCTTTTAAGCAACGCTCGTGATGCCAGCGTAGCTGGCCAAGCCATCACAGTCACCACCCAAGCCGATGAACACCAAGTGCAAATTAGAGTGCTAGACCAAGGCCACGGCATTCCGCCTGAAACCTTAGACAGAATCTTTGAGCCATTCTTCACCACCAAAGAGGTCGGCAAAGGCACTGGGTTGGGCTTATCTTTGGTGTATAACATCATCGAAGAACACTACGGCCAACTAAGTTTTAAAAGCCCGGTCGAGAATAATCGTGGAACTTGTGCTACAGTCAGCCTCCCTCGATATTTTGAACGTAATACAGCGGAAATCACTTCATGAGTCATATTTTGGTGGTAGAAGACGAAGCAATTATTCGCCAATCTGTGCGGCGTATTTTGCAGCGCCAAAACCATGAAGTTACCGACATTGGCAGCATAGATGCCGCCAAAGAATTCGACTTTTCTAACTTCGATTTAATCATCAGCGATTTGCGTTTACCTGGCGGCCAAGGCACCGACTTAATTGAACTGGCTGGCGATACTCCTGTGCTTATTATGACCAGCTACGCCAGTCTGCGCTCGGCTGTTGATGCCATGAAAATGGGCGCAGTCGACTACATAGCCAAGCCGTTTGATCACGAAGAAATGATTCAGGCGGTAAGTCGAATTTTAAACGAGTCAAAACTCAACCAAAAACAAGACACCCCCGCCCTAAAGCAAGCCGTCAATCAGGCTTACCCACACTCAGGCATTATTGGCAGTTGTGAGCCTATGCTGCTGCTGTTTAAAAAAATCAGCAAAGTGGCTCCAACCGACGCCACGGTATTAATTTTGGGTGAATCGGGCACCGGGAAAGAATTGGTCGCTCGTGCTATTCACAACCAAAGCCAGCGCAAAGACTTCCCGATGATTTCAGTGAATTGCGCAGCCATTCCTGAAACATTGATCGAGTCTGAACTTTTCGGCCACGAAAAAGGTGCCTTTACTGGTGCCAATTCCACCCGCCAAGGTTTAATCGAAGCGGCTGATGGTGGCACACTATTTTTAGATGAAATTGGCGAATTGCCACTGGAAGCTCAAGCACGTTTGTTGCGGGTGCTGCAAGAAGGAGAAATTCGTAAAGTTGGCTCAGTGCAAAGCAAAAAAGTGAATGTGCGCTTAGTTGCTGCAACCCATCGCAACCTAAAAGACATGGCCGCCCATGCCACCTTCCGCGAAGACTTATATTACCGCTTAAATGTGGTAGAGCTGCGCTTACCTGCCCTGCGCGATCGCGGTAACGACGTTATCGAAATTGCCCAAGCCTTACTAAAACGCGCCAGCGAACGTATGCAGCAGAACGACATGCACTTTAGCGACGACGCCCTTGCCGCCATCCAAACCTATCAATGGCCAGGCAACGTGCGCGAATTGGAAAATGCCATCGAACGCGCCGTTATTTTAGCCGACGACAATATTGTTACGGCCACCGAGCTCGGCATCGACAATTCTCCAGACCGCTATTTAAGCGCAGCCATGCGCGCCAACTTAGTAGAACCAGAACCTCAGGCATTTGGCCTAGATGATCAAGCTGGCGACAACAGCAGCAATCAAAGCGATTTATCTCTTGACGATTACTTTGTGCATTTCGTGTTAGAAAACGAACAAGCCATGACCGAAACAGACCTAGCCCGCAAACTGGGCATTTCACGCAAAAGCCTGTGGGAACGTCGCCAACGCCTAGGCATTCCGCGTAAGAAAAAGTAACAGAAGTGTTACCGAACTTCTCACCCAAGTAACACTTTTTTCTTTAATCACCACAGTAACACTTTCTTCCTGCGCTCAAACCCGCGTAGTTACTGATAAAAGATTCAATGAATAAATTGGCACGATAGTCGCATTGATATAGCTAAGAATAACGAGCACAAGTAAAAAATAAAAATAAGAAAAACAGGTGCCAAAGGCCAAAAAACAACAATAAAAAGGGGCCAGAGCGTATAACTACAATAAAAGCCCCGCTCATTACAAAAGGATTGCTTAGCCATCTGGTAGATGATTAAGCAATCCTTTTTTCTTTTGCGCAAAAACAACTGATTTGTTACCAAGTGTTACCAGGCTCTTTACACTTTGTTACTAAAAGTTCCCTTGGTGGTAACACTTTCTTTTAAAAACACCTTCCTTTCTTCCCTCGAACGAATTTAAGTCATTGATTTCAAATAGATTTTACAAGTTGGCATGACACATGCTTTATAGCTTACATAAGACAACACAATAAAAATAAAAACTGTCTTTAGGCCAATAACAATAAAAATAAGCGGCCAGTGGCAAAAAATAAAAATAACAAAAAGCCATGTAGGAATATGTTGTTATAAGTTTGCAGCCAGTTGCTGTTAACAATAATAAAAATAAAGGGCAGAAGCCTGTTTGCTCATAACAACAGATTTACGCGATGACATGCTAAGGAATAGCAATCTAAAAAAATGGACATCCAGCCGCTTTTGCGGCTTTTTGTTTTTACAGCGTTTATTTTTCAGGCCCCAGTCGTTACACTTCGCGCAACTTAACCTAAACCTCAGTGCTGCTTTGATTAAATCCATTCCTAAAAAAATTCGTGGCTTATTTAAAAAAGACAAAAAAGCCAAAGTCGATTTACAAATTATTTCGCGTGACCACCACAACATTAGCCGCTCTAGCATCAGCGAGGCCGCACTAAAAACGCTGTACCGCTTACATAATGCTGGCTTTGAAGCTTACTTAGTAGGTGGCGGTGTGCGCGATACGCTTTTAGGTCTTAACCCAAAGGATTTCGACGTTGCCACCAACGCCACGCCAGAGCAGGTAAATAAGATATTTCGCAATTCGCGCTTAATTGGCCGTCGTTTTAAATTGGTGCACGTTGTTTATGGCCGAGAAATTATCGAAGTGGCCACCTTCCGCGCCCCGCCCTCAGAAGAGCACTCGCAAAAAATAGCCGCAACCGGTGCCGAAGGCATGATTTTGCGCGATAACGTGTACGGCAACAAAGACGAAGACGCCATGCGTCGCGACTTCACTATTAATGCACTGTATTACAACATTGCCGACTTTAGCCTGCACGCCTATGCAGACGGCTACGAAGACCTTAAAAAACACCAAATTAAACTCATCGGCGATCCAGAAACTCGCTACCGCGAAGACCCTGTACGAATGCTGCGGGCGGTGCGCTTTGTAGCCAAATTAAACTTTAAGCTTGAGGCCAAAACCGGCCAAGCCATTCCTGAACTCGCCTCTTTGCTGCAGCAAATCCCTGCAGCACGCTTGTTTGAAGAGGTGTTAAAGCTATTTTTATATGGCAAAGCCCATGAAACCTTGCTGCTGTTGCGTGAATACAAGCTATTTACAGCGCTCTTTCCTCAAACCGAAGCGCAGATGCAGGCCAACCCACAAGCACTGGTTATGGCCGAGAACACCATGCGCAACACCGACGAGCGCATTAATTCAGGTAAATCGGTAACACCTTATTTCTTTTTGGCCTCACTGCTTTGGCACAGCGTGCAGCACAAACAGCAAGAGCGCATCAACCACGGTATGCCGCCGATGCAAGCGCTGCAACGTGCCGCCGATGAGGCTTTGCTTAGCCAAATTAAAAGCACGGCCATTCCGAAACGCTTTAGCATTCCTATGCGTGAAATATGGGAACTGCAACCACGTTTAGCCAAAACCAAAAGCAAAAAAGTATTGGAATTGCTGGCTCACCCACGCTTTCGCGCCGCTTATGATTTCTTATTACTGCGCGCACAATCGGGCGAGCCAGTGCAAGAACTCGTTAAGTTTTGGACCAAACTGCAAGAAAAACACCCAGACTTAGTCTCTAGCCGCTCGTTCCGTGAACCTCATTTTGACGATGCGGCCAACGAACACGAGCCAAACAAAGAAAGACGCCCCCGTCGCCGCGCACCGCGCAAACGTAAGCCTTTTAACCCAGGCAAACAGGGTTAGTTTATGGCTATTTGTTACATTGGCATTGGCGCAAATCTAAACAACCCGGTAGAGCAAATACACACTGCTTTACAGGCGTTGGCTCAACTGCCACAAAGTCGCTTGCTACGCTCCTCCTCTTTATACGGCAGCAAACCCCAAGGCCCACAAGACCAACCCGACTATGTAAACGCCGTTGCCGAGTTAGAAACCGAACTTAGCCCACTTGAACTGCTGAATGCACTGCAAGCACAAGAACAAGCCCAAGGCCGAGTAAAACTACGCCGCTGGGGCGAACGCAGCATCGACCTCGATATTTTGCTTTACGACCAACTGATGTTTAGCAGCGAGCGTTTAACCGTTCCGCATATTCAGCTTAAAAACCGCAGCTTTGTGGTAGAACCGCTATTAGAGCTAAGCCCCTCGTTGGTTTTGCCTAGCGGCGAGCTATTAGCCGAAGTAGAGCCTGAGTTTACCGGCGACCTTATCAAACTCCCCACGGTGTAGCCCAGAACACTGGCAAACCTCTAGTCCGATTTTTAACGCCGCTTCTGTCTTGCGGCTACCTTTCGGTTTGTTGTTCGCAGACTCGCCGTAAATCCATCCCTGGAGGCTCGAGCGCGCCATTAGCGGCTTCGAACAACTGGCTGGGCGACGAGCGATGTAGTTTATGCGCAAGCAAACGGCTTTATCATCAAGCTGAACTTCGACGGAGCTGCTGCTTCTAAGGTTACAGCCTAAGCCTTGTTTAGCAGGCGTTTCGGTATGCACCGAGCAGACCTTCATTTGCCATGGATGGCAAATGAGAGCCCTCAGGGAAGAGTTCATGGCGTGTCTGCGAGGTGTCGTACCGAAACAAGCCCAAAAGCTAAACAAGGCGTTTAAGCCGAGCCAAAGCAAAGGCAAGGGAAAAAGAAAACGGTTGACCTACACCGCAGTATCAGCACAATACGGCCTTTAAATTCGCCCACTTTCAGCCACAGGAGACCTCCATGAGTGCCATTAGCATCCGCTCATTGCAGGCGATGAAAGAACGCCAAGAAAAGTTTTCCATGCTCACCGCCTACGATGCCACCCTAGCCATGCACGCTGCCAATGCAGGTGTAGCAGTGCTATTAGTTGGCGACTCCTTAGGCAACGTTATTCAAGGGCAAGACAGCACCCTGCCTGTTAGCGTAGAAGACATGGCCTACCACACGGCGGCGGTTTCTCGTGGCAACAAAATGGCCGAAAACCAAGCACTGATAGTGACCGACCTACCCTTTATGAGCTATGGCACCTTAGAACAAGGCTTAGAAAGTGCTCGCAAAGTTATGCAAGCAGGCGCCCACATGGTCAAGGTCGAGGGCGATAGCTGGCTGATTCCTCTTATTGAATCCCTATCACGCCAAGGCGTACCCACCTGTGCGCACTTGGGCCTAACCCCACAATCGGTAAACAAGTTTGGCGGCTACCGCGTACAGGGCCGCGACCAAGCTGCTGCCGATGCTATGGTTGAGCACTCTGTCGCCCTTGCCGAAGCCGGTGCCGATATTATTTTACTAGAATGCGTACCTAGCCCACTGGCCAAGCGCATTACCGAGGCCGTAAGCGTACCCGTTGTGGGCATTGGCGCAGGTGCAAGCACCGATGCTCAGGTATTAGTAGTACACGATATGCTAGGGCTGAACCCCCACCCTGCTAAGTTCGTGAAAAACTTCCTAAGCGATGGCCGTAACGTTCAAGCGGCCTTCAAAGCCTACGCCGAAGAAGTAAAAAGCGGTGCCTTTCCCTCTGCCGAATACGAGTTTCAAGCATGATTACCGTGCACAGTGTTAAAGCCCTGCGCGAGCAAGTGGCCAACGCCCGCAAACAAGGCAAGGTTATTGGTTTTGTGCCCACTATGGGCAACCTGCACGAAGGTCATATTAGCCTAATCAACCGCGCCAAAGCCGATAGCGATTTTGTAGTGTGCAGTATTTTTGTAAACCCACTGCAGTTTAACGACAAAGCCGACCTAGAGCGTTACCCTCGCACTCTGGCCGCCGACACCGAAAAACTCACTGCTGCAGGCTGCGACCTACTGTTTGCACCCGATGTCAATGAAATGTATCCAAACGGCCAAGACCACCACTGCACTGTGCATGTACCCGATGTTTCTGAGGGACTATGCGGTGGCAGCCGCCCTGGGCATTTTGACGGTGTCGCCACGGTTGTGAGCAAACTGTTTAATATGGTACAGGCGGATATCGGCTTCTTTGGCCAAAAAGATTTTCAGCAAGTGGCTGTGATTCGCAAGATGGTGTCCGATTTGAACCTTCCTATTCAAATCGTAAGCGTGCCTACTATGCGCGCCGAAGATGGCCTAGCGTTAAGTTCTCGCAATGGCTATTTAAGTAATGAAGAACGTGCATTAGCCACTGGTTTGTTTCAAACCTTAAACGAAATAGCCGCTGATTTTGAAGCTGGTAAAAACCTTAACGACAGCTTAACCGACGCCACAAAACGCTTGAATAATCGTGGTTTTAAAACCGATTACCTAGAAGTGCGTCGCGCTCAGGATTTAAAACCCGCTACCCTAGCCGACAGTCATATTGTGATTTTAGGGGCGGCTTTTTTAAGCAATGCACGCTTAATTGATAATATAGAGCTGGTGTTGAATCGTAGAAACGATTAAGGCATACTTCGCGACCTTATTGTTTTGACGCCTTACACGCGAGTAAAAATGCTCACGACGACAGCCAGAGCCGGTAATTTCTGGCAAACAATTGTGATTAGTAACTAAAGGGTTTGCTATGCAGTCCATTATGCTTAAAGCCAAGCTTCATAAAGCCAAAGTGACTCACTCGGTGCTTAATTATGAAGGTTCTTGTGCCATAGACGGCAAATTATTGGACCTCGCGGGTATGCGTGAGTTCGAACAGATTCAAATTTATAACGTCACCAACGGTGCGCGTTTTACAACCTATATCATCCGCGCTGAAGACGGCTCTGGCACCATTTCTGTTAATGGGGCAGCGGCTCGCCATGCGGCTCAAGGCGATATTTTAATTATTTGCACCTATGGCAACTTTGATGACAAAGAAGCCGATGCTCATAAACCAAAAATGGTTTACATCAACAGCGCCGATAACAGCGTAAGCCACACCAGCTTCGATGTACCTGTTCAGGTTTCTTAATTTCTTCTTTTAAAGCAGCGCTCTTTGAGTGTGCTAGGATGGCGGCCATAGGCCGCCATTAGCAAATTAAGCTCGGTCGATTAAGTAATTCTCATACTCTTTACGCAGCTCTATTTTTAGCAGTTTGCCTGTGGCCGTGTGCGGCAAACTCTCAACAAAGACCACCGCATCGGGTGTCCACCACTTAGCAATTTTGCCTTCTAAAAAGTTCAGCACATCTTGCTCTGTTACTTCCGCACCCGGTTTTTTAATGGCTAAAAGCAAGGGGCGTTCGTCCCATTTAGGGTGGCGCGCACCAATCACACAGCATTCAGCTAAGTCGGGGTGACCGACGGCAATGTTTTCTAAGTCGATGGAGCTAATCCATTCGCCGCCCGATTTAATTACGTCTTTAGAGCGGTCAACAATGTGCATGTAGTAGTCGGGGTCGATAGTAGCTACGTCGCCTGTGTCAAACCAGCCATCAACAAAGGCGCTGTTATCTTCGTGTTTGTAATAGCCGTTGGCAATCCAAGGGCCACGAATGAGCAGACGACCAAAGGTCGTGCCGTCGTGAGGCAGTTCTTTGCCATTGTCATCAACAATTTTAATTTCGACGCCATACACTGGGCGACCTTGTTTAAGCTGTAGCTCGTAACGCTCTTCCAGCGGCAAACTGGCCATCACTTCGTTGTAAGCGTTGACGGTTCCAATGGGGCTGGTTTCAGTCATACCCCAAGCGTGAATAACAAAGGCATCGTGTTTTTCTTGGAAGCCGCGAATCATCGACGCAGGCGCAGCCGCGCCACCAATAACCACATGTTGTACGCTTTCTAATTTCTTGCCAATGCTGTCCATGTGATTCAGCAACATCAGCCATACCGTTGGCACGCCCAGTAGTAGGTCGGGTTTCTCGGCTTCGATAAGCTCCCAAAGAGAAGCTCCATCCATGCCTGAACCGGGGAATACCTGCTTGGCACCAGTAATGGCAGCGGCATAGGGTGTGCCCCAAGCGTTAACGTGGAACATAGGCACTACGGGCAAGAAGCACGAGGTAGAAGACAAGCCCAAAGTGTCTTGAGTGGTGGTAGAAATAGCGTGCAAAACCGTCGAACGGTGGCTATAAAGCACGCCCTTGGGGTTGCCTGTGGTGCCAGAGGTGTAACACATACTGGCGGCGCTGCGCTCGTCAAACTCAGGCCATTCAAACTCACTGCTTTCTTTGGCCAGCAAGGTTTCGTAGCAGTGTGCGTTTTTCAGCGTGGTTTCGGGCATTTTGTTTTCGTCGCAAAGCACAACAAAGCCTTCGACGTTTTGAATATGCTCTTGCAGTTTTTCAAGCAAAGGCACAAAGGTTAGGTCAACAAAAATCCAACGGTCTTCGGCGTGGTTGATAATGTAAATTAGCTGCTCAGGAAACAAGCGTGGATTAATGGTGTGCATAATCGCACCGTAACCTGCAATACCAAAATACAGCTCAAAATGGCGGTAGCCGTTCCAAGCCAGAGTAGCAATGCGGTCGCCTTGATTAATTCCGAGCCGAGTAAGCAAGTTGGCCACGCGGCGCGCACGACGAGCAGCGTCTAGCATGGTGTAACGATGAATATCGCCTTCGCAGCGGCGGCTTACAATTTCGGCTTTGGGGTGCGCTTTTTCACCATGATCAAGCAAAGTAGAAATTAATAGAGGACGGTCCATCATCTGGCCCAAGATTGGCTGACTTGCCATGCGTAGCTCCTTAGCTAGTTATTTTTATTGCCCATAACTATAGAAAGAAAGTTCTACTTTACAAGGTGGAAACTGGGTCAAAATCCGCATACTATTCCCCCTCTTTTTGGCTTATTGACAAATATGACACTTTCCATTTGGCTTACCGTTGTTACCATTTGCTTGCTTGGTGCGATGTCGCCCGGCCCTTCTGTGGCTTTAGTGCTAAAACACACCTTAAATAGTGGCCGCAGGCAGGGGTTAATTACGGCAATCTCTCATGGTACGGCCGTGGGTATTTATGCACTGCTATCGGTGCTGGGTTTGGTTGCTATTATTGCCACCTCGCCACTACTGTTTCATGGCATTCAATGGGCAGGAGCGGCTTATTTAGCTTGGTTAGGGGTGCAAGGCTTGCGCGCCCAAAGCCAAATTGTAAACGCCAATGCACCTGTAAGTAGCAGCAAAGACGCTGCCCGCGACGGCTTTTTAATGGCCTTTCTAAACCCCAAAGCAGCGGTGTTTTTTTTAGCATTATTCAGCCAAGTAGTAACCATTAACACGCCTTTTAGCGCCAAGTTAATTTACGCCATCACCGCCATGATTGTGGATATGAGCTGGTACATGTGCGTAGCCTGGCTGTTCTCGCGCCCTCTTTGGCTGCGCTTGCTAAGCAAACATATAGGCAAAGTAGAACGCGCCTTTGGGGTGATTTTAATCCTGCTGGCACTGCAAATTGTTTATAGCAACCTTTAAAACCCCTCAAACAAGTAGCTGTAAATCGTTGGTTTTATCCCATAAAAAGGATTTTATTGCACGCATACCCTAAAGAGGATAACTAGCCCTCTTGCTTGACCAGT
Organism: Venatoribacter sp.; assembly: GCA_049277875.1. GTDB lineage: Bacteria > Pseudomonadota > Gammaproteobacteria > Pseudomonadales > Oceanobacteraceae > Venatoribacter. The sequence goes on from JBASZG010000047.1 coordinate 18,214, forward strand.
TCGGTAAGAGCCTGAATGTAGGTTTCGGGTGGCTGGCCACCAGAGATAAGATATTTTTCGTTTAAAATCATGGCAGGAACCGAGTGAATGCCCATTTCTTGCCAGTGTTGTTCAGCGGCACGGACTTGGTTAGCAAAACGTTGGTCGGTGAGTACGGCTTCGGCTTCGCTGCTGTCTAGCCCTACTTCGGCGGCTATTTTAACTAGCTCTGCCACTGTGTTGATATCCAAGTGTTTTTGAAAATGCGCCACAAACAAAGCCTGCTTTAGCTCGCTTTGTTTGCCGCTGCCTTCGGCCCAGTGCAAGAGCTGATGAGCGTTAAAGGTATTACGCATTCGCATACCTTCTACAAAGTCGAAGGTAAAGCCAAGTGCGGCGCCACGCTCGGTAATGTTGCGGCGGTTTTCTTTACTTTGCTCGGCGGTAATGCCGTATTTTCCCATTAGGTGCTCTAGCATATCTTCGCCTTCGGCTGGAATATTCGGGTTTAGCTCGAAGGGTTGCCAGTGAATATCCACCGCTACTTTGCCTTCTAAGGCCGCCAAGGCTTTGTTCAAACTGGCCAAGCCAATGGCACACCAAGGACACATCACGTCGGAAACGATATCAATACGAATGGGAGTAGGCATAAAAAATCCTATTTGCTGAAAAGATGCCCTATGATAGCGCAGTTATTCCTATGGGCTGCTGCACTTTATGCAACACACTGATTTACTCCAACGCTTAACTCTTTTGCGCCTTGCCAGTATTGGTGTATGGGGCGCATTTTTGCTGTATTTGCTGGCGCAACACTTTGTTGTTCCCACCCCGGTTTGGTTTGGCTTAGGCGGTTATTTATTACTCTTTGCTTTGGGGGGGTGGCGTATTTGGCGACAGCAAGCGCATTCATGGCATTTGTTGTTACACCTAGTGGTAGAAACTCAGTTATTAGCAGGGCTTTTGTACTTTAGCGGTGGCGCGGCTAACCCACTGATTTCGTATTATTTGGTGCTGCTGGTTATTGCGGCTTATAGCCTAAGCCGTCGTCAGGCGATAGCCGTTACGCTTTTGGCGGTGCTGAACTATTCGCTGCTTACTCGCTTTCATATTCCACTGCAACAGGCATCGGGGTTTCAGCACACCGAGCTGCTGTTTAACCTGCACTTAATTGGAATGTGGCTGACCTTTGTGGTGAGTGCGTTTATTTTGGTGGCGCTCATTCCTTATATGAAACGCAACAGCGAAAAGCAGCAGCAAGAGATTCAAACCCTGCGCGAGCAGCAGCTTAAAAATGAGCAGCTTATTGGCATTGCCAGTTTGGCCGCAGGCACAGCGCACGAAATGGGCACACCTTTAATGACCATGAGCTTGCTGTTAAACGACTTGCAAGCTGGTGAGCCAATAGATGAAAGCGACCTGCATATTATGCGTTCGCAAATTAGCCACTGCCAAAGCTCGCTTAAAGCCTTGGCCAAGGCGGGGCGCGAAGCGAAGAACAACGGCCAGCAGTTAGCCGCCGATTGGATTACCAGCCTGCTGCACCGCTGGCGTTTAAGCCACCCTAAAGCTCAGTGGCAAGACCGTGGCATCAACGCTTACGCGCTAATATCGGCCTCACCTTTGCTTGACCAAGCCCTGCTTAACTTGCTTGATAACGCCGCCGAGGCAGGCGATCAAGCCATTCATTTGCATACCTCTATTCAGGGCCATAACTGGCGTTTAAGCATTTTGCAGCCCGACCCACAAGCCGCCGCCAAGCTTAATCAAAGCCAGCCATTTAACAGCGAAAAAGAATATGGCTTAGGGCTAGGTTTGTATTTAAGTAACGCCAGCGTTGAGCAATTTGGCGGCTCTATTCACCTACAAGCGCAAGAAAACGGCAGCAGCTTGTGCACCTTGCAACTGCCGTTAATAACAGAAAAAGGATAAAACTGTGCTACCTCAAGTGTTAATTATCGACGACGACCTGCACTTTACTCAGGTATTGGCGCGCAGCCTAGCCAAGCAAGGCTACCCCTGCTCCACCGCCAGCAACGGCAGCGCTGCTTTGGCCGCTGCACAAAGCACGCCACCGCAGTGGGTAACTTTGGACTTACGCTTAGAACAAGAGTCGGGGCTAAGCCTAATACGCCAACTTAAGCAGCTTGCACCTGAGTGCAAAATTGTGGTGCTCACTGGCTACGCCAGTATTCCTACGGCGGTAGAAGCGGTAAAGCTAGGCGCGCACAACTACTTGCACAAGCCCGCCACCCTGCAAGAGCTAATCAACGCCTTTGCCGACGCCAGCGTAGAAGAAACTCATTACCAAGCCCCTGAAAACCAAAAAGTAATGAGCGTAGACCGGCTGGAGTGGGAACATATTCAACGCGTGCTCAACGAAAACGACGGCAATATCTCGGCCACCGCGCGCATTCTCAATATGCACCGCCGCACTCTGCAACGTAAGCTGCAAAAGTACGCACCGCACTAAGCCAGTACAATCTTGCCTAC
>JBASZG010000048.1:0-8182 GCA_049277875.1 Venatoribacter sp.
AGCAAAAATTTACACAAAGCAACTGGCATAATGCAGCAGCTAGGCTATACGTTATGCCTAAATTAACCAGCAAGAGAGGTGATCTTATGTCTGATGACGATTTAGATATGCAGGACGATCAATACGACGATGACGATCAAGAATTAGAGGACGAAGGCGAAGCAGTAAGCGACGACGATGAAGTATCCGCTTCTGAGAAAGCCGCAATTGATAAAGAGTTGGCCGATGCGGCTGCTTCAGCTCATTCGTCTTTAGCCGCGCGCAACAAAGTGCGTGAGGCCATGCAGGCTGAAATCGAGGCGTTTTTAGCAAAAGGTGGAAAAATTCAGCAGATTGACGACAACGTCATGACTGAACCACCCAAGAAACCAACCTCTAACTATGGTAGCCAGCCTATTTAATTTTATGCCGCATTGTGCGGCATAGTTATAAATGCTTGCCCAAAGCTAGGCTGTGTTCCACTAACGATTTCACTGCCCCACGGTTTTGCTTTACTACGGCTAAACCTGCCTGCCCCATAAGCACGCGCTTGTTGCTGTCTTGCAGCAAGCGCAAAAGCGTCTGAAGCAATAACTCTTGCTGATCGCTAACCACCTGCAATGCACCAGCACGCTCTAAGCGCTGCACTATGTCGGTAAAGTTAAAATAATGCGGCCCAATCAGCACAGCTTTGCCAAGAGCCGCAGGCTCGATTGGATTATGCCCACCGCGAGTAATTAAACTGCCGCCCATCAGCACTAAATCGCTGGCGGCGAGTAAGCGCAGCATTTCGCCTAGGGTATCGGCCAAATACACTTGAGTTTGTTTTGACGCCACGCCTTGGCTACGGCGCTGGGTGATAAAACCGGCCTGCCGTGCGGCTTGATAAACCGCCTCAAAGCGCTCTGGATGACGTGGCACCAGCAGCAAAACCAAATCAGGTAATTGCTGCAGTAGTTGCGGCAAAAGCGCCAACAGCCGCTCATCCTCGTCAGCGTGTGACGATGCCAGCGCCAGCACTGGCCGCTCACTGCCCCATTGTTCGCGCAAAGCCAAACCCTGTGGCCGTACTTGGGCATCAATTTCTACATCGAACTTCATCGAACCTGTCACTTCGAGCTTTTGCTCGTTAAGCCCCAGTTCTAAATAGCGTTGCCCATCTTGCTTATCTTGCACAGCCACCAGCGTTAACTGCTGAAACATGGTAGCCACCAAAGAGGGCAAGCGCTGATAACTGCGCGCCGATTTTTCCGACATACGCGCATTGGCCAGTAACATGGGAATGCCACGCTTGTGGCATTGAGCCAGCATATTTGGCCAGAGTTCACGTTCGATAATCACTAATACGCTGGGGCGTAAACGACGAATAAAGAGTTGCATAAACCACGGCAAATCAAGTGGCAAATAGCTGTGCCCGTGTTGCGGGAATAAACGCCGAACCTGCTCTGAGCCAGTGGGGGTAAAGGTGGTAATGTACAAAGGCACTTGTGGATACTGGCGCTCAAAGGCGCGCACCAAGGGCACCAGAGCCAACACTTCGCCAACCGAGGCCGCATGAATCCACACACTTTGCGGCCGCACTGGTGCTTGTATCCAGCCCAAACGTTCGCTTAGGCGCTGACGCCAAGCGGGGTTTTTACGCCCTTTTAGCCACAGCAAGAGCAACGCCGCCGGCCATAACACTGTGAGCAATAAGGTATAGAAAAAGCGCAATAAACTCATAATGAAGTAAACAAAAAACTGTATTGAAAAACCGCATGATACACGAATAAGCACGAGCAAACTGGGCTGTGGTACACTCTCGCGCAGTTATCGCAACCACGACTAATCATTATGCAGAAGCCTCCCTTTAAAGCGTCTTATTTACACCCTAAGTTTTGGCCTCTTTGGCTGGTTTGGAGTTTAATCTGGTCGATTGCCCAACTGCCGTACAAATGGCAGTTGGCCCTAGGTAAAGGATTAGGTTTGTTGCTGTATAAGGGGCTTAAAAGCCGTAGGCGTGTTGCCGAAGTGAATATTGCCCTGTGCTTTCCAGAATTGTCGGCACAAGAGCAACAGCAATTGGTGCGTAAAACTTTTATTGATAACGCTACGGGCTTTTTTGAAACCATGATTGGCTGGTATCGCCCCGCCAATTATCTAGTTGACCGCACTGAATATCATGGCTTCGAGCACATTGAGGCCGCCAAACAACAAGGTAAAGGCGTGCTGTTTCTGGGTGCCCACTATTCCATGCTCGATCTTGCTGGCACGCTTTTTTGTCAAAAAGAGCCGGTGATTATTACTTACAAACGCCAGCACAATCCCGTCTTAAATTACATTATGGAAGCTGGCCGCGCGCGTACCTACAAGCACATGTATCCAAGTAAAGAAATTCGTCAGGTGATTCGTGCACTGCAAGAAGGCGAAAGCGTTTGGTATGCGCCCGACCAAGATTTTGGCTTTAAAAATACGGTGTTTGCAGACTTCTTTGGTGTACCTGCTGCGTCATTGACCATGACAACCCACTTGGCTGCTGCAGGTAATGCTGTGGTGCTGCCAATCACCTATTTTCGCAAAGAAGATAATTCGGGCTATGAAATTCGGGTGTTTCCACCGTTAGATATTCCTGGAACCAATGAGCAGGCGGACGCATTATTGGTGAACCAGTTTATTGAGCAACAAATTCGCACTCATCCTAGCCAATACCTGTGGCTGCATAAGCGCTTTAAAAGCCAGCCCGGTGAAGAAAATCAACGCGGGCGGCTGTATAAAAAGGCTAAATAACCTGCTTTCCTACCACAAAGGCCGCTTGCACTTCACCTTTTAAGGTTAAGCCAGCAAGCGGGCTATTACGGCCTTTCGATGCCAACTCAGAACGGCGATAACGGTGCTGCGTGTTGGGTTGATACAACAGAGCGTTGAACTCATTACCTACTTTAAAGCCCTGCTCTAAGCCCAAAACCTGCGCTGGTAAAGCGGTTAAAGCATTAAGCAAGGCCGTTAAGCTTAGCTCGCCTTTCTCAACCAAAGTAAGTGCCAATGGCAAAAAGCCATCAAACATGCTCATGCCCGGCAGAGCTTCTGGGAAGGGGGATTTTTTCTCAGCTACGTCGTGTGGGCGGTGGTTAGAACTGATTGCCAGTTCACCGCTATTCACTGCTTGCAACAAGGCCAAACGGTCAACATTGCTGCGCAGCACTGGGCGCACATTAAATTGGCTGTTAAACCCAATAACGTCTTCGTCGGTATAAATAAGATTGGCTAACGGTGTATCGGCGGTAACGTTCAGGCCATCTTCGCGCGCACGTTTTAATAACAGCAGGCTGCGTTCGCAGCTAATTTGGCTGATATGTGCACGCACACCAGTTTGCTGAATCAGCAGCAAGGCTTGCGATAGTGCAATGGTTTCTGCCGAACGAGGCACCCCAACTAAGCCCAAGCGCGTAGCTACTTTGCCTTCGTGCATGCAGCCAGAGCCAGATAAAGACGCATCATCTGGAGCCAGAAAAATAGGAATATCGTAGGTGGCGGCGTATTCCATCACGCGCCGCAAGACATAGCTGTTTTTAAAGGGCGCACGCGCATTCGATAACGCCACACAACCCGCTTCCATTAGCCCCACCATCGAAGCCAGTTGTTCACCCGCCAAACCTTGAGTAAGAGCACCCAGAGGCAAAATTTTAGCGAGCGCTGTTTTATTTATTTTTTCTTGCCACACTTGTGCAGCCGCAGCGTTATCCACCATTGGGCTGGCATCCGGCAGAGCGCAAACATGGGTAAAGCCACCCAATAATGCGGCTTTGGCCTCACTGGCCAAGTTGCCAGCGCTGCCTAAATTAGCACCTAAATCAATTAAGCCAGGAATCAGCCATTGGCCTTGAGCATCAATGCGCTGGCTAATATCAGCGGGAACCTCCGCGCCAATCGAGCGAATACGGCCATTTTCAACCACTAAGGGCTGTACTGTGTCTAACTGGCTGGAAGGGTCAAGTAAACGGGCATTTAAAATTGCAAAAGTGCTCATTGTTACACCCCTTCTTCGTTACGTTCGCGTTCGTTCTTTTCTTGTTGCTGACCGCTCATGGCCATTGCCATCACTGCCATGCGCACAGCTATGCCGTAGCTTACTTGGTTTAAAATTACGGAATGGTTGCCATCGGCAACGGTGGAGTCAATTTCCACGCCACGGTTAATCGGGCCTGGGTGCATCACTATGGCATCTGGCTTGGCCCAGCTCAGTTTTTCTTCGGTTAGACCATAGAGTTTAAAAAATTCACCTTCACTGGGTAGCAAAGCCGACTGCATACGCTCTTTTTGCAAGCGCAGCATAATCACTACGTCGCAGTCTTTTAGCCCGTCTTGCATGCGGTAAAACACCTTGCAGCCTAAGTTTTCAATATTGCGTGGCAGCAAGGTGCCGGGGCCAATCACTCGTACTTCGGCTGCGCCTAACGTGCGTAGTGCGTGAATTTGTGAACGCGCCACGCGTGAGTGCAAAATATCGCCAACAATAGCCACTACCTTACCTTCAATACTGCCTTGGTGGCGGCGAATGGTGAGCATGTCGAGCATGGCTTGGGTGGGGTGCGCATGACGGCCATCACCGGCATTAATAATGGCCACATGCGGAGTAACTTGCTCGGCAATAAAGTGCGCGGCCCCTGAGTCGCTATGGCGCACCACGAACATATCGCTGTACATGGCTTCAAGATTCCATAAGGTGTCCATTAAGGTTTCACCTTTGGAGGCTGAAGAACGAGCAATGTCGAGGTTTAAAATATCTGCCGATAAGCGTTTGGCCGCCAATTCAAAGGTGGCACGAGTGCGAGTGCTGTTCTCAAAAAATAAATTCACCACCGTTTTGCCTCGCAACAGAGGCACTTTTTTTACGGCTCGCTCTTGGGTGCTGATAAAGGAGTCGGCGGTATCTAAAATTTCAGTTAGAAGTTCTTTGCTTAGCCCTTCGGTGGTCAAAAAATGCTTTAAGCGGCCATCGGCGGTGAGCTGAACTTTGCAGGGATCAAGACTCATACTGTTTCTCTATGCCAAGGTTAATGCTAAGGGTGAAGGGCCAGACAGTTTTACTTGTTGGCCAGCGTGCAATTCAAGAGTGGCACCACAGATATCTGGCTGAATAGGCAGCTCACGGCGACCAATATCCAATAAGCAGACAAGCGTAATGCTGGCTGGGCGGCCAAAATCGAACAATTCATTCATGGCTGCACGAATAGTGCGACCACTCATGATAACGTCGTCGACCAAAATAATATGACGGTCGTCGATGCTTTCGGGCAGCTCAGAACCTTTTACTTCTGGATGCAGGCCGTTGTAGCTAAAGTCGTCACGGTGAAAACTGATGTCGAGCACACCCAATTCATCTTGGTTGTGCAGGCTTTGCTGCAAATGTTCGGCAACCCAAACGCCACCCGTGCGAATGCCAACAAACAGAGGTTGCGCTATTTGTTGTTGCTGTAAATAGTGGGAAAGATGGCTACTGAGGTTGGCCAGTAGTGTTTCTATCTGGGGAAGACTCATACAAAACCCTTAAGAATGCAGTGGATGCTCGGCCATCCAGCTTTCTAATACGAGCTGCGCGGCTAAACCATCAACGGAGTTTTTACCAAAATCGCGGCTACCACCCTGTGCCATGACATAGCCTTTTGCTTCAAAACTGGAAAGCCGTTCATCGTGCGTAAAGGCGCGGCGATGATAACGCCCTTCTAAGCGCTTAGCGAACTTATTTGCACGCGCACTCATGCTGCTTGGTGTGCCATCCATATTCAGCGGCAGGCCAACCACAAACGCATCGGGGTTCCAAGTATTAATTATGCGCTCTAGCTCTTGCCAGTTGGGAATGCCATCGTTGGCTTTAATTGGGCTAAGCGGCTCGCCAGTTCCGGTAAGACGCTGGCCGACAGCAATGCCAATGCGCTTGGTGCCGAAGTCAAAGGCCATGAGCCGTTGAATTTTTTCGCTTGGAAGTTGGCTTTCAGGCATGGCCAGCATCTCCACCTAAGGCTTGCATGCTGACTCCTATTTTGGCTAAGGCTTGCTGGTATAAATGTTCTGGCAAGGTTTCAAACAGCAGCTCTGGCGTGGCTTCGATGGTTAACCAACTGTTGTCGCGCAGTTCTTCCTCCAGTTGGCCAGCACTCCAGCCTGAATACCCTAAAGCCATGCGATAAAAGCGCGGCCCAGCGTTAGCGGCTATGGCTTCTAATACATCTTTAGAGGTGCTTAAGTGCACGTCTTCGCGCACGCACATGGTGCTGCGCCAAGGGCCTTCTTCTTTATGCAAGACAAAGCCGTTTTCGGTGTTGACCGGCCCACCAGATAAAATTTGTGGGTTAACGGTATCGAGTTTAACGATATTAAGTTGCTTGCAAATATCTTGAAATTGAATTGGCAGGGGCTTGTTCAGCATTAAGCCCATCGCCCCCTCTTCACCGTATTCACACAGATACACCACAGCACTGGCAAATTCAGAACCGCGCAGCTTGGGCATAGCAACCAAGAGATGATTTTTAAGACTACTAAGTTGTTGCATTAACCAGCTTCAGATAAGTAACGATTACCTTTAAATTGCCAAGTACGAATAATTTCGAGAACGTCGGTGGTTTTCTTCATTTCTTCGGTAAAGGGCGGGAAAGGCGCTGAGTTGCGAACGATGCGAATGGCGGCATCGTCTAGCGTTTGGCGGCCAGAGGATTCCATAATTCGTATTTCTTTAATGGTGCCATCAGCATTAATGGCCACCAGCAAACGCAAGCGACAATCGTCACGGCAATTTTCAGCTTGGCGAGGGTAGTTGCGCTTACCATTGTCTTCAATGCGACGACGCCAACTGTTCACATAATAGGCATCGTTGGCCTTCATGGTAGAAGCCGCCGTTAGACGCTGCACTCTTGGTTGTTTGGCATACACTTGGCGCAGACTGTCTAGCTTGGCTTCAAGGCTGGCCATTTCCAAACTGCGCTCTAGCAGGCTTTTTTCTGGGCCATCGGGAATATCCACTTCCATAGTGGCTTCTTGCAACTTGGTTTTAATGTCTTCTTCGGAGTCTTCGCTGGTAACGATTTGGCGCTCGGTTTCATGCAAACGAGGGGCGCTGGCATCTTGTTCTTGCAGCGAGGTTTCATTAATGGTGTTGGTTTGGAAGATGGCTTCCATATCGCTGCTGAGCATGCGGCTTTCATCCATGGTGCCACTGCCAATTTGATTTTCTTGCGCTAAAAAGTCGGCCTTTTCGGGGGCTTCGTCGCTTTTATACACCGCCAAAGTCACTTCCAGTGTTTTTGACAGGTTTAAATCACGCACTTGAGCGGTGAAGGTTACGCCGAAAACCAATAACGCATGCAAAGCTGTGGCAACCAGCAGAGCGATATAAAGACGATTTGGGTTGTTGGTGTCATCAACCATGGTGGCATACATATAAAAATCCATATTTTTCTAAGGCTAGGTGCAGCCCGTTTTTTAAGCCGCAAGTCTGCACGGAAATGCGCTGGTTGTCCATAAATTGACTAAGGCAAAAGACTACGTTTGGCGGTACGCACCAGTATTTTATTGGCCAAATTCATAATCTGCTCGTAAGGCCACGACCATTTGCGCGTAAACCAGTAGCCAAAGGCTATGTCTTTTGAGGTGTAAACCATATAACGTTTTTTTCTAACGCCGCTTAAGATGGCCACAGCCGCCTGTTCAGGCGAGATAGCATGGCGCTGAAAACGTTTGCTTAATTTTTTAATACGCGGGCTTTCTTTGTCTACTCCAGCTATTTGAATGGTTTGCACCAAGCCTGAGTCCACGGCACCAGGGCACACTAAGCTCATGTGAATGCCAGCGGCTTTTAAGTCGAAACGCAGCACTTCGCTTAGCCCTCGCACGGCAAATTTAGAGGCACTGTAGGCGCTGTGCCAAGGCAAGCCAAACAAGCCAGCCGCCGAAGAAACATTAATGATGTGCCCACCCTGCCCGGCGGCAATCATGGTTGGAGTAAAGGCTTTTAGCACATGCACCACACCCATCACATTAATATCCAGCAATCGCCGCCAGTGGGCTATTTCAAGATTTTCAATGCTACCCCAGATAGAAATGCCGGCAATATTATAAAGCTGATCGAAGCTACCACCCTGATGCAGCTCTTTAGCCATAGCTTCTACCGCAGCATAGTCGGCAATATCTAAGGCATAGCAGCCAAGCACAGTGGCGTTTAAAGCCAGTA
>JBASZG010000049.1:0-9007 GCA_049277875.1 Venatoribacter sp.
AGTTAATATTCAGCCCGATTCATTAGGTAATATTCAGCCTGCGCGTGAAGATGCCTTAATTGCGGTGCGCACACTTGATAATGCCGTGATTGTAAACTGGCACTTAAAGAATCTTAACGGTTTGGTGAATTGGGATACCAATGTACAGGGTATTTTCGTTAATGATGGTCAAGCTGGGATTAAGTCTGGCATCCATAATTGGAACGAAGATTTTTTTACACTAAGCAGCGGTAGCGTTGGTTGTAATGTGTCTGGTGGTGGTTCTTGGTCTGGGAATTTGGCTTCAGTAAAAACATTATTGAATAACAATGATGTTGAAGAGTTTTCGTTGTTGTGTAGAGCCAGTGGTGTGGCAACTTTCACAACAGTAACTCCAGAAGCTATTGCTTTGCCTGAAATCACCTCTTTGTCTTCTAACACCAGCACTGTAACGCCAGAAAATCTTTTGGCAGCTTCAACTAAGCAGGTTGTGCAGGTTCGTTCTGAAGTAGCTGGTGTTTATTCTGCCTACAGTAGTCCTGTTAGCTTTACCACTCGCGCAGCGGACACCGACTATGCATGGGCGTATCCTACTGATGTTGCTTTTACCGCAAATGAAACAAAAACTTTAACCTTTACTTTGACCAATAATGGTACTGAAGAGGGTAATTCAACCATTGGTATTCGTTTGCCATTTAATGTGCTAGGTAATGTTGTTTCAGGAACCTTTAGCGTAAAAGTTAATGATGGTTCAGGTTGTCCATTAAATATATCAGCGGGTAAGACTACTTATACTTGTTCTGGTGTCAAAGTACCTGTTAACGGAAGCGTAACGGTCACTGTGAGTTTAGCTTTACCGACTACGGTTACAGCTATCGAATACGCTATTGATGGTGATTATAAAAACTTGCCTGTGGTGGTAACGGCTAGTGGTTCAGGATCCAATAATACCAATACAACAACCACTGAAAGCAGCAGCTCTTCCAGTGGCGGTGCCTTGGCTTGGCCATTGTTGTTATTACCTTTGTTAATGTTCCGTCGTTATAAAAAAGCGGCTTAATTAACGTTTGAGATAGGCCTAACACCCCCATATTTTTATGAATATGGGGGTGTTTTTTTTGTGCGAAGCATCATGGATAGATGAAAGATTTTTGCTGGTAGTCTTGCTATTTCTCTAAAACATGGAAAAGCGCCGTATGGCTTTTTAACTATGGCTTTTTGGAGCTAACTTTCATAGATTGAAAGCCAAAGTTAATTTAATTATCGCGCACAGCTACATCAATGCTTAAGGAAATGAAGTCTTTATGCCAAATGAAATAGAAACCAGTACGGCGAATCGTTTAATTGCCCGCAACCCAGTTATTCGTTGGTTGGTGATGGCGCTAGGGTGGGTGAGTGTGATGCTTGGCGTGTTAGGCATTTTTTTGCCTGTGCTTCCTACTACGCCCTTTTTGCTGTTGGCGGCTGCGTGTTTTGTGCGTACTTCACCACGTTTTTATAACTGGTTGGTGAACCATCCTAAGCTTGGAAAATTCATTATTTATTATTTGGCAGGCAAGGGTATTCCGCTAAAGGCTAAGGTTTATGCCATTGTGCTTATTTGGCTAAGTGTGCTGTTATCGGCCTTTGTGCTGCTGGATAGCCCAATAGTGCGAATAATTTTGCCGTTAGTGGGAGTGGCTGTAAGCCTGTACCTGCTGTTACAGCCCACACTTGCACTACCAAAACAAGCTGGCATAAAGGCTCAAAATCAAAATACAAACCAGATTGAGCCATAAGCCCACTTTCATCATGCTTTTTTGTGGCACATATCCTGTACCAAATACCAGCGCATTAGGGGGTGTTGCTACTGGCAGCATAAAGGCACAAGACGCGGCAATGGCAATTAGCGCGGCAATGGTTATTGGGTCTAGCCCGACATTGGGTGCAATAGCAATAAAGATAGGAATAAGCAGCGCCGCACTGGCGGTGTTGCTGGCAAACTCGGTTAAAAACACTACGAAACTGACAATCACAACCAGCGCTAAAAATGGGCCAAGGGTGGCAATAAAGTTGCCTATGGTTTGGCCTAAAAACAGGCTGGTGCCAGTGGCTTTTAGCACTGCGCTTAAGCAAAGGCCGCCACCAAACAAAATAAGCACGCCCCAGTCGGTGGTTTTTTCGATGTCTTGCCATTGCACGGCGCCAGTAATGGCGAGCGCCAAAATGGCGGCCACTGCAACCAACGAGTCGAACGAAGCCAAGTTTCCTAAAGCGGCATTAATAGGTTCGCTGAACACCCAACCAATGACCGCCAGTAAAAAAATGGCCAAAGTGTATTTTTGCGCACCATTCCATTCGATTGGATCGCTATGAATGCTTACCCTGTGGTTTAAGCTGGGTTTAAGCACCCAATACAAAGTGAGCACCGCCGCAGGCAGCAATAGCAAGGTAATGGGCAGGGCTTTTTGCATCCAAGCCGCAAAGTTTAAGCCAGTTTGGGCGGCCGCAATGGCATTAGGTGGGCTGCCAACCAACGTGGCAATACCGCCAATGCTGGCGCAGTAGGCCACCCCAAGTAAGGCAAATATCCAAGTGCTGCGCTGTTCGCTTGCGTCTAACTGCTGCAACATGCCTAGCACCAAAGGCAGCATGATGGCGGCGGTGGCGGTGTTGCTAATCCACATGGAAAGCCCTGCCGTTGCCGAAAAAAGTAAAAACAACGCGGTTTTAAAATTGCCTTTGGCGGCGGTTAGCACAAGGCCTGCTATGGCTTTATCCAGTTTTTGCCGACTTAAAGCCGAAGCCAAGGCAAAGCCGCCTAAAAACAAAAAGATAATAGGATCGGCAAAATAACTAAACGCCTGTGAGGTTGAAAAAACACCTAACAAAGCCGCTAATACTGGCACCAACAGCGCCGTAATGCTGATGTGAATGGCTTCGGTTAGCCACAACGAAGCAATAAAGGCGAGTATGCTTAGCCCAATAACGGTGTTTTCTTCAAAGGGAAGGTAGGTCAGCATCAAGTAAAATAGTATGATGCAGGCCAGCAAAACAAAGCGTTTCTTGATAAAAGAGGGCGAAGCAGGATGCATAGTTACTCCACGGCAACGACAAAGACTGATGATAGGTTTAATTGTGCTAAAGAAACATGATGATGATCAACCAGGCCCAAAAGCGGAATGTTATTTTTTAAAAAACACGTCGATATCTTACTCTTTTTAGCACTCTCGTTGTTGTTTGTGCTTCAACCACAGCTTGACCTTGCCATTAGCTCTTATTTTTATGATTCAGCCAGCCAAACTTGGTCGGGTAACAGCAACCAAGCTGTTTACTACCTTTATCGCTTTTTGCGGGTTATTCCCTTTTATTTAACCCCAGCGCTGCTGCTGCTATTGGGCTTTCTTGCTTACAAATATGGTTTTAAGCACCAAAAAACCCGCGCCAGCTTGTTTTTATTGTTAAGTCTTGCCATAGGGCCAGGGCTGCTGGTTCATACTGTGATGAAAGAGGGGTTTGACCGCGCACGGCCAAGGCAGGTAGTGGAGTTTCAAGGGCAGTTGCCTTTTACTCCGGCTTTTGTTGTTTCAGACCAATGTCCAGACGGCTGTGCGTCTTTTGTGAGCGGCCATGCGGCTATGGGGTATTGGCTAATGGTTTTTGCTTGGATAACCCGACGTAAAGCTTGGTTGTGGGCGGGTATTGCTTTTGGTTTGGTGGCAAGCCTTGGGCGTATTTCCCAAGGCGGGCACTTTTTAAGCGATACTATTTTTGCTGGTTTCTTGTGTTATTTCGTTTATCGAATACTAAGTTACTGGCTACTTGGCTACAGCCGTATTACGCCTAGTCTTGAGTCGAACGAGAGCGATACAGACTCGCCAGCACGGTTAAAGTAAGCACCCCAGCGATGACGCTGAGCGAAAGGGCAATGGGCACATGGAACCACTGCACCAATAGCATTTTGCTGCCAATAAAGGCCATGATAAACGCCAAACCGTAGTTTAAATACACCAGTTTGTCGGCAGCGCCTGCCAAGAAAAAGTACATGGCACGCAAGCCTAAAATGGCAAAAATGTTAGAAGTAAGCACAATAAAGGGGTCGGTGGTTACGGCGAAGACGGCTGGAATGCTGTCAACGGCAAATACCACGTCTGAAATCTCAACTAAGATGAGTGCCAACAATAACGGAGTAAAGTAGCGTTTACCGTTTTCCACGAGAGTGAAGTGCTCACCTCGTAAACCCTCTGTGATATTTAAGTGCTTAGTGAGCCAACGCAGTAAAAAATTGTCTTGCAAGTTTGGTTCTTCTTCTTTTTCGGGTATTAACATTTTGATACCGGTGTAAATTAAAAAGGCACCAAACAGGTATAAAATCCATTCAAACTGCTGAATCAGCCAACTGCCACCAAAAATCATGCTTGTGCGCAGTATTAATGCTCCAGCAATGCCGTATAAAAGCACGCGGCGTTGCAGTTCTAGAGGGATTTGGAAGTAGCCAAAAATCAGAATCCAAACAAAGATGTTGTCTACTGCAAGCGATTTTTCGAGCAGATAGCCAGCTAAAAACTTCATGCCGATGTCGTTAGCCAGCTCTCGTCCTTGGTTAAGGTCGAGGTAATACCAAAGCCCAGCATTAAAGGCTAAAGCAGTACATACCCAAGCCATAGACCAACCAGCGGCTTCTTTCATGCTTACTTTGTGGCGGTGACCACCGCCCATAATAAATAGGTCGATGGCCAATAGCGCAATGACTGCCAGCGCAAAGGCGCTCCATAATAAGGGGGTGCCAATACTAATCATATAAACCTTTTTGTTGAGTGGTTACATTACGCGCATGCCAGGGGCAGCACCGTTGTGGGGTTCGAGCAAGAAAATGTCCTTACCGCCAGGGCCTGCGGCCAATACCATGCCTTCGGATAAGCCAAACTTCATCTTACGCGCGGCTAGATTTGCCACCATGATGGTGAGTTTGCCAACTAGGTCTTCGGGGTTGTAGGCCGCTTTAATGCCAGAGAACACCGTGCGAGTTTCGTTGTTGCCTATCTCTAGGGTTAGCTTGAGCAGTTTTTCTGCACCGTCTACGTGCTCGGCATTGGCAATGCGAGCTACGCGCAGGTCTACTTTGGCGAAGTCGTCAAACTCGATGGTTGCCGCAATGGCTTCACTGCCGTCTTCACGTTTGACTGGGGCTTTTGCTTCTTTTTTATCGGCTTCTTTTTTATCAGCCTTTTTCTTTTCGACATTGCCGTCTTTTTTGGTGCTGATGCCGGTTTCTTTGGCAAGCTCGGCTTTGGTCTCTTCCAAAATAGCCGTTATTTTGTCCATTTCCGCACGCGCCAGCATAGGCTTGAACTTGTTAATGGCTTGGCCAAATAAGTGCTGTTTACGGCTTTCCCAGTGCAGGTTGTCTAGGTTTAAAAACGCACAGGTTTTGTCGGCAATTTCCGGCAACACTGGGGCAAGGTAGGTGGCAAGCTGGTGGAATAGGTTTAACGCCACAGAGCACACTTCTTGCACTTCCTGTTCTTTGCCTTCTTCTTTGCTTAGTGCCCAAGGGGCTTTTTGTTGAATGTATTCGTTGGCGCGGTCGGCAAGTGCCATGATTTCTTTCATGGCGCGGCCAAATTCGCGTTTTTCGTACAGCTCGGCAATATGATCGCCTGCGCTTACAAAGTCGGCCAGCATTTCTGGCTCGGCGTTGTGGTTGCTTAGGCTGCCGCTGGCTTTGGTAATAAAGCTGGCGGTGCGGCTGGCAATGTTGACCAGTTTGTTGACTAGGTCGGAGTTTACCCGCTGCACAAAGTCTTCAAGATTAAGGTCGAAGTCGTCTACGCCAGAGTTTAATTTGGCGGCAAAGTAATAGCGCAGGTAAGTGGGGTTTAAATGATTTAAGAAGGTGCGTGCCTTAATAAAAGTGCCGCGCGACTTCGACATTTTAGCGCCGTTTACCGTTACAAAACCGTGGGCGTTAATAGCGGTAGGGGTGCGATAGCCCGACGTACTAAGCATGGCAGGCCAAAATAAGGCATGAAAGTTGATGATGTCTTTGCCAATAAAATGATACAGCTCGGCGGTGGAGTCTTTGCCCCAGTATTCGTCAAAATCTAAACCTTGCTTGTCGCACAGGTTTTTAAAGCTGGCCATATAACCAATAGGCGCATCCAGCCATACATAAAAATACTTGCCAGGTGCATCGGGGATTTCAAAGCCAAAGTAGGGCGCATCGCGCGAAATGTCCCATTCTTGCAGGCCGCTTTCTAGCCACTCGGCTAACTTGTTGGCAACTTCTTCTTGCAAGGTGCCAGAGCGCGTCCAGTCTTTTAAAAACTCTTGAAAATCGGGCAGCTTAAAGAAGTAGTGCTCCGATTCTTTTTCTACGGGGGTTGCCCCTGAAATAGTAGAAAATGGGTTTTTAAGCTCGGCTGGCGTGTAGGTTGCTCCGCAAGCTTCGCAGTTGTCGCCATATTGGTCGGCGGTGCCACATTTAGGGCATTCACCCTTGATGTAACGGTCGGCTAAAAACAGCTCTTTTACGGGGTCGTACAGTTGCTTAATTTTGCGCACGGCAATATGGCCGTTGTCGCGGCAGGCTTTGTAAATCCCTTCAGACAGAATGCGGTTTTCTTCGCTGTGAGTGCTGTGATAATTATCAAAATTGATATGAAAACCAGCGAAGTCGCTTTCGTGTTCTGCTTTTACGTTGGCAATAAGCTGCTCTGGGGTAACCCCTGTTTGCTCGGCGCGCAACATAATGGCGGTGCCGTGCGCGTCGTCGGCGCAAACATAGTGGCACTGGTGGCCGCGTGATTTTTGAAAGCGCACCCAAATATCGGTTTGAATGTATTCCAATAAGTGGCCTAAATGGATAGAACCATTGGCGTAGGGAAGGGCGCTGGTAACAAGAATTTTACGAGTATTAGTGGCGGTCATGACAATTCGCTACAAGTTAAAATGAATGAAAGGGCGGCATTGTAGCGGTTTTTATTGGGCTTGTCTGTTACGCGAAACTTGCCGCGTGGCCTGTGGAATGGTGCTAAAATCGCCGTCGTTATTTAGCGAAACGAAGAAGCCAACATGCAAGAACCCATACGTCTTACCCAACACAGCCACGGAGCCGGTTGCGGCTGCAAAATCTCTCCTAAAGTGCTTGATGTTATTTTGCAGGGCAGTGGTTCGCAGACGGCGGATTCTAGGTTATGGGTAGGCAACGCCTCGCGCGACGATGCGGCGGTGTTTGGCCTAGACGACGAGCGTGGGGTTATTTCCACCACCGACTTTTTTATGCCCATTGTCGATGACCCATTCGATTTTGGCCGCATTGCTGCAACCAACGCCATCAGCGATGTATACGCCATGGGCGGCACACCTTTGTTGGCTATTGCTATTTTGGGCTGGCCTATTAACAAGCTTGCCCCAGAGGTAGCAGCCGAAGTCATTCGCGGTGGCCGTGCTGCTTGCGATGCAGCGGGCATTGCCTTGGCGGGCGGGCATTCAATCGACACCCCAGAGCCGATTTTTGGCCTAGCGGTAACCGGTGAAGTGTTAAAGCAAAATATGAAACGCAACGACACCGCGCAAGCAGGCGATACACTCTATTTAACCAAGCCAATCGGCATTGGTATTTACACCACCGCCGAGAAAAAATCGCTGTTGCGTAGCCAAGATGTCGGGGTGGCGCGCGATTGGATGTGCACACTCAATAACGCTGGCCAGCACTTTGCCAAGCTAGAAGCGGTGAATGCCATGACCGATGTTACCGGCTTTGGCTTGCTAGGGCATTTAGTGGAAATGGCCGATGGCAGCAAACTCACCGCTAAGCTTAATTACGCCGCTGTGCCTTACCTTGAGGCTGTGCCTTATTACCTAGAACAAGGCGCCGTGCCAGGCGGTACTTTGCGTAACTTTGATAGCTATGGTCACCGCATTGCCCCCATCAGCGAAGTGCAAAAGCAGCTTTTATGCGACCCACAAACCAGTGGCGGCTTGTTGGTGGCGGTAAGTGAAGCGGGTAAAGCGGAGTTTTTAGCTAAGGCCACCGAGCTGGGGTTGGATTTAAAACCCATTGGCACTATGACCCAAGCCGCTGAGTTTGCGGTTGAGGTGCATGAATGAACGACAGCCAAGATTTTAAGTATCTTTTTTTAAACGACATTCCGCTGCTGGATACTCGCGCCCCCATCGAGTTTAAAAAAGGCGCTTTTGCCTTTGCCCAAAACCTTCCTTTAATGACCGACGCAGAGCGTGCCAAAGTTGGCACCTGCTATAAACAGCACGGCCAAGAAGCCGCCATACAACTTGGGCACAGCCTAGTAAGCGGAGCGATAAAAGCACAGCGCGTAGCAGCTTGGGCCGAGTTTGCCAAAGCCCATCCAGAAGGCTATTTGTACTGCTTTCGTGGTGGTCTGCGCTCTAAAATTAGCCAGCAATGGTTAAACGAAGCAGGAGTGCCTTACCCGCGCATTATTGGTGGCTACAAAGCCATGCGTACTTTTTTGCTTGATACCATCGAACAAGCCGCGCGTGAATGCTCTTACACCGTGCTTTCTGGGCTAACTGGTACAGGCAAAACCGAGCTATTAGTGCAGTTGCCACAGGGGTTAGACCTAGAAGGTATTGCTAACCACCGAGGTTCCAGCTTTGGCAAACACGCCACGGCTCAGCCCTCGCAAATTAATTTTGAAAATAATTTAGCAGTGGAATTGCTTAAAAAGCGCGAAGCTGGCATTAAGCACTTTGTGCTCGAAAACGAAGGCAAATTAGTTGGTTCTTGCAATGTGCCATTAAGCATTCAGATTCGTATGCGTGGTGCCAAAGTGGTGGTGTTGGAAGACGATTTTGACGCTCGTGTTGAACGTATTCTGTGTGACTATGTGGTGAAACTTCGTAGCGAATTTGTGCAGCAATATGGCCAAACAGAAGGCGATACCAACTACGCAGCACGCTTGCAAAACAGCTTAAAGAACATTCAAAAACGCCTTGGTGGCGAGCGTTATCAGCGTTTGGCTGAAATTTTACAAGAAGCCCTAACCCAACAGCTAGAGCAGCAAGA
>JBASZG010000050.1:0-1581 GCA_049277875.1 Venatoribacter sp.
AAATTGAACTGAGCCGGTCGAATCTCAGACACCAACTGGAGAAGAGCGAGGCAGCACTGGCCAATGGCGTCCGCATATTATTATTACCCGCGATGCCAACTATCAGCCGCCTAATGCCAACGACAAAGTGCAGGTAGTCACCAGTTTTGACGCAGCGCTTGTGGCTGCGAAGCAGTTATTACCAAGCCTAGACAGCGAAGAAATCATGGTGATTGGCGGCGCAGAAATTTGCAAACTGGCACTGCCCAGCGCGAATCGCTTGTACCTCACAGAAGTGCACGCTGAAGTAGAAGGCGATATTTACTTCCCTGAGTTCGACCAAAACCAGTGGCAAGAAACCAGCCGTGAAAGCTACGCCGCCTGCGAGAAAAACCCTTACGACTACAGCTTTGTGGTGCTGGAACGAGTTTAATGCAAGCAGCAGAGCCGCCTATTTGTTGGATAATCGCAGGCCCCAATGGTGCAGGTAAAACAACCTTTGCGCTGCGATATTTACCGCAAGTTGCGCAGTGTTCTCATTTTGTGAACGCGGATTTAATTGCTGCTGGTATTTCACCCTTGGCACCAGAGCGTGAATTACTTGCCGCCAGTAAAATATTTTTAAATGAAATAGAGAACCGAATTAAGGCTAGAGACAATTTTGCCTTTGAAACTACTCTGGCGGGGCGTAGTTATTTGCGTTTAGTGCAGCGCTTAAAAGCCGAAGGCTGGCGTGTTGAGCTTATATACTTGGCTTTACCCAGTGTAGAAACTTCTAAAGAACGCGTTGCTAAACGTGTGTTGCAGGGCGGTCATAATATTCCAGTACAAGATATTCAGCGGCGCTTTGCGCGTAGTTTAAAAAACTTACTTAACCTATTCAGTAGCCAAGTGGACTACTGCATTTGTTTTATGAATACTGATGCTCAGCCAATACAAATTTTTGAGCGCCTTGAAAATGAACTTAATATTTTTGACGAAGCGCTCTATCAGCAACTTTTATTGGAGTCGCAAATATGAACATTAAAGTAACTTCTCCTGATAGCGCCTCCCCCAAGGGGTTAGAAATTTTGCAAGCACTACGCGAAGCCGTTACCGCAGAGCTAGAAAAGAAAAAGCTCTTAGGCCAGTCTGCCGTTATTTGGCGCGATGGCAAAACTATGGTTGTCGATGCTGAAACAGCGCTACGCACCACGCCTCCAGCGCCAAGCCCCCTACAATGAACGCCTTAAAAATCTACGCAGGCTCTCACGCCTTACAACACATTCAAAACAATGGCCTAAACCAAGCCAATATAAAACTGATGCTTGCCGCCTCAGGCGGGCCAAAGTGGTTTGCCAATTACGCTATGGATAAGTTTTTACTGGGTGAGTGGTTTAAAAGCCGTACCGAACCGCTGCATTTGCTGGGAACGTCAGCGGGTGCGTTTCGTATGGCTTGTTATGCACAAAAAGCCCCTATCGCTGCGTTAGACCGGTTTTTAGAAGGCTATCTAAGCCAAGAGTATTCATTAAAGCCCACCGACCGCGAAATCGGCCAAGGGTTAGAGCGTATGTTAGGGCTTATGCTGGGCGAGCAAGGTGTAAGCGAGATACTCGCCAA
>JBASZG010000051.1:0-6670 GCA_049277875.1 Venatoribacter sp.
GGAAACCAATAACCCATCACAATTTGTGCGGCCACCAAGTCCACGGCAATGGTGGTGGCCCAGCTGTACCAAAAATTCCAGCCTAGGGCGAAACCAAAACCAGGGCTGACATAACGACTACCGTAAGCAGCAAACGAGCCTGCTTCAGGCATATAAGCAGCCATTTCGCCAAGACTGGTCATCATAAAATACACCACTAAACCAATAATGGCGTAAGACAACAGCGCCCCACCAGGCCCCGCTTGAGCAATGGTGGCGCCTGAGGCCACAAACAGACCAGTACCAATGGAACCGCCAATAGCAATCATGGCGAGGTGACGAGGCTTTAAAGAACGACGCAGTTGGCCGTTGGAAGAATTTGCTTGAGACATGAAAGTAGCAGAAACCAAAAGGCGCGTATTGTGCCGTTATTGGCTGTAAAAAGGTAGTCAATAGACTGAAAAGATACTAACTGTCAGGCCGTTATAATATCTTTAGCGCAGTTTTTAACTGCTCCATGGCATATTTTAATACCGTGTGCTGAGTACCAATATTCAATCGCATAAAGCCATCACCACCATGATGAATGGGGTCAAAGCTAGGGCCATCGTTTAAGCCTAAACCTGCTTTATGAATAAAGAAGTGTTTCAGTTGGTCAGGATTTAAATTTAAAGCACGACAGTCTAGCCAGATTAACGCAGTGGCTTCAGGAGCGTGCGCACGAATAGGCGTGTGTTGAAGTTCGCTCAAAACAAAATCACGATTGGCCGTTAAATAGTCCCGCAACGCATCCAGCCATGATTTGCCATCTTTATAAGCTGCTTCAAAAGCGGTCATAGATAATGGGTTAAAAGGATTCACATGCAACATGCTAAACACCTGCTGAATAGCGCGTTTATCCTGTGCGTGGCTAGTGACTAAGGCACTTAAATTAAGGCCAGGAATGTTAAAGGTTTTACTGGGCGAAATGCAGGTGATTAGGCGCAGCTCAGGCAGAGCCAAAGTGGCAAGAGGAGTATGGGCTACATGCGCTTGGCGCTTGGCGCTAGGCGCTAGGCGGAGAACCAAATCACAATGAATATCGTCACTGACGATAATTAAATTATGGCGCAGGGCAATGTCGATAATTTTATTAAGCTCGTCTTCTGTCCATACCCGCCCTACAGGATTGTGCGGACTGCACAGTAAGAGCATTTTAGCCTTCGGAGCAAGTTGTTCTAGTTCTTCAAAATTAAGTTGATAGCCGTGTTCGGTGTTTAAAAGTGGGCTGGCTAATAACGTGCGCTCAGTCTTTTCAATCGCGGCAAAAAATGGCGGATAAACAGGGGTGGGCACAATAATGCCATCGCCTTTTTCTGTAAGAGCTTGAACACTAGCAAATAATGACGGCACCACACCTGCTGTGAGCATTACTTGGGCAGGATCAATTTTCCAATGATGTTGTTGGGCGAACCAAGCATAAAGCGCTTCATACAAACTATCAGGCGCAAAACTGTAGCCAAAAACAGGGTGCGCCAAGCGCTGCGCTAAAGCCTCTTGCACACAAGGCGGTGCAGCAAAATCCATATCCGCTACCCACAAAGGAATTACATCGGCGCGGCCAAATTTAGCCAAACGGCCATCGTATTTTTCGCAATGCGTATGCTCGCGGGAAATGGGAATGTCGAAGTTAAACTGAGGCATGAGTTTTCTTTCTAAAAATATATTTGCACTATCATAGCGCCATAGCGTCAGTTAAGTCATAGTCACAGCGGCTTAACTGCGTACACTGCAGGAAATAACTTAAAGGACAACACCATGATTAAACTACACCACCTTGAATACTCACGTTCGTTTCGCATTTTGTGGGCGCTGGAAGAGCTGGGTCTAGATTACCAGCTAATAAACTATAAACGCTGCAAAGATTTATCTGCCCCGAAAGAGCTCAAAGCCATTCACCCGCTGGGCAAAGCGCCTTTGCTGGAAGTAGATGGGCAGGTCATTGCCGAATCAGCGGTGATTTTGGATTACCTGCAAAGCCACTACGACCAAAACCATCGTTTTAAACCTAGCGACAGCAACGGCCAAACCCAATACAACTTTTGGATGCACTTTGCCGAAGGCTCAGTTATGCCTTATTTGGTGTTTACTTTGGTCATGCAGCAGCTAGGCAAAAAGCCCATTCCACCTATTATCCGTAACCTAACGGGCGCGATTGGTATGCAGGTGTTCAGACAATTCATGCAACCGCGCTTGACCGAACAAGTGGAGTTTATCGAAGCGCACTTAGCTAACAACGAACACTTTGCTGGCGATTTCAGCTTTGCCGATGTGCAAATGGTATTCGCCCTGCTGGGCCTGCAAGAAATTCCTAATATGCCCGCCATGCCCAATATTCAGCGTTATTTAACTAAAGTTTTGGCACGCGACGCTTATAAAAAGGCTCAAGCTAAAAGCCCAGATGGTGGGAAAGTGACTAGGCAATAGTTGTGCTTGTCGCAACTTGCGCAATCATTGCGTATTACACCAAGCTGTAGGGGCAAAAATTGGTGAAATCCAGCAATTTACGCCGCTTGCGGGAATGGGATCGGGCTTGGTATCTCAAGTACTCTTAAGGTTTTCTTAAGGTTGCAGGTTTAGAGTGCGGGCAAACTTATTGAGCTGCCCGTTATGAACCAAAATCAAACAACCGCCTTGTCTTTTATTTCATCTTGGTGTCGAGTGGCCATGACTCGAGCTCAGCAGCACATGGTACTGGCTTTCTTGTTAGCGGTTTGGATTAACGCCCCTTATTGGTGGAAAACCATTGGGTTAATGCGGCAGCAAGAGGCTTGGCAGTTAAGCTTTTTAGGCTCGCAAATTTTGTTTGTTTTTGGCGTTACTTTGTCGTTATTTTTTCTGCTGCCTACAAAACGATTTATCTATGTGCTGATTTTTACCATTGCAGCGCTGTGCTCGTATTTTTCTTTTACCTATCAGGTTTATATCGACCGCAGTATGTTGGTGAATTTAATCCGCACCGATTATCACGAAGCCAAGGGGTTGTTGTCGTCGTCGTTGGTGTTATGGATGTGTGTTTTTTTACTTCCTTGCGGGCTGTATTTAAAGCGTCTTTCGCCAAAAACTGGGGCTTCTTTGAAGTTTCGTCATCGAATTCTGTTTTCTTTGTTTGCCTTTAGTTTTGCTTTGCTGGTTAGCTTTCCCATTTATAAAAACTACGCCAGTTTTTATCGAATCAATAACAATCAGTACAAAATTTTGGCCCCTTATAATTTATTAGTGGCCACCTTCGAATACGCTAAGCGCCAATACAATGTGCAGCGCACTCATGTGCCGGTCGCTGTGGATGCCAAGCGCTCCGCTTCGGCCTTAACACCATCTACGCTTTGGGTGTTGGTCATTGGTGAAACCGCACGTGCCGATCGATTTTCTTTGAATGGCTATTCAAGGCTTACGAATCCCACGCTGAGTCAGCTACCGAACTTGGTCAGTTTTTCCAAGGCGGTGTCTTGCGGTACCGTTACGGCGTATTCCGTTCCTTGTTTGTTAAGTGATTTGTCTGCCAAAAAATTTAACCCAGATGAGGCGCCGTATCGTGACAACATCTTGGATATTCTCAAGCGGGTTGGCGTTCAGGTGGATTGGCTGGATAACCAGTCGGGGTGCCAAGGTACCTGTGCAGCGGTGTCTTATTTGCGCTTGCCACAAGATTGCCCAGAGAAATTGTGCTTTGATGTGCAGCTTGTCGAAGCCTTAAAAAACAAGCTTCAAGAGAACCCCAGCCAAGACCAACTGATTGTGCTACACATGAATGGCAGCCATGGCCCAGCTTACTATCAGCGTTACCCTAAAGAATACGAGCAATTTGCACCCGCCTGCATAACCAATGCCATCGAAAAGTGCAGCGTCGAGGAATTAAATAACGTGTACGACAATACGATTTTTTATACGGACGCAGTTCTAGGCGCTATCATCGAGCAGTTGAGCCATGAGTCTCACCGCTCTAGCGCAATGTTGTATTTATCGGATCATGGCGAGTCGTTGGGTGAAAACGGTTGGTATTTGCATGGCGCGCCCTATCGTATTGCGCCTAAAGAGCAAACTCATATCCCTTTTATATTTTGGGCCAATACCGAATTTTATCAGCGCTCGACGCTGAATTGGGGGTGCTTAAAAGAGCGAGCAGACGCAACGAACATCTCTCAGGATGCAGTCTTTCACACACTTCTAGCAGGCTTTTCCGTACAAACTTCAAGCTATGATCCAAATTTGGATGCCTTAGAACCCTGTAGGCAGAAAAAACATGAAAGTATTACTCATTGAAGACGATCATCTACTGCGTACAGGCGTGCAAGATGCACTCGGTTTAGAAGGGTGGCAGTGTGATGCGGTAGCCGGTGTGCAGGATGCCAAAACGTGGCTGTCAATGGGGCAGTATTCATTGATTTTGCTGGATTTAGGTCTGCCTGATGGCGATGGTTTGCATTTATTGCGCGACTGGCGACAAAGCCACGTCAACATTCCTGTGATTATTCTAACGGCCCGTGATGATACACGAGAGCGTATTTTAGGTTTGGATGCAGGGGCAGACGATTATTTGGTTAAACCTTTTGCGCTGGGCGAATTGTTTGCACGCATCCGTTCCGTGCTCAGGCGTAGCGAAGGGAAAAGCAGTAATACCGTGCAGGCGGGTGATTTAGTGCTGGATTTAAGTCAAAAAACGGCGCGCTTGGACGGCCATAACTTAGCATTAACGGGGCGAGAGTTTGCTTTGCTCTGTCGCTTAGTGTTGCGCGCTGATCAAGTGGTATCGCGAGAGCTTTTACAAAATGATTTGTATTCTTGGCAGGATCAAATTGGCTCAAATACCCTAGAGGTGTATATCCATAAGTTGCGCCAAAAACTCCCCCTAAATGCCATAGAGACGTTACGAAACCAAGGTTATAGGCTGCGCTCATCATGTTTAAAAAAAGCTTAAAGAAACGTCTGATTCTTGCCATAACGTTAACGCTGGTTGTTACGCAAACCTTAACGGGCTTTTGGTTGTGGCATGAAGCCCAAGAGCAAGTTGCTATTTTATCGCGAACCGATCTCAGTGCCGCTGAAATGGCGGCTCAATTGCATATTGAATGGGTGGAGTCTGTCTTGGCTTTCTTGTTACCGGGAATCGCCTGCGTAGCCTTGGCGTCTGGGCTGATTTACGTCGCGCTCAATCGTTTTTTGCAGCCATTAGAGCGGCTGGTGCAAGAGTTGGATCAGCGCACTGTGCAAGATTTGGCTCTGCTTACTACCGACGAGACGGCCAGTACAGAAATTCACAGCATGATTACCAGCGTTAATTCATTATTAACGCGCATTGCTTTGGGCGTAGAGCAAGAGCGTGCGTTTGCGATGGATATATCACATGAATTGCGCACTCCTTTGGCGGGTATTCGCATACACCTTGAACTCCTCCAAGAATGGCAGCCGCAAAGGATAGCGCCACTTATTCAGCGTGTAGACGACATGATTGAAACCAGCACAGCTTTGCTGGAGCTGGCTCGCGCCAGTCAGCAAAATGCCATTGGCCAGCTCTTGTTAACGCAGGTTGATTTAGTTCAAGACGTTTGCCTGCCCTTGCAGTCTTATTATGCCGAAACCGATTTTGTTTCCTTGCACTGGCATTTACCAACCGAAGCTTTTATTCGAGCCTCGGCCACCCTGCTGCAAGCGGCGCTGCGCAATTTACTTGAAAATGCACGCAAACATGCCAAAGGGGCTTTGGTAGAGGTTTGGCTTGTGCAAGAGCAGGAACAATGGGTGTTAACGGTGCAAGATAACGGGCCTGGAGTGTCTGCGGACACAATCGAACAATTAACCACGGTTTTTTTCCGCGCCGACCAAACTGTTCAGGGTTATGGTTTGGGTCTTAGCATAGTTAAGCGTATTGCTCAGTTGCATCAGGCGCAGTTCAGCCTAAACAATGCGCTTCAATCTGGTTTAAAGGCCCAACTGCGCTTTATTTAAAGCGCATGGTTGGGCTTTTTTTAGGGCTAAACCCTCTCCCACACGGTCACATTCGACAGGCTATGCTGGAATTTATGACTGGTTTCACGAATCACAAAGGGCACTTGGGTGGGTTCGCTGACCAGTTTAAAGTGCTGGCCTAAGTGCTGTTTTAAGCCGTCTAGGGTGGTGAAGCTTTCGCCGTCTTTTTTGAAGCCACCCAGCCATGATTCTTTGGGAGTGTGTTCTTCAAGCCAGGTGTAGGGCGAGGCAATCATCAGCAGGCCGCCTTTATTTACGCGGTTGTGAATATCTTTTAAGAACTTAGAAGGCTCATACAAGCGGTCAATTAGGTTGGCGGCAAACACTAGGTCATAGCCTGAAAGCGTGGGTTTGAGATTACAGGCATCGCCTTGAATAAATTCAGGGGCGGGCACTTTATCTAAATCCAACTCGGCTAGGGTGCGGGTTTTGAATAGCTGCAAATCGCCTTCGTCGGTAATGGCATAACGCAGCACGCCTTCGTTGTTCAACTGTACGCCTAGATTGATAAAGCGCGCGGAGAAGTCTACGCCTGTTACTTGCTCGAAATAGCGCGCTAATTCAAAGCTGGCACGGCCGACGGCGCAGCCTAAATCTAGGGCTTTGACTTTGGGTTTGCCGTCAAGGTAAGGCATGACTGTGTCGACCAAGGCTTTCGGGAAGTTGGGCACACCAAAGTATTCAT
>JBASZG010000052.1:0-18398 GCA_049277875.1 Venatoribacter sp.
GGTTAATAGGGAAACACGATAGAATCCGAACAGCACCTCCCTTCAAACTGATTAACAAATGAACAATTTTTTAATAAATTGCCCTCACTTACTTATCTTTACGTTTGTTTTTAATCTTTTTGAGGTAATCCACCATGCAAAAACATCTAGTGACAACCGCTCTTTCGGCCACTCTAGCCTTGGGTGCACTATGCACTGTTACCGCTCAAGCAGAAGATTTTACTCCTGCATCCCTAGAGAAATTTGCCAAAGTTGAACAAAAAGTAGACGACCTTCGTATCGAATACATCAAAAAGGCTTTTAATGCCCACGACGAGAAAAAAGCCTCTGCCATTGAGCACGAAGCTGAAGCCAAAATGACGAAAATTGTCGAAGCCTCTGGCTTAAAAGTAGCGGAATACAACGCCATTGCCTCTGCGGTTATTGAAGACCCAAGCTTGCGCAACCGCATTGCTTCAATTCATTAATCAAGCACATAAAAAAAGGCGAGTTTAGCCAATTAAACTCGCCTTTTTTGTTGCCTGAAATATCTAGGCAAGCACCATCACACCCTCAATTTCCACCCCTGCATCTTTTGGTAAGGCTGCAACACCAACGGCAGCGCGAGCAGGATAGGGCTGGCTAAAATACTGCGCCATCACTTCGTTTACCGTGGCGAAGTTGCTCAGATCGGTTAAATAAATATTAACCTTTACCATGTCTTGCAACTTACCACCCGCTGCTTCGCATACCGCGCTTAGGTTTTTAAAGCATTGATGCACACGCTCGGCAAAATCACCTTCCACTATTTGCATGGTTTCAGGCACTAAAGGAATTTGCCCAGACAGGTAGACTGTGTCGTTTACTTTAACGGCTTGAGAATAAGTGCCAATGGCAGAAGGAGCTTTGACGGTAGAAATAACTTCACGACTCATGGTTTTACCTATTGATTACGACTACGAACAATTTTATTCACGCCGTGGATATTACGAATCCGGCGCATTACGCGGGCCAAATGCTTACGCCCATGCACGCTTAAATTCAAATGAATTACGCTTAAGCGCGCATCACGATCTTCTACGTTAATTTGGTCGATATTAGCTTCGGCCTGAGTTATCGCACTGGCCAACTCAGCAACTATGCCGCGACGGTTTTCTAGGTACACTTTTAGGTCTACGACAAATTCGCCATCGACGTCTTTATCCCAGCTCAAAATAACGTATTTTTCAGGGTTATCGCGGAACTCTTCCACGTTTTTACAGTTTTCAGTGTGAATAACTAAGCCACGTCCGCTGCTCACAAAACCAATAATTGGGTCACCAGGGATAGGGCTGCAACACTTAGCAAAACTGACCACCAAGCCTTCGGTGCCACGAATGGTAAGAGGGGCATCGTGCCCAGATGCGGTGTTTTCATCTTTATTGGCGGCCACCAGCAGCCGACGAGCGATTAACGGAGCAAGACGATTTCCCGAACCAATTTCACCTAGCAAATCTTCAAAACTGGTTAAACCCGTTTCTTCCAGAACAATTTGAATATGCTCTGGCGCGATGTCGTCTGTGGTTGCACCTAAACCGTCTAGGGCTTTATCCAGCAGGCGTTTACCAAGACTGGTTGATTCAGAACGACGCTGGCCTTTTAAGTAAGAACGAATATTAGAGCGCGCCTTACCTGTGGTAACAAAATTTAACCATGCAGGGTTTGGCTGGCCATTTGGCGCGGTCACTATTTGGATGGTTTGGCCATTTTGCAAAGCGGTACTTAAAGGCGAAAGCTGGCGATTAATACGGCAGGCAATGCAATGGTTACCAACGTCGGTGTGCACCGCATAGGCAAAATCGACCGCTGTCGACCCAGAAGGCAATTCCATAATTTTGCCTTTCGGCGTAAACACATAAATTTCATGCGGGAACAGGTCAACTTTAACGTGCTCGACAAACTCTTGTGGGCTGCCTGCGCTTTTTTGCAACTCCAGCAGGTTTTGCACCCAACGGCGTGCGCGTTGGTTGCCATCAGCGTGTTCTTGATCGGTTTTATACAGCCAGTGTGCAGCAATGCCGTGAGTGGCCATAGTTTCCATTTCTTCGGTGCGAATTTGAATTTCAATCGGCACCCCGCCAATACCAATCAGGGTGCTGTGCAGCGACTGATAACCATTGGTTTTAGGAATGGCGATATAGTCTTTAAAACGGCCAGGCACAGGCTTATACAGGCTGTGCATCACACCCAAAATACGGTAACAGGTGTCTACGCTGTCGCAGATAATACGAAAGCCATACACATCCATAATTTCAGGCAAAGATTTACGCTTATCGCGCATTTTGCGATAGATGCTGTAAAGGTGCTTTTCACGGCCAATCACCCGGCCCGAAATTTTTACCTCATCTAGGCGTGAGCGAATGGCGCCAGCAATATTATTAACAATTTCCGCACGATTGCCGCGCGCCGACTTCACCGCCTTGCGAATCATGTCGGAACGCATGGGGAACATGGCGATAAAGCACAGTTCTTCCATTTCGACACGGATGGAATTTAAGCTTAAGCGGTGAGCAATAGGCACATAAATATCAAGCGTTTCGCGGGCAATACGGCGGCGTTTATCGGGGCGCAACGACCCCAAAGTACGCAGATTGTGCAAACGGTCGGCCAATTTAACCAAGATAACGCGAATATCTTTGGCCATGGCCATAACCATTTTTTGGAAGTTTTCGGCTTGCAGTTGCTCTTTGCTGG
Organism: Venatoribacter sp.; assembly: GCA_049277875.1. Classification (GTDB taxonomy): domain Bacteria; phylum Pseudomonadota; class Gammaproteobacteria; order Pseudomonadales; family Oceanobacteraceae; genus Venatoribacter. The sequence goes on from JBASZG010000052.1 coordinate 2,713, forward strand.
CAAAGTGCATGTTGGTTAGCTTGGAAACACCATCGACCAGCTCAGTTACCACCTCACCAAACTGCGCCGCCAAGGCCTCTTTAGGAACGCCGGTGTCTTCGATTACATCGTGCAGCATGGCCGCCATCAGGCTTTGATGGTCTAGCTCCATATCGGCAAGAATGCTGGCAACGGCCAATGGATGAATGATATAGGGCTCACCACTGCGTCTAAGCTGGCCTTCGTGGGCCTGTTCGGCGTAATAATAGGCGCGACAAACTTCCTGAATTTGCGCAGATGGCAAATACTGAGTTAAGCGTTCGGCTAGATCGTCAATGGTGGGCACTTATCGTTCCACAGTATTTTAGAATTGTTCGGCGCGCTCTGCTTCTTCTTGTGCAGCCATGGATGCCGTGGTTACCAAGCTTTCGGCAATTTCACGCAAGGCGATTACTGTGGCCTTGTCATTTTCTTCAGGAACCAAAGGCTCTGCACCTTGCACAGCAATTTGGCGCGCACGTTTGGTTGCCAACATAACCAGCTCAAAGCGGTTATCTACGTGATCAAGACAATCTTCTACAGTTACACGAGCCATATTAAAACCTATCAAATGGATTTTGCGGGACCGCGCATTTTATCGAAAGCGGCCCACATAAGGAAGAGCCAACTAATCGTTTAGCAAGCCTTGTAATAATTCGCTATGGCGCACTTCTTGCGCCTCGATGCGATGACGGCGAGTAATAACAATAGCGCGCAGCTCGTTTAGAGTATTCTCAAAGTCGTCGTTCACTATCAGATAATCGTATTCGCCGTAATGGCTAATTTCCTTGCGCGCATCTTTCATGCGCCGTTCGATTATTTCTTCGCTGTCTTTGCCACGATTTTCCAAACGCTTACGCAAGCACGCAATGCTGGGCGGCACGATAAACACAGACACCGCATCAGGCATTAAATGACGCACCTGCTGCGCACCTTGCCAGTCGATTTCTAGAATAACATCACGACCTGCTCGCAATTCAGACTCAACCCAAGCTTGCGAAGTACCATAATAATTATCAAACACTTGAGCATGCTCTAAAAATGCCGCTTCCCCAACCATGGTTTGAAACACTTCTACCGACACAAAATGGTAATCTTTGCCATTTTCTTCGCCATTACGAGGGCTACGAGTAGTGTGAGAAACCGACACACCAATGTAGGGTGTACGCTCAATCAATGCCTTCACCAAACTGGTTTTGCCCGCTCCTGAAGGAGCAGAAAACACAAAAAGAGTGCCAATAAAGGTAGTTGCCATATGCCTGTATCTTCCTAAATGAATGCCAGTCATTCTAGGCGTTAGTCGTGGTTTGGTCTAGAAATAGCCACAATAACTTACAATCTATTGCAAGAAATAACTGAGCTTTATTTTTTTATGGTCTAAATTATGGCCACAATTAATTAAGATCTATGCGTTCGTGCTCTTATGCTAAAAAAAATAAATAAAACAGATCTGCGTCTGGGTATGTATATCCATGAATTTGGTGGATCTTGGCTTGACCACCCTTTTTTGCGTAGCCGTTTTTTGCTTAAAAGCATCGACGATTTAAACAAAATAAAAGCCAGCAAAGTGCTAGAGCTAATTATCGATATTGGCAAAGGCATTGATGTTGAAATCGTCGCAAGCAGTACGCCAACCAAAGAAAACGCGACCAAACAACCACCAACTGCAGAAAAAAACCCAGTTATTATCAGCGCCTCGCTGAAGCCAACCACCTCTGAAATTGAGATTGGCCGAGCCGCACAAATTTGCGCGCAATCGAAAAAAGCCGTGCTGGATATGTTTCACGACGCCCGCATGGGAAAAGCCGTCAAGGTTGAACAGGCGAATCAATTAGTCAGTGAAATTTCAGAGTCGGTACTTCGCAACCCCAATGCGCTTATTAGCTTAGCGCGCTTAAAAAATGCCGACGAATACACCTATATGCACTCTGTTGCGGTGTGCGCGCTAATGATTGCCTTAGCCCGCGAGCTAAAGCTTAACGAAAAGCAAATTAAAGAGGCAGGCATGGCGGGGCTGCTGCACGACATTGGTAAAATGTTTGTTGACGACAAAATTCTTAATAAACCAAGCAAGCTAACCGACGATGAATTTTACACCGTAAAAAAACATCCAGAATTTGGTTTTAGAGCATTAAAAGATAACGACAACGTTACCGACCTCGCCAAAGAAGTGTGCTTACACCACCACGAAAAATACGATGGCAGCGGTTACCCACACAAACTGGCGGGTGAAAAAATTCACTTATTCTCGCGCATGGGCGCGGTGTGCGACGTGTACGACGCAGTTACTTCTAACCGCCCATACAAAGCCGGCTGGGATCCAGCCGAATCACTAAAGCGCATGGCCAGTTGGGAGGGCCACTTTGACACTAAGGTTTTCCAAGCCTTTGTCAAAACCTTAGGCATCTACCCTGTTGGCTCGCTAGTACGTTTACAAAGCGGGCGCTTAGCTGTGGTGCTTGATCAGCATAAAGGCTCACTATTAACACCAAGGGTAAAGGTTTTCTTCTCGGCCAGATCCAACACTCATCTACCTCAAGAAATTGTCGACCTCTCCAAAAGTACCGACAAAATTGTTGGCCGTGAATCGCCCCAAGATTGGAAATTTCCAAATTTTGATGAGCTTTGGACTGGCCTGCCCTCTGCCCAGTGGTAACAAACTGGATAACAAACTGGGTAACAAATTAAAACTCAACCCTCCACCCTCGACGAATTTTCTATTGGCCAAAATTAGGTTAATTCAATGCGTCGCACCCCACTCGCTCTTGCCATAACCCTTGTTTCTGCCTCTTTTTTGGTTCAGGCCGAAGCGCAAAAACCCACCTCTACCCAATTAGATGGGGTGGCTTATTACGCGCGCCGACCATACGTTATATATTCAGACAGCTCAAAAAACATAACTGGGGCCTGCTCTCGTGATCCATCCTCTCCTGCCTTTACGGTACGAACAGTAGCTTGTGGTGAACCTGATAGCGGAATGACGATTCAATACATAATGAATGAAGCGTCAATGCGAGTTAATTTAACGGATTGTCAGTAGTGGGTGTTGACAGGTTTTTTAAATAGGTAAAATAGATATACAACTTATTTAAGACAGGAAATTTAAAATGAAAAAATTAATTCTTATCACGGCTCTACTCTCGTTGGTTGGTTGTGCAGCCACCCCCCCGAAAGCGTCGGTTATCGTTAATAATGATAGTGATATTGTTATCTCAACCAATTCTTCTGAGGCACTAAAAGAACTCAATGCGCTCGGTTTTAAAGGGGTGCGTGACTTAACGAGCAGTGAATTTAAACGAAATAAAAAAGACGCTGACCTATTTGAAAAATACACTGGTTCAAAAGATGGATTTAACCGCCTTGCTTATGAGGCAGGCGGTGTTGGCTTAGGATTGGCCGCCGGATTGTCTATGGGGACAGTTTTGGGATATGGCGCATTAACAGCATTAACAGCCGATGACCGACCTGATAACTACCATTTCGCATGGGATTTTGATGGGCGAATTATGGTTGTGTCAAAGAAAGGGAAGGTTGATGACAACAAGTTAAACGACGCTATTTTCAATGTCTTAGAACAATTGCCTTCCATTTATCCCAGTATCTTTACAAAAGACGCAAGAGATATGGATGGAAGGAATGCGAATGGTTTGTCTGAGAGAATTAAGAGAAGCGAATATAACAATAAAAGAAAGATAAAAGTGGTAGTAGAGCCTGTTCCATATTTTTTCGGTGTTAGGTATGCGAAAACCCATGCAGTTTTCGCTCGAAGCTATTGTTCGCCCTCAGTGGATAAGTGTGAAGTATTAATGAATTTTGCTGACGTAAGAAAAGTCGGTTCTCAACTTGCTCAGTCAAATTTATTACTTCGTTTGGTTGCTACAGAGCTAGATGAAGATCACTTCGTTTACTTGCCACCCGGTAAATCTATGTATCGCCTACCAATGATTATCCGTGGCGGTACTGGTGAAATCGAATACCTTGTAGAAAAAACCAACCCTTAAAAAAAGGGATAAATTATGTTTGGAATTGATGAATTAGAATTGATGTTTGTTATTGCATGTGGTGTTTTCTTAGGCGTGGTCTTTGTTCGCATGTTTGATTTCGGCCTGCAAATATTAAGCAACGTGTTAGGTGTTGTAGGCGTAGGAGTTCCGGGCTACAGCCGCGTTTTAACCATATTATCGCCCACAGATTGATGATAAAGCCGTTTGCTTGCGCATCTTCGGACGTTACTTCGCCAACTCGCCGCAAACCCGTCCGTGGGGGCTCGAGTGCCGCATCCCTGCGGCACACGGTTGGCTCAGTAATCATTCCTCAGTGCGCGGCAAACCGAAAGATAACCGTAAGACAAAAGCGGCGTTAAAAATCAGGCTAGAGGTTTGTCAGCAGGCTGAGGGCGATGAATCATCGCCCTCACGGTTTAGTTATCCATCAAGTTGCGTGGCCCAAACAGCGACATCTCGTTGGTTGGGCAGTATTGCAACATTAATGGGAAGCTGGATAGCTTCAGGGTTTTCAGGGTTTGAGCAATAGGATGATTTCCTAACGTCAGTTTGGCGCTGTTTGGCATCAGGCTTTGGCCATATTCTTTAGGATTAGTGTAAATATTGGCGCACATTGGGTTGCCTTCGAGCATAGAAAACGCACGGAAACGCAGTGGTTTTTCTTTGCGACTGGTGCTTAAATTTTTCGCATCCAGCGTCAAAATATGCTGGCCATCGTGGCTCAGCGTACACTTGGTGCGCTTGGCCGTGCGATCAAAATTAATATCGGCAATAAATTTGGGGAAACCATAGAGTTCGACGCCACCCCAGCGAGCAATTTCGGTGGTGACAGGCAATTGCCAGACATACACCGAATAATCGTTTTGCACTAAACCTTGCAGCAATGGCAGCGCAGGCAGGCGTTTTTTGCCATGACTAATTAGAAAGCCAATGCTTAGCTCGTTATAAGGATCAATATCACTGTCCCGATATTCAAAAGCGCTCACGGTAACCACACAGCGACCAGGCACCACTTCAATTAGGTGCATATCTGGGTCGGGCAGTAATTTGCGCACTTCCTTGCTGGATGCCATAAAGGCTGCAGTCATGGCGGTGTTATCGTAATAAAAAACGGGCAAGCGCCCCATCACATGAAAGTCCACCATCGGGATTTCCACTTGTGAAATGGCTTTAAAAAACCCGCTTAAGTTGGGGCGCTCTTTGGCCGGAGTGATGTAGTCGTATAGATTGATATTTTTTTCTGCTGCGGTCATGGTTTTATCCTCATTATTATTTTTGTTTGGAGCCGAGGGCTCTAGGCATACACACTGGTGATTGCTTTTAGAGCTTTGATAGAAGCACTTGGGGTTCCCGACATCAGTATTTCTATCTTGCCTTCTTTTTGGCCAATTTTATCTAACAATATGTTGGTAGCGGTTTTGGCGGTGACGTTAGTTTTTTCCATAAACACGGCTTCGTGGTTAACGAAAGCCAGATCACCAATAAACAGCAGATTGTCGATAGGCGACTGAATCGGTGGGCGTTTTGCCTCGATACCCACGCCATAGCCGTTGTAGTGGTGCCAGCGGTTAACGTAGGCATCTTGGTAGTCTGGCAAACCTGGAATGGTCGCTTTAAGCTCGGCATGGCACAGGTCAGCAATTTCTTTGGTGCTTAAGCCGCCCACGCCTTTGTTCAGAGCGTTAGCAATTTGAGTTTCGATAATAGTGAAATCGCGGTCAGCAATTTCTGGTGAAATGGTGAACTTCATATCAGGGAACGGAATACGCACGTTGCGATTTACGGTAATACCAAGGTATTTAAAGCCTGTGGCAAAGAAACAAATGCCTGCACGCTCGCCGCCAAAGTCTTTAATTTGCCTATCCCAGTAGCCTTTACCCGGATACCAAAGCTGGGTGACATAAACCGACTGAGCTTTTAAATCCATGATGTTGGTAAAATACGGCGAGTTACCAAACACATGAATGTTATCTTGAACAAGGGTTTTAGCCGCAGGAATATCCACCGCTGAAATAAAGAAGTCTGCTTCCCAACTGCGTGCACTCATTTCTTCTGGGGTTAGACGTTGCAGCATGTCTTCACGAGCGCCACAGTGTGGGCATTCGCCATCGCGCTCTTGGCCGTCAAACACTAAGTTGCCACACACCGCGCAGCGGCGCACTTCGCTAATTTCGCCGGGCACTTCGCCAGCAATAACGCGAATAATGGCGCCGTTTTCTTTTTCAAGGTCTTTCACATCAACGTTATAAATTACCTGCCCACCGTGAGAGCGAATGTAATCGACCATGGGTTGCAAGAAGGTCTCGTTAACTGGGTGGCCATAAAGGTTAATTTTCATATCATCGCCCGAACCGGCAATTAACTGGAAGATGTTCGCTAAAGTGACTGCTGAAGCAGTGGACACTTTGTCGAAGTAGGCCATTTCTAGCAGGCTATCCATGATGGTGTGAGTAATACGATCAGGAATGTTTAATTTACGGCAGTATTGCTCAAAGGTCATGGAGTCCATGTATTCACGTTGCTTAGGATCTTTGTAGTCAAAGGTCATCAACTTGATGGCAACACGAATAAAGTCTTTACGATCTTCGGGTTTTAAATGGCCCATCTGGAAGGCATCAGCCATGAGTTCGACCTTGTCGTAAGGGTTAACAAAGGTGCTAGGAGGCAGGTAGCTTTTAGAGCCGTCGGAATCGAGGAAGTTATACATAGAGCCTTCTTTGGGCATGTCCATAAGCTTCCAACCATAACGGCCCATAAATTCACGCAGATTGTTATAAAAACCCCAAATGGCATGGGTGCCATGCTCGCGCACATAGCCAGGGAAAGCGGGTTCGCGCTTGGCTGGGTCATCGTCTGGGCCAAAACCACGGTCGCGCCAAGCTTTGGCTTTACCGCCTGGGGTGGCGCTGCGTTCTAATACGGTTACTTTGAAGCCACGCGCAGACAATTCAACACCGGCCTGCAAGCCAGCCAAGCCACCACCAATGACCACCACCGATTTGCCGTTAGCGGGCAACTCAACGTTGTTTTTATCTACATGAGGGTAAGGCATTTCGAGTAGCTTATCGCCTGATAGCGGTATGGCCAACGCGCCTGCACCAGCCACTACGCCACCAGCAACGGCCGCGCCCTTTAAAAAGCTACGGCGAGAGGTGTTGGCTTTAAATGGGTTGTTATTATTATTTTCAGTCATAGTTACATCTCTTTTGTGTGTCTGGGGTCTGGGATCTGGGGGCTAGAGTCTGAAGCAGAGCACGCTCGACTATCGACTATCGACTCCCGACTCTCGACTAATACTTAGGTAAACGATCCGATACCGTGCCTTTGGTTGAAAGCACTTCACGCATCTCTTCTAACTGGTTAGGGCCAAAGAATTTACTGTGATGGCTTGGGTACACCACGCCTTCACGGGTTTCTAAATGCTTCAGTGGGCAGAAAGAGGATTCGATTTGTTCTAGCGCCATAGCAAAGCGGAACACCATGCTTTTGACCGCTAAAACAGGGAAGCGAGAAGCAGGGGGGAACTGCTCGGCATATTTGTCTTGCATCAGCACTTGGTGAGCCTCGTCGATGCTGGTGCGGTGCATACCCAATGGGCGAGATACTAAGATGTTGTAAATAATTTGAATGCTAACTTCAAAGAAGATAATCAGTGGTACAAAAGGAATAACCAGCAGCAAAGCCAAAAGTTTACGAGTTAAAGACAACTCTTCTAAATTCACTTTGGCAAGGTTATCAATTTCAACATTGGCCATGGTGGTTAGGCCGTTTGCATAGCCACAGAACATGCAGTTGAAGTGGTCAAACCAGTTCATGCCCTCAATGCGGTGACGGTCGATAATAACGTAATCGCTCCAATACACTTTTGGCAGTTTAAAGAGTGGGCGCAGTAACCACTGATAGCCCAGCACGCAGGTGGTTAAATGCAAAACAACCAGAGCAGGAATGCAGGTATACATAGGTAGGCCGCCGGCAAAAGTGCGAATCCAGCCTATGCGCTTAATATGACTAGAGAAGATGGGCGACATTAGCGTCCAATCGGTGGGCTTTTCGTAAACTTGTCTTTGGGGTGCGGTATTCATGATGGTCACCTTTTATCGTTATTTTTAATGGGTACAGCTCATACCTTGCATTTAACGACAAAAGGGTCAATAAGGTTCATCCCCCCAGTGGGGGATGATGGGGTACTGCAGTTAGTCTGGAATATACATAAGTGCTTCGCCTGTGGTGACTAAGGTTTCACCCACATAGGCATTGGTGGTTAGCGTAACGCGCTTTTTCTCTAGGTTAACTTCGGTTACCTCTACTACTGCGTTTACGGTGTCGCCAATATACACAGGCGCTTTAAACTTAGCGCTTTGGCTCATATAAATGCAGCCTGGCCCAGGCAATTTGGTGCCAAGCACAGTCGAAAAGAAACCGACCGATAAAATACCGTGGGCAATGCGCTTTTTAAATTGAGAGGCTGCTGCATATTCATCGTTAATGTGTACAGGGTTGTGGTCGCCTGTTACACCCGCAAACGTTTTGATATCGGCATCGGTAACGGTTTGAGCATAGTTGGCTTTCATGCCTACTTTAATATCGGCAATGGGCAATTTGGTGATGGTGGTTGCGTCCATATTACTTCCTTGAACTTTATTGATGGTTAGAATGTTTCTTTTTGCGCCAAAAGGCCGTGAAGTTATACGCACAAAGGCGCTATTAGGCAAGATACTCAGCATTTGTGCTTGGCATGGTCTGTCTTCATTTGCTTTATGGCATAATTTGCTGCGTTTTGTATGAGAGCCACTATGAGCCGCTTCTGGAAAATTAGCTTACTGCTGCTTTTTGTTTATGCTGCTGTTTCTCAGTGGCAACAGCGTGGCGTAAAGGTATATGGCCAAGAAAGCATTACCCCGCACCAGCCCATTCAACATATCTTGCGTGCCAGTGAAGCACCTGAGTTTCAAGTTAAAAACTACCAATTAAAAGCACAAGCCAGCTACCGGATTGAGGCGCGCCTATTGCGCCGTGAGAATTATCGCTTTGGACGTGAAGCGGAGTTATCACCCGTTGACTTTGCTTTGGGTTGGGGGCCGATGGCGGCTAATAGTTTGCTAGATCAGCTCACCATTACTCAAAGTAATCGTTTTTATTGGTTGCGCTGGCAAGAGCTGAGCGTGCCTACTTCTGTGGTTATGCAGCATTCAGCCAATACCCATATTATTCCTGCTGATAAATATGTGGCTAAGAATATTGATGCCATGCGCCCAGGGCAGGTAGTGGAATTAGAGGGCTATTTGGTTAATGTGCGCAGCACAGATGGTTGGTATTGGAATACATCACTTACTCGTAATGATACCGGCGCTGGAGCTTGTGAATTATTTTGGGTGGAAAGTGCAAGAGTGATGGAGCGATAACAAAACGATTTAATCGTAGCGGCGGCTAGTAGCCGCCGCAGGTAGGATTACTCGCAGCCTACATCCGCTTTGGTAACTGTATCGGTATTGGCGCTGTAGGTTAAGCCACCATCGTAGCTTCCCCACATATTAATCAACCTAGTTACCTTACCATCGGTCACTTCTAGGCCAAATTTTTCATTCATATAATCTGAGTCGCTGCCTTGCTCGGTGAGAGTTAGTTTATATTTATTCGCTGCAGTATATTCAATGGAGTCGCCGTTGCCATCCCAAACTAGGGTGCGAACCGTACAATCAAGGGTGGAATTAGATTTAATGACGTAAGTGATTTTATTGCTCTCTACCACCGCCTTCATGGCGTAGCTTTGATAAGATTTATAGCCGCCAATTGTGCTTGTTTTTTCTTCGGTTTGGTAAGTGCCGATTAAGTCACTTAAATTAGCGGGCGCACTGGTGCCGTAATAGTCATTCGAGCCAACTTTTTCAGTGATAAACAACGCTTGTGGTAAAGCACCAGACATACCGCCTTTATTTTCAAAAGAAGCACTTGGCCAGCCTGCTGTCTGTGCTGGCAGGGTAATAACAAAATGAAAGCGTTTGTTTAATGTCCCGTGTGCGCGTGGGTCGTTTGACGCTAAGTCTTCGTGAAAGGTAAAGGTGTATTTTTCACCGATAAGATAAGAGCCACTGGCCGGGGCGTCGTTATACATATAAAAGCCATTGCTGGCGCTAAGTTTTATCCTATCGCCTTCTTTGCTAAAGGTGATTTTTACCCGCGTATTAGCGTTAAACTCTTCAAGGCTGCTGCTTTTTACATAGAAGTAAAACTCTTCGTCCACCAGTACCGCGAGCTTGTCTTCGTTATAAGTAGGGAAATTATAAATCTTAGCCTCTTGCGGGTTAGCAGCACTGTTGCTGCTAGAACTTGAGCCAGAGCTAGAGCCGCCGCAGCCAGCAAGCACCAAACCAACCGTAAGAATAACGCTGCTGAAAATAAATTGTTTAAATGTCATGGCCCAACTCCTTAACTGAAACTGCCTCAAGTGTAAGGAGCCGGGGGCTTGCTTAGCACCCATTTTTAAGGGTTGTCAAACGCTTAAACCACGAATTCGTTGTACTTCCAGAATACGCGTGCAGGCAGTGATATAAGCAGCCGTGCGCAAGCTAACTTGGTGCGAAGCGGCAGTGGCAGACACATTAGTGTAGGCTTTATCCATGATTACCCCTAGACGTTCATTCACTTCGTCTTCGGTCCAATAAAAATTATTGGTATTTTGCACCCACTCGAAATAACTCACTGTTACGCCACCAGCGTTGGCTAATACGTCTGGCACTATAACAATGCCTTTGCTCGTTAAAATATCATCGGCTTCGGGAGTGGTTGGGCCGTTAGCGCCTTCAACAATAATGCGGGTTTTAATTTTGTTGGCGTTATCTTTGTTAATTTGGCCAGCTAACGCCGCCGGAATTAAAATATCAGACTCCACTTCCCAAAATGCCTCGTTACTAATGTGCTGCACATGTTCTTTTCCAGCCACGCCACCGTGCGCAGCAAGATGCTCTAGCAGGGCATCCACTTGTATGCCGTCTGGGTGATAAATAGAGCCAGTGTGATCTTGCACCGCAACAATGCGTGCACCTTTTTCGCAGAATAATTTAGCGGCAATACCGCCAACATTGCCAAAGCCCTGTACGCAAATGCGCGCACCTTGCAGGTCGATATTTAAATCGCGCGCAGCGGCAGCACCAACAATAAACACACCGCGCCCTGTAGATTCAACTCGGCCCAAACTTCCGCCTAACGCGATGGGTTTACCGGTAACAATGCCATGACAATCTTTGCCCACTTTTTTCGAATAGGCATCCATCATCCACGCCATAATTTGACCATTGGTATTAATATCTGGGCCGGGAATATCTTTTTGAACACCAATAAAATGACTAATTTCGCTCATATAACGGCGAGTAATACGTTCAATTTCTGCTTTAGAAAAATTACGCGGATTAAAACGAATACCACCTTTAGCGCCGCCATAGGGTAAACCTACTACGGCTGTTTTTATCGACATCCAAGCCGATAACGCCATAACATCAGGCAGGCTTACGTCTTGGTGGTAGCGAATGCCGCCTTTGCCTGGGCCGCAGTTTAAATTGTGCTGTACGCGGTAGCCTTCAAAGTGAGCAATAGTGCCGTCATCAAGCTCTACAGGGATATTTACAACTAAGACTTTTTCAGGGTGTTTTAGGGTGCTTACCCAAGGAGCCAGCTCACCTAAATAAGGGGTAACGCGGTCAATTTGTTCTAAAAAAATGCCCCAAGGGCCTGCATCATCGGCGTGAATAAAAGACGGAAGTTCGGTGTAATTCATTTGCTTCGACATAAAAAATACTCAATAGAATTAAATTGGCGGACATTCTAACTGAGTTAATTTTTTTTAAAACGAAGACAGGTCAAAAGAAGCATTTAATTTAAATGGCGTTTTGTTTTAAAAAAATAAAACTCCATTATTTATTTCAATAATTAAGCAATTTGTGCGGTTTTGCTTTTTACCACAGAACCATCAATTTCACAGTGCAAGCCCTCTTTTACCAAAGCACCAACCAACTGACGCAAGCCAATGGCTTTGGTGGCACTTTGAAAACCTGTTGCCAATAATCCCCCCGTTAAAATAGTGCGGCAGGCTTCGGCCACCATCGCGCCGGTTTGCAAGTAAGCACTACTGGTATAGAGCACGATGTGCTTGCCTGAAGTAGTACCGCGCGCCCAGCAACTGATGATGTTGTGGTTTACATGCGGGATTTCTTTAGGTGGAGTTTGCGCCACCAACATACCCCATTCGTTGGTGATTTGTTCCAACTCTTCTGGCGTGTGTTGGTCGGCAATTTCATGGTATTGAGCAATTTTATTTACCACAAAATCGGTCAGTGGGCCTTTCGGGAAAGCGACCATCACTTTGCAAGTCAGCACTTGTGGGTCGTTTTCTAACCACAGTGGTTCAAAACCGCCGCCCCAAGGCAAACCCACATGGATGGCATGGCGGCCAGGTACAGCTACGTCGAGCGTGGTGTTGGCTGGCCATACTTGCAAGGCGCCGTCTTCTTTAAAGTATTGAGGTAAGCAGCCCATACGCAAGAAAGACAAAGTAGACGCTACAGTAGGCTGGCTGCGAGGAGCGTAGAGAATATCGAGGGTATGGATTTCTGGGTCTTCCAGTGCCAATTCAGCGGCAATCATCCCGGCTGTCCACATATAGGAACAGGCAGAAATAAACACCAAATCTTTAGCCTTGTAGGCATCGCTATAGCGGTCACGCATGTTAATGGCGTAGTCGCCTTCGCCAGTGGTGTCGATGTAATGACAGCCAGCAGCCAGCGCGGCTTTTACCACCGGCTCACCCAGTTGGCCGAAGGGGCCAACCACGTTCACCACAATGCTTGCACCTTGGAATAACTCGGTTAATGCCGCCTCGTTATGCTCCACCGCCTTAACCTGCACCTGAGTGCCCGCAGGCAATTCAGCCACTGCAGCCTCTAGCTTTTCTTGGCTACGACCAGCGGCGATAAAAGGCAGCTTTTGTTTAGCCAAATATTCGCTAATTAACTTGCCGGTATAACCGTTAGCACCGTAAACGATAATGGGGAAATTGTTACTCATAATGTTACCTCGGTTGTTGTTATAGCTTGGCGCTTAGCGCGAGGAGCTAGGCGCTTTATGGTGATTAATATTCATGCGCCCAGCGCTTCGCCCTTAGCGCCCAGCGTTTTATAGGCAAACACCCTCTCTGGTTGTTGTTCAAACAGTTCCAGTAAAAACCGGTCTTGTGGTTTTTCCGAGGCGGTTTTGGGTATTTCGTCGAGTATTTGTACGAAGTCGGGCATGTAGTGGCTTTCCAGTTCGCGTTTGCAGGCTTGGAAGATGTTTTCTGCGCGCAGGTAGGGGGTGCGTGGCACCACAGCGACTATGATGTTTTTCTCGCCGGGCACGCCGTTTTCAACGGGTTTTCCGTAGACATAAAGGTCGTCTACGTCGGGCAGTTTTACTAGCACACGCTCAAGCAAGGTAGGGCTAATAAACTCGCCATTACGGCGAATGCTGCGGCCTTTGCGGTGGCTGAAATAGAGCCAGCCTTGTGCATCTTCGTGCACTATATCGCCAGTTTTTAAGTAGCCGTCGTGGCAGGTTTTTTTCGAGGCCTCAGGGTTGTTTAAATATTCCACGCTTAAAGGCACATCGGTTTTGGAGTAGAACCACAGCTCGCCTTTCTCGCCTGTAGGCACGTCTTCGCCTTGGTCATTAACAATGCGATAGCCAAAGCTGGGCGCTGGCTTGCCAATGCTACCGGCGGGACCGCCAGGTGGGTTAATGGTTAGGCCGCCTTCGGCCATGCCGTAGAACTCTAAAATCTCGACGTTAAAGCGCTGGGCAAAGTCGTTCCACAGGGTTGCTGGCATACCAGCAGAAATAACGCGGCGTACTTGGTGGTGGGTGTCCTCACGGCTAGGCGGTTGCGCGAATACAGCCACGGTCATACCGCCGAGCAAAGAGAAACTGGTGCAGCCATAGCGGCGGCAGGTTTCCCATAAACGTGAACGGCTAAAACGACGTGAGAACACGGCTTTGATGCCATGCGCTAAGGCCGCGCCTAAAGTCACCAGTTGTGCGTTGGCATGAGTAAGTGATAAGCCTGAATACAGCACGTCGGTTTTTTCGTAGCCAAAGGCTTGCGCGGCAATCAGTGCCGTGCCGCAGAAACGCTGCTGCGTCATCACTATGGCCTTGGGGTCGCCGGTGGTGCCAGAGGTGAAGATAAGCTGCATGGCTGGGTTGGCTAAAGATACGTCCGATATAGCTTGCTCAGACACGCCGTGAATACGTCCCTGTAGGCTCCCATTTGCCATCGATCCCCAAGGATGGGGTGAATGTCGAAGGCTGTCTGGAACAGAATTCGGCCATGGTAAATGAGGGTCTTCACAATCTATATCAGAGTATCTTTTTAACTCACCTGCGAGCTTATCCCCCAACTCCAGCACCCAAGTAAGATGGGGTAATTTTTCGCGGATAGCGTCGAGATTATCGCGGGCGTAGTCGGCGGTAATAACGCCTTGGCACTGAGCTTCGTTCAGCATAAAAGCTAATTTGTCGCCACTGGCGCGCGGGTCAATCGCCACAAACTGCGCGCCTAATAGGCTCGCCGCCACCATAGCCTCAACAAACTCTGGATGGTTAGCCATTAACAACCCAAAGCGCTCGCCCGCCGCCAAACCTAATTTTGACAATGCGTAGGCCAATTTATGACCGTTCTCCCACAACTGAGCATAAGTGCGAGTTTCTGCCACCCCTTCATGGTCGAACACCAACACCTCAAAATCAGGCGTCGCCTCGACGTGGGGGCGCAGTAGTTCAGTAAAGTTAGTGGTCATTTGTGGTTTCCTTTTTTCATTAAAGCTGGGCGCTAGGCGCTAGGAGCGCTGATACAACCGCGCCAAGCGTTCAGCCTTTAGCCAATATCGTCACGGCCATGACCGCTGCATCGCGGCCAATGGCTCCGCCAGCGTTGTGGGCTAGGCCGAAGCGGGCGTTGGCGACTTGGCGTGCGCCGGCGTGGCCGCGTAGTTGTTCGGTGATTTCGACGATTTGCGCGCAGCCGGTGGCTCCAACGGGGTGGCCTTTGCGCAGTAGGCCGCCAGAGGTGTTTACGGGTATGGCTCCGCCAAGTTGAGTAGCTCCAGATTCGAGCAATGCTGCGCCCGCGCCTTTTTCACATAGGCCAAGGTATTCGTAAGCCATGATTTCGGAAGGGGCGGAGGCATCGTGCAGCTCCACTAGGGATAAATCTTCTGGGCCAATGCCAGCGGCGTTGTAAGCCAGTTGTGAGGCGCGCACGCCTAGGCTTTCGCCTTCTTTTTCATGGTCTAGGCCGGTGGTCAGAGCCGAGGCAATGATTTTTACCGGATGGCGCAAGGCCATTTGTTTGGCTTTGCGCTCGCTGACTAGCACCACGGCCGCCGCGCCGTCGCCTAAGGGCGAACACATGGGCAAGGTCAGTGGGTTAATGATTTCGCGTGCGCCAAGCACTTCTTCAATAGTAAGCACTTGGTTAAATTGAGCGCGTGGGTTCAGGCTGCCGTGCAGTGAGTTTTTAACTGCAACTTGGGCAAAATGCTGTTGGGTGCTGCCATATTTTTGCATGTGCTCGGTGGCCAACATGGCGTAAATATCCATAAACACCGAACGGCGTGGGTCGGGGCCAGCCCAATCTAT
>JBASZG010000053.1:0-3627 GCA_049277875.1 Venatoribacter sp.
AGTTTTAACAGGTAGGGCGCCTTCGTAGGGGCGATTTGCAATCGCCCGCATCACCCAACGGGCGGTTAAAAACCGCCCCTACAATATTTCCGCCTAACCATCACACCGTCTTAGGGACGCTTTTAAATGCAAAGAGCCACAAATATCGAATACAAAATCAATGAGCCTGTTAGTGTGGATCAATTTATCGACCTGCTAAACCGCTCTACGCTCGGTGAGCGCCGCCCCATAAACGACAAAACCTGCATGGAAGGCATGATTTTAAATAGTAATTTGCTGGTGAGCGCGTGGCACGACAATCAGCTTATTGGCATCGCCAGAAGCCTGACCGATTTCCACTATGCCTGCTATTTATCCGACTTAGCCGTTTGTGTGGAATATCAAAAATCAGGAATCGGCAAACAGCTACAAAAACTGACTCAAAGCCAGCTTGGCCCAAAGTGCAAAATCATCCTTCTGGCGGCGCCCGCCGCTAATCAGTATTACAAGCATATTGGCTTTACCCATAACCCACGCTGCTGGGTGCTGAGCCGAGATGCAAATATTCAATGACAGCACCCCCGCAAAAAAAGCCCAGAAAACGCGATTGGATAGATTATTTAGCCTATTTTGCCATGGCGCTGCTGGCCGTGCTGATTGTGGTGGCCTTTATTAAAACTGGCTTGTTAGAGGTGGTTTATATGCTGTCGGCGCTTTTTGTGATGGTGGTTTTTTCGCTTAAATGGCGAGCAAAATAAAATTGGGCGCTCTTTTTGTTGTCCGTGATTAACAAAAATCAATAAAATATGTTAACTTGATTAGGCAATAAATGTTATATCTTGTTTATTCTGCTTAACAGGTTGTTAAAACTATGTTTGATGTTATCCACCAGCAATACTTGAGCCTCATTGCCAAGCCTATTACGCCATGGCGGCGTTATTTGTTTGCTCAACTGCCTAAAAACGAAAAGCTGATAGGTATTATCGGAGCAAGGGGTGTTGGTAAAACCACCTTGCTGCTCCAGTTTTTACGAGAGCACAATGACTACCTAAATAAGGCTCTGTACTTCAGCTTGGATAGCTTGCAAGCGGGCGGTGTGGATTTATTCGAGTTCGCGCATAAGTTTGCCCAAGAAGGTGGGGAACTGTTGGTTTTAGATGAAGTGCATCATTACCCTAATTTTGAGCGCACACTCAAAACCATTTATGACCAGCTTGATTTGCAGGTTATTTTTTCAGGCTCATCTGCACTGCATTTAGAACACAGCAAAGCAGATTTATCACGCAGAGCGGTGGTGTATTCCCTGTATGGGCTATCACTGCGCGAATACACAAACCTAACCTTAAATCTTGATTTGCCTTGCTATAGCCTAGAAGAAATATACACAAATCATCTGCAAATCACTCACCAGCTTTGTCAAAAAATCAAGCCGCTGGCTTTGTTTAAAGAGTATTTGAAGACGGGATACTACCCCTATTTTTTACAATCAAAAGAAACCTACCTCACTAAGCTGGCGCAAACTCTAGCACTGGCTATTGATTTAGATCTGCCAAAAATCCACTCAATAGATCAAGCCAAACTAGCCAGTTTGAAAAAACTAATGGTGATACTAAGCCAATCTAAGCCACATGAAATCAATATCTCTAAACTATCTGCTGCGATAGGAACCAGCCGTAATGCGGTATATAACTATCTGAACTATTTAGAACAGGCCGATTTGCTGCTCAGCGTTTGGGGAGAAGGTAAAAATACAGCCATGATGGCCAAACCAGAAAAATTATATCTTTCCAACAGTAATAATTATTTTGCATTATGCAGCACCCCAGAAATTGGCACCCTGAGAGAGGTTTTTTTTGTAAGCCAGCTTAGCCAAGGCCATGAGGTGCGTTATCCCAATAAAGCCGACTTTTTGGTAGACGACCAGTATCTGTTTGAAATTGGTGGAGAAAGTAAAACTAACCAGCAAATTAGCCATGCAGCACAAGCTTATCTAGCCCTAGATGGTATTGAGCACGGGCGCGGCCAGCGCATCCCTTTGTGGCTGTTTGGGTTTTTATATTAAAGGTCTTATTGGAAACTGAATAAAAAGCAAAATGAAAGATGACATGAAAGACGAACAAATTATTGCCGCCACGCGTCACTGGGTCGAATCCATAGTGGTGGGAATGAATCTTTGCCCCTTTGCTAAACGTGAATTGGTGAAGGATAGGGTGCGCTTTATTGCTACGAAGGCGACCACAGAGGCCGAGCTGTTAATGGCGCTGCAAACAGAGCTGGAGTTGCTAAATACCGACCCTGCCATTGAAACCACACTGCTTATTCATGCCCATGTATTGCAAGATTTTTATGACTTTAACGATTTCCTTGATCTTGCCGATGGTTTGCTGGTGCAGATGGGATTGGAAGGTGTGTATCAAATCGCCAGTTTTCACCCCGATTATCAGTTTGGCGGCACCGAGCCAGACGCTGCGGAAAACTACACCAACCGCTCGCCTTACCCAACGTTGCACCTGCTGCGGGAAGACAGCCTAGAGCGCGCGATAGCCGATTACCCCAATGTGGGCGACATACCAGAGCGCAATATTGCACTGATGAACGAGCTAAGCACAGAGAAACTCAAAGCACTTTTGAATGCGTGTTTTGATTGATGTGCTTATCACTACCTCCAGAGAAACCACTGTTTTTACAATATTGCAAAGCATACTTATCAATAAATAAAAATATTGGAATGTATAAGTAATGCTCATCCTTGATGAGTTTTTACTAAAACCATGACCATTACACTGTTTCTTCGAACAACCTATATTACCGTTCTGACTGTGTATAGCCCTGTGCGTCATTATTAAATCCGTTTTTTAAGCTTATACTCATGCTTAATTTTTAAATAAAAGCAGGAACAACATGTTTTCGCTGGATAACAGCTACCGCTCTTTACCCAAGGCTTTGTGGGCAGATGCCTTGCCAGCGCCGGTGCGCGCACCAAAGCTGTTGCTGTTTAATTCCCCACTTGCGCAAGAGCTTGGCCTAAATAATTTTAGTGAAACGCAGGCCGCAGCATTCTTTTCTGGTAATGAGTTATTAGCCGGTTGTCAGCCCTTAGCGCAGGCTTATGCCGGGCATCAGTTTGGTCATGCGACCCTGCTTGGCGATGGCCGTGCGGTGTTGCTTGGTGAGTGTTTAGATGCTGGCGGCGCGCGCAGGGATATTGTACTTAAAGGAGCAGGGCGCACGCCTTTCTCCCGTGGTGGTGATGGCCGCGCAGCGTTAGGGCCGATGTTGCGTGAATATCTTATCAGCGAATCACTCCATGCCTTGGGGGTGCCAACGGCACGTTCGTTGGCGGTGGTGGCTACAGGTGAACCTGTGTATCGCGAAAAGCCGCTTGCTGGAGCGATAGTCACTCGCGTGGCAAGCTCACACTTGCGCGTCGGCACGTTTCAGTTTGCCGCTTGGCAAGCGGATAAAACCCTGCTGCCCGCGTTGCTGGATTACGCTATTAACCGTCATTACCCCGAATTAAAACAAGTGCAAAACCCTGCATTGGCCTTTTTAGAAGCCGTAATTAATGCACAAATTACTTTAGTGGTGCATTGGTTGCGAGTAGGTTTTATTCATGGCGTGCTCACTACCGATATCGTCACTTTCAGC
>JBASZG010000054.1:0-10520 GCA_049277875.1 Venatoribacter sp.
GTGCTGGAAGATTCCGCCCAAGCGCACGGCGCCCAAATCAACGGCAAAAAAGCCGGTAACTGGGGGCACGCATCAGGCTTTAGCTTTTATCCTGGCAAAAACCTAGGCGCATTGGGCGATGCTGGCGCTATTACTACCAACGATGACGAATTGGCCGAAACCCTCAAAGCCCTGCGCAACTACGGCAGCCACGAAAAATACAAAAACCTATTCAAAGGCACCAACAGCCGCTTAGATGAAATACAAGCCGCCATGCTAAGCGTAAAGTTAAAACACTTGGATGAAGAAACTCAGCGCCGCCGTGAAATCGCCGCAGCCTATATAGGCGGCATCAAAAACCCCGCAATTCGTTTGCCCGAAATAGAGCACAGCGCCGTAAATGCAGAGCAAGCCTATTCCCATGTGTGGCATTTATTTGTTATCCGCACTCAACACCGCGAAGCACTGCAAAAGCACCTAAGCGAGCAGGGCATACAAACCCTAATTCACTACCCCATACCGCCGCACCAACAGCAGGCTTACAAAGAATGGAATAACCAAAACTATCCATTAACAGAAGCCATGCACCAACAAGTGCTGAGCCTGCCTATAAGCCCAGTAATGACGGATGAAGAAGTGCGGGCCGTGATAGATGCAGTAAATGGATATAAATAATGACAAGAATTATTCAAAATAGAGAGTTGCCTTAACTTCCTGACCTTGCCAAAAGCAATGAAAAAATAATTTAGTTAATAGAAGGTTGGATAGAGATGTTGACATGTTCCGCGGGCGCAATAGACGGGCGTGGGCCAAGCAGCGATAAAAATGATTCAGATAACGCTGGAGCAGCGGCTAAAATAAAATAGGCATTAGTTGTAATTTTTCTGATTTATTGGATTTATAAATTTTATGTTAAAACGCCATTTTGATATTTTTTTATCACTAGTAGCTTTGGTTTTACTCAGCCCTTTAATATTAACTGTTGCTTGGAAAATTCGTAAAAACTTGGGTTCGCCAGTGTTGTTTATGCAGGTGCGCCCAGGGCTTCATGGTAAACCGTTTAGAATGGTGAAGTTTCGTACTATGCGTGATGCCGTGGATGAAAAAGGAGAGCCTTTGCCAGATTCTGAGCGTATGACGCCTTTTGGTAATTTCTTACGCTCAACAAGTTTGGATGAGTTGCCAGAACTTTGGAATGTTTTAAAAGGTGATATGAGCTTGGTGGGGCCACGTCCTTTATTGATGGAATATTTGCCTCTTTATAATGACGAGCAAGCACGCCGTCATGAAGCTCGCGGGCGTGCCAAAGCGTATAGGCATGCTAGAGGGGTTGGGTTTTACCTTTACCGAACAGCCTTTTCCCTTGCCGTTTAAAACCAAGCTTATCCGCTGGGTACAGGTGCAGTTGTATCGTTTATCTGTGCCTTTGCTTGATAAAATTATTTTTTTAAACCCGGATGACCCCAAAGATTTGCTTGAAAAATACGGTATAAAAGCCAAACAAATGGAGGTGCTTGGGGCTATCGGCTTGGATTTAACCAATTACGCTTTTGTGCAACCAGATACGTCAAAGCATCGCTTTATATTCATTGGTCGCCTGCTGGCCGAAAAGGGCATTAACGAATATATCGGTGCAGCAAGGTTGGTTAAGCAGCAATACCCAGATGCCGAGTTTGTGGTGCTTGGTGGTTTGGATGAAGGCAACCCCGGTGGGCTTAAAAAAGCCCAGCTAGAGGCTTTGATAAAAGAGGATGTTGTTATCTATCCAGGGCATGTAAATAACGTTCCACATTGGATTGCTGAGGCTTCTGTGTTTGTACTGCCTTCTTATTATCGCGAAGGTGTACCACGCAGCACGCAAGAAGCTATGGCTATTGGTCGTGCGGTTATTACCACTGATGTGCCAGGCTGCCGTGAAACCGTAGAGCATGGCGTAAATGGTTTTATCGTACCTAAGTGGGATGAAAAGGCTTTGGCTGAAGATATGGTTAAGTTTATCGAACAGCCAGAGCTGATAGAAAAAATGGGCCTAGAAAGCTACCGCATTGCGCAGGAGAAGTTTGATGTGGTTAAGGCAAACAAAAAGCTGGTAAAAATATTGGAAATTAATAATGGCTAATTCAATTTTACTAACCGGTGCTACCGGTTTTGTGGGCTCATTTTTGATGAATGAGCTGGTTCAGTCGGGCGTTGGTGAAATTACTGGTATTTGCCGTACTCTGCCAAAAGATGCTAATGAGCATTTGCTTGCTGTGGGCGGTATTGAAAACGCGGATTTTTCTGCTGCATTACAGGGAAAAAACGTGGTAATTCATGCGGCGGCACGGGCGCATATTATGCAAGATGAAGTCGCGGATCCTTTGGCAGAATACCGTAAGGTCAATGTGGAAGGGACGTTAAACCTTGCTAGGCAGGCGCTGGCAGCGGGTGTGAGGCGGTTTATTTATATCAGCAGTATTGGTGTGCATGGTATCAACTCTGTAAAATCATTTACTGAGAAGGATGTTACGCACCCACACGATGCTTATACGCAGTCTAAGCTGGAATCTGAAGAAGCTTTAAAAAACCTGTGTTCAGGGAGTGATATGGAGCTAGTGATTATTCGCCCACCTTTAGTGTATGGAAGCAAAGCCCCTGGAAACTTCCAAAGCCTCGCCCGTTTATCGCTTAAAAAAATCCCTTTGCCTTTTGGCTGTGTAAACAATAAACGCAGCATGGTTTATGTAGGGAACTTGGTCAGTTTTATTATTAAGTGTATTGATGCACCAGAAGCTGAAAACCAAACGTTTTTAATTTCAGATGGCAAGGATGTGTCGCTCAAGCAAGTAATTAGCCATATTCGCACCGCTAATAACCAGCCTGCTTGGCTGCTGCCTGTGCCAGTGTTTTTATTTAAATTGGCTGGCAAATTAACTGGGAAGTCTGCCGTGGTCGATAGGCTAGTGGGTGATTTGCAGGTAGACAGTAGTAAGGCGCGACAATTATTAAATTGGCAGCCGCCCTATAGTCTGGAGCAGGGTGTGGCGATAACCGTTCAAGAATTATTAAAAGGCAATTAATATGTTGCGTGTGTTTGATTTTGTATTTTCTTTGTTGGGGTTGGTTTGTGGCTTCCCTGTGTTGTTAGTTATTTATGTGATTGGGCTGTTTGATACTGGTTCTCCTTTGTTTTTTCAAGAACGGGTTGGTCGTAATCAAAAGCCATTTACCTTGGTGAAGTTTCGTACCATGAAGCTTGATACTGCCTCTGTTGCAAGCCACTTGGCTTCCACTGCGTCTATTACCAAACTGGGTGGTTTTTTGCGCAAAACCAAACTAGATGAATTGCCTCAGTTATGGAATGTGTTAAAAGGTGAGATGAGTTTGGTTGGCCCACGCCCCGGTTTGTTTAACCAAACAGAGCTTACGGAAGAGCGTGATAGGTTAGGTGTTTTTTCTGTGCGCCCTGGCATTACGGGCTTAGCTCAAGTCAATGAAATTGATATGTCTACGCCAAAGCTTTTGGCAGAAACTGATGCAAAAATGATCCGTGAGTTGAGTGTAACGAATTATTTTAAGTTTATTTTGCAGACGGTGACGGGGAAAGGTGCAGGCGACAGGGTGAAAGGGTAGCTCTGTGTTTGAAAATTGCTAAGCGTGCGGTACACTTAACAGCCTAACGGCGTGGAGAGTCTGATATGAATGTAAATGCCTTTAAAAAAGGGTTTTTAAGTGCGTTTGATCCGTTTGCACAGCCTGTTAAGCGAAAGCAGTTTTCCAATAAGACTGCGCAAATGGTTATTGATGGCGAGTATGAGATCGTAGCCAGTACGGAAGCGCAAATACGGCAATCGTTTATACAGGCATTAAACAATGTCAAACAAGCGCACCAATTCAAATAGGCAGCCAAAACAAGGGAAACAGGCTTCGGTTCAGCATCGGGTGGAGCAGTTTTCAGGCCCTGTTCCCCACCCTGATTTGCTTAAAAAATATGATGAAGCCCTGCCTGGCCTTGCTGAAAGACTTGTTTCTTTAGCCGAAAAAACGACAGAGGCGGAGATTTACCTTAAAACACGTGCTTTAACCCTTAAAGAGCAAGAAATTAACTCGCAAGCTCGCCAAGAAAAGCAAGAGCATACTGATTACCGTTTAGGCATATTGGTTGCAATTCTAGTGGTTGCTTTCTTCTTAATGGTGGCTGTTTTTGCGGTTATAAAGGATGCCCCAGCCGTTGCTATTTCGGTTGTGACTGCTTTGGCGGGCATCATTTGGGCGGTTAAGCGTTCTGCTCGCTAGTCTCGTTGATTTTTATCTAGGCAGCCACGGCTGCCTTTTTCGTTTTGGCCTTTTGTTTGGTTGCGAGTATTATACGGCCTAATCTTTTTAAATTATATGCTATTGATAAGTATTCTTGTTGGAAGTGTTTAGATGTTAAAAACATGGCTGTTGGGCTTACCTCGTCGTTATAAGCGTTTGTTACAAGTAAGTGTGGATGTTGTTCTTATTTGGCTTTCCTTGTGGCTGGCCTTTGTTATTCGTTTGGGGTTTGACACTTCTTTTGCAGCGGTACAAGCCCATGCGTGGCTGTTTTGGCTGGCTCCGTTGGTGTCTGTTCCGGTGTTTATTCCTATGGGGATGTATCGGGCGGTAATTCGTTATTTAGGCACCGATGCCTTACTGACTATTTTTAAGTCGGTAACGGTCGCAACCTTGCTTATGCTGGTGCCTATTTACCTACTGCAGCCCAATGCCTCAGAGAGTATTCCGCGCTCTTACGTGCTGATTTATTGGTTGTTATCGTTCGGCACTATTGGTGGTTTGCGTTTGGCAATGCGTGCTTATTTTGGTGGTAACCTGTGGTCTGCTAGCACGGTGCTGCTGCCTTTTTATCATCAAAACTTACACCTGCCGAAAGTGGCGGTTTATGGCGCGGGTGCAGCAGGTAGTCAATTAGTAACGGCTTTGCGCATGAGCAAAGATTTGCAGCCAGTTGCATTTATTGATGATGATGCCAGCTTAACCAAGCGCACTATCGCAGGCTTGCGGGTTTATGACCCCAAACATATTGAGTGCATGATTAAAGACACAGGCGCTACGCAGGTATTACTGGCTGTGCCATCGGCCACAAGAGCGCGCCGTCGTGAAATTTTGGCAAGTTTAGAGTCCTTTCCTGTGCATGTGCGCACAGTGCCTGGGTTTTTGGATTTAGCCAGTGGGCGCGTGCAGGTTCAGGATATTCAAGAAGTAGATATTGCCGACTTGCTAGGTCGCGATGCGGTGGAACCCCATAAAGAACTGTTTGATCGTTGCATCAAAAATCAGGTGGTGATGGTAACTGGGGCGGGCGGCTCGATTGGCTCGGAACTGTGCCGGCAAATTTTGGCCAGCGGCGCGACTACATTGGTTTTGTATGAGCACAGTGAGTTTAATCTTTATAACATCCATCATGAGCTGATGGTGCGAGTGCGTGATGAGGGCTTATCCTTAGCCGTAGTGCCTATTTTAGGCTCTATTCGCAATTTCAAGCGCGTGCGTGAGGTGATGAAAACTTGGAAGGTAAATACCATTTACCACGCGGCAGCGTATAAGCATGTGCCTATGGTAGAGCACAATACGGTGGAAGGTATTTTAAATAATGTGCTAGGTACCTTAAACACGGCGCAAGCGGCGATTGTGGCAGGTGTGCAAAACTTTGTGCTGATTTCTACCGACAAGGCAGTACGCCCTACCAATGTGATGGGCAGCACTAAGCGTTTAGCTGAACTGGTGCTGCAGGCATTAAGTAAGGAAAAATCAATCCGCTTGTTTAATCGTGATGATGCCGCCGACTATTTAAATAATACGCGCTTTACCATGGTGCGTTTTGGTAATGTGCTCGGCTCTTCTGGCTCGGTTATTCCACTATTCCGTGAGCAAATTAGAAAAGGTGGCCCAGTTACCGTTACCCACCCCAACATTACTCGTTTTTTTATGACCATCCCCGAAGCGGCACAATTGGTGATTCAAGCAGGTGCTATGGGGCAGGGCGGTGATGTGTTTGTGCTGGATATGGGCGATCCGGTACGCATTGCCGATTTGGCCGAAAAAATGATTATGCTCACAGGGCTTACTGTACGCTCGGCTGAGCAGCCTAATGGTGAAATAGCCATTGAGTTCACGGGCTTGCGTCCTGGTGAAAAGCTTTATGAAGAGCTGCTAATTGGCGCAGAAGAGCAGCCAACAGAACACCCTAAAATTATGCGCGCCAATGAGATAATGCTGCCGTGGCACGAGCTTGAAGCTGTGTTACTGAGTTTGTTAGAACTAACTGCCGATGAAGACTGCGAGCAAATTCGCAAAGTGCTGCGTGACGTGGTATCTGGCTATACGCCGCAAGGTGAAATTGTAGATTTGGTGTATAACCAGAAAAAACTAATCTAGTAAATTGGCGCAATAGAATTTCACTCTTTTGCCTCGTAATGCTTCTGCAAGCATTAAGACAGGCTATTGCGCAAGCACAATGTATAGGTCGTGCATATTTTGCATACCAGTATGGAAGTTAAATTTTAAAAGGACTTACTTATGTACCAAATCCTTCACCACGGTGCCGTTAACGGCGTAACCGGTTCTTGCCATCAGCTAAAGCTGCACGATGGCACTTCATTTTTAGTTGATTGCGGGTTGTTTCAGGGCGCGGAGGTGTCGGCTAATCGTGATAGCGCGTCTGCTGATAACCCATTGTTGATCGAGTTTCCGCTTGAGGGCGTGGCCGGGCTGGTGGTAACGCATTGCCATATTGACCATGTTGGGCGCATTCCGTATTTGTTGGCGGCGGGCTTTGATAAACCCATTTATGCCACCGAGGCCACGGCGCATTTGCTGCCCTTGGTGCTGGAAGATGCCATTAAGGTGGGCATTACCCGTGATGAAAGCATTATTCGCCCAGTGCTTAAGCGCGTGCAGGAGTTGTTGGTGCCTGTGCCTTATAAAGAATGGGTGCAGTTGAATGATGCGGTTAAGCTGAAGTTTCACCCGGCTGGGCATATTTTGGGTTCGGCTTATGTAGAGTTTTGCTTGCCTTATCCCAGTGTGAACGAGGGCACCGCGCATAAAGACACGCGGGTGGTGTTTTCGGGCGATTTGGGTGCACCTTTCGCGCCATTGTTGCCTGCGCCTAAGAGCTTGTATCGTTGTGATGATTTGGTGCTTGAAAGCACTTATGGCGATAAAAATCATAGCAACCGCGCGAATAGACGCGAGCAGCTAAAGCAGGTGATTGAAAAAGCCTTTGAAGATAAAGGCACCATTTTGATACCCGCGTTTTCGATAGGGCGCACGCAAGAGTTGCTGTATGAGATAGAAGAAATTATTCATCGGGCGCAGGTTGCTGAGGGTGTGGGAGCCAATCTTATTGGCGAAAATAAAATTAATTGGGACTTGATTGATGTGATTGTCGATTCGCCTTTGGCGTCGCAATTTACCCAAAGCTATCGCCAGTTAAAAGAGCTGTGGGATGCCGAGGCCATGCGCAAGGTGAACGCGGGCCGCCATCCGTTAAGTTTCGAGCAGTTGCTTACCATTGACGAACACGCCGAGCATTTACAAACGGTGGAATATCTTAAAAAATCCGGTCGTCCAGCCATAGTGATCGCCGCCAGCGGCATGTGCAGCGGCGGGCGTATTATGAATTACCTAAAGGCTTTGATTGAAGACAAACGTACCGATGTGTTGTTTGTAGGGTATCAGGCGGTGGGCACGCCAGGGCGCGATATTCAAACCTACGCCTATAAAAATGGCTATGTGGTGATGGACGGCCAGAAATACACCATTAACGCTGATGTTTATACTTTAAGTGGCTACAGTGCGCATGCCGACCAAAAGGATTTATTGAATTTTGTAAAACGCATGCGCTTTAAACCGTCGCGCATTCGTTTGGTGCATGGCGAGGAGTCTGCTAAAAGAGTGTTACAACAGAAATTCAGAGAAACCCTGCCAAACACACAAACAATCGTAGCGTAGGGGCGGTTTGTAACCGCCCGTTTGTTTTTTGGGTATCGCGGATGCATCGTTGGGGCGGTTTTTAACCGCCCGATGGGTGTTGCGAATATTGCGGTGTATGCGGGCGATTGCAAATCGCCCCTACGGAATGCACGTGATTTTACGATGTTGTAGGGGCGCATTGCAAATCGCCCCTACGAATGTGCGGTGATTTTACGATGTTGTAGGGGCGCATTGTATGCGCCCGCAGGCGATTGCAAATCGCCTTTACGGAATATGTGATGTTTTCGGGCGATTACAAATCGCCCTTACAGCCTCTGGCAAAACGTGTTGAATGGTTGTTATAAGTTAGAGCAAGCAGAAAAATGGACCAAAATATTAAAATTTTCACCACCCAAGATGGCCAAGCACAGCTTGAGGTAGCGCTTGAGCAGGAGACGGTTTGGTTAAGTCAGGCGCAGATGGGGGAGTTATTTGGAACAACGCCCGAAAATATCTTAATGCACCTTAGAAACATTTTTAACGAGGTTGAACTCGATGAAAATCGAACTACTAAGGAATTCTTAGTAGTTCGAAAAGAAGGTCAGCGCCAAGTACGTCGTAAAATAAAACATTACAACCTCGATGCAATTATATCGGTGGGTTTGTATCGTAGGGGTGGTTTGTAACCGCCCGCTGGGTGTTGCGGTGTATGCGTGCATGGCGGTGTATGGGCATATCGTAGGGGCGCATTGCATGCGCCCGCGGGCGATTGCAAATCGCCCTTACGAAACCACGGTGGTCATGCGAAACCGCGGTGTTGCGGCGTATGCGGGCGGTGTGTACGTTCATGTTGTAGGGGCGGTTTGCAACCGCCCGTTGGGTGTTGCGGTGTATGGGCACATCGTAGGGCGCATTGCATGCGCCCGCGGGCGATTACAAATCGCCCCTACAGCCTTAGCTCATTTGTTTAACGCGCCCATGCAGTATTTTTTGAATATAATTTAATGTAGTTTGGTTCACTGTATCGGGCAGTAATCCTTGGCTAATGCTGGTGAGGCGTTGGGCTATATCGCAGGTGTGTTGAATAATGGCTTGAGCTTGATGTTTTGTTATGCCAGCCACTTTTGCCAGTTCCAGTAAGTGCTTTTTTTCAACCGTTAATGCTTCACCCATTACGCTCATTTGGTGATAGCCGTTCGGCCCTTCGTTAAAGGTTAGGTCGTAGGCGGGCGAGAGTTGCCATTGTTGTTGGTAGTTAAGCAGGAATGAGAAATTTTTACTGTGGTCGTCGTGGTTGTTAAACACCACATTAAACACAGCTAGGCGGAAGGCTTTTTCTATTTCATGGTGGTTGTTGCCAGTAATGTGCGCGGTGGCGCGAACGAGGGTGTCGTAATCGCAGGCGGGAATGCGAAAGTTGTCGTGTAAATAGCCTGCTAGCGTGTGCATGGGGACGCGCATTCCTTGTTGGCGGTCAAAGCGTTGGCTGCCAAAGGCGCTTAGGTTGTTGCCTAAGTCAAAATATTCCGTTAGCTCCATCTGTAAACCACACAATTTCGCGCAATGGGCGTAGATATGCTCTAGTGCCGACACTTCTGCTTTTTCATTCTGCGCGGGAAATTTTACCAACCAAGCCGTAGCATCAGCAAAGTCTGCATTGCTATAACTTTGGCCATCTGCCGAGCGATAAACCAATACTTTTGGCCTTGCGCCATGAGGTGAACCGCCCATTAGCACCAGTTGGTTAAGCAAGTCGCTGGCTTGGTCGTATAGGATTTTCTGGCTTTCCTGTGCCAATGTGACCAGTGAAAGTGCTTGTGCGTTGCTATCGCCAATGTATTGTTCTGGCTCGAAAGAAAACGCGCCCATGGCGTTGTTGCCTAAATAAGTAAGGCGGTCGAGTGCGCTAATTTGGTGCAGTTCAAGCCCTTGTTGGCGAAACCAGCGATCCATCAACAAGCGCCCCCAGCCATCGGGTAGGCAATCGGCAATAATGCCGGGCAAGTGGTCTTGATAATTTGGGAAGCCTTGGGCAATGGGTTGGCTGGTTGGCAAGTTGAGCGGTGAAAGCTCTAGCCCTTTGCTTATTGCTTCGGGTGTATATTCAAACGCAATATTCTGGGTTCTTGGGTCGGTTAGCCATAAATTTGCCCAATGCCAATGCTCGCCCCAGCCGTTGTAATACACTTTCAACTTGCTAATCATGTTGCTTTTTTCCTGCTCTTTGGCGTTTGGGTTGCTGGTAAAGCCGTCTTAGCTCGCTTGCGGTAAGGGGTGTTTCGGTAAAGAGGTTTTCTAATTCACTGGCTAAGCCAAGCGCCAGCACTACATTCAAAAAAGTGTCTAACGTCGCGTTTTTGCCATTTTCAAGATTGGAAATAGTGGGCGTAGACACGCCAATGCGAGTGGCCAAATCCGCTTGACTGATGTTTTTACGCAAGCGATGCTGCGCCAAGCGCTGACCAAGCTGCTCAGCAATTTCAAAAGAACGCAACAAAGAGAAGTGATTGTTAACCATGAATATATTTTATGCTGATGGTGGTTTTGGTGGTTATTATAAAATATATTTTAAAAAGACTCAAAGGTGAAGCGGGCGCTTACAA
>JBASZG010000055.1:0-6022 GCA_049277875.1 Venatoribacter sp.
AAAGGAGTAGCCCTATGGGTTCTCAATTAATTTCCGTTCTGAACGATTCCCTCTTAAATGCTAAGGATGTGTCGATTGTCACATGCTTGGGAAAATCAACTGTCTGGGCAAAAGCCAAAGACGGTACCTTTCCACCTCCCATTAAAATTTCTAAAGGCTGTACTCGTTGGCGAGCTTCGGATATCCAAAAATGGATGGATGATCCTATTGGCTGGGCCGAAGAAAACAGCATGGGAGGTAAGCACTATGAATAATTCACTTCTCAAAATTTTAAGTGCACTTGATTACCTAGACTCCAGCGATCGGGAAGTTTGGATAAAAGTCGGCATGGCAATAAAATCTGAGTTTGGTAACGATGGTTATGATACTTGGCTTCAATGGAGCCAAACAGCTCACAATTATGAAGCTGCCGCTGCTAAATCTTCATGGAAAAGTTTTAAAGCTAATGGTGGGATAAACATTGGTACACCATTCTATTTAGCAAATCAAAACGGCTGGCGTTGGGAGGGTGACTACCAGTCACCTTCCACTCTCGAAAGAGCCTGCCAACTCCAACAACAGAGCATCGAAAACGAGAAAGCAAAACAAGCTAAAAATCGCACTCAGATGCAAGCAGCACATGAAGCAAATCGTTTGTGGAATCAGGCACAGCCTGTAGATCCAAAACACCCTTACTTGATCCAAAAAGGCATACCGCCCTATTCGTTACGCCAACTTGGCGAGAGTCTACTAGTGCCCATATCTGTAAATAAAAGATTGGTAAATCTGCAATTTATCGACACTAACGGTAGAAAGCGGTTCCTGACAGGAGGCCAAACAAAAGGGGCATACTGCGCCATTGCGGGTAGAGATGAGTATATTTACTTGTGTGAGGGCTGGGCAACAGGATCCACAATCCATCATCTCACTAAGCGTAATGTGGCTTGTGCTATGAGTGCAGGCAATCTACTTAATGCCGGATTAGCGGTTCTCATAACCACCCCTAATGCACGGCTCATTGTCGCTGCTGATAACGATTGGCAAAAGCCTGTTAATACAGGCTTAGAAGCAGCTAGAGCCACTGCCAAACGCTTAAATGCACGATTGGTTTACCCCAAATTCTTACCAAATGAGATAGGAACGGATTTTAACGATCACTATCTACTAAACATGAGTAAGGAGGCAGTCTATGACAACTAAAGAACAGTTACTGTCAACTAGCGAACCGTTGTGGCTTATACCTGAGCCGCTAGCCTCAGAAATTATAAAACCAGCACCTTACCCTGTTGATGCATTTCCACCATTAATGCGCGATGCGATAAAAGCTATCGTTGAACGCAGAAAGTGCCCTACTCCTGTGGCAGCATTTTGCGTACTTGGAGCAGTTTCGTACCTTGCTCAGACTCGTGTCGATGTAGTTACTCCCTTTGGTCAGATGCCTGTTAGTCAGTTTATGTTAGCACTGGGAGACAGTGGGACAGGAAAGACTGAAGCCATGAAAGAAGCTTTTAAGCCTCTAATTAAAAAAGAAGCAAAAAGAAAAGTCGCGTACCAAAAAGAAGTTAATGCACGAAAGCAAGAAACTGCTGGAATGAAGCCTAAACAATTGCAAGATTACTTAGCCTCGAATCCAGCTTCCCCTAACCCTATAACAATGATACTAACTGGAAACAGTAGCCCTAGTCGGGTCGATGCTTTACTCATTCATGAGGTTTCATCTTTGTTTATCAACACTGATGAAGGAGGCCAATTTTTTAGTGGTCATGCCATGAAAAGTGATCATGCAGCCGCATTTATGGGAGGGTATACAAAATGGTGGGATTCTGGAGAGGGTGAGCGCGAGGTCGCCTCTTCAAATCAAGATCCCAGCGGATTTGCTCAAAACCGTCGCCTAAGCCTATTCATGTTGGCACAACAAGGAGCAGTAATACAGGAGTTAAGAAATAATAAGCTTAAACAGCAAGGGATGTATGCACGTTTTTTGTTCTCTGCCACCGAATATAAAGACTATGAATACTCGTACACAAAAGAAGATTTGGCTTCGCTAAAAAAGCAGGACGCTCGCTTAGTTTCTTTTTGGAAAAGACTTGAAGAGCTTGATGCAATGGCAATAGATTATCAAGTCGATGCCCCTCTTGAATTAAACACTAGAGCCATAAATCTTGCTGAAGAGGCAGATGATGTATTTTTGTATTATCTAAATCATTACAGAGAAAGAATAAATCCAATTCACTTCCAAAGTTTAGACGACGTCAAAGAGTATGCCCGTCGTTCAGTGCAACTTGGTTGCCGAGTTGCAGCCATTTTTGCATTCTTTGAAGGAAAAAATGAGATTGGAATAAGCGAACTGACATCTGCGATGAAAATTGTGGATCACAGCCTTAGTGAATGGCTACGATTAACTAACTACGCCACTCCCTCATTTGCCACACAAGAAGCTATAAATGCAGTTGACTGGCTATTAGAAAGGATTGTGAAAAAAGGCGAGTCAAGATGGCTTAGATTTACAGCTGATGAATGGGGAAAAAGCGGCCGCAACTCTTCTAGGAAAGCAAAAATTCGTGATGCTGTTTTTACCATCCTTGTAGAAAAAAATTATCTGCTAGATGTAAGCAACGGAAGAGGCAGAGAGTTCTGTGTAAACACATTTTTGATCGACAATGGTGCGAATTCTGCGGAAAGTGCGGAAGCCCTTATAAGCCAAGGTGTTCAGAATACGGAAGATTTGCGGAAGAGTGCGAAAAATGTGCGGATAAACGCGACATCCGTAGAAAATCCGCAGCTATCCGAAAATCTTCCGCGCTCTGAAAGCTGCATGAATGCTGATTTTCCGCAGAATCCGCACTTTCCGAAAAATTCTAAAAGTGAAGTATGGGCAGGGGAAATGACGATATGAACGCATACCAGTTAGTAAACAATGTTTTGCTAGCTGGCGTGTCGCTTACCACGGATGGTGAGCAAATTATCGTCAAAGCAAAACAACGTCCTGATAACAGCCTTGTGCAATGCCTAAAGGAGCAAAAAGGTGCAGTCATAATTGAACTGCACCACCGACAAAAGCTCTGGTTACAAGATATTGCATTGGCCTTGAACGTTGAACCACAACGACTTTTTGAAAGCGGAGCTATCACTCACGCAGATATGCGCGACTGTTGGCACATAAGCCCTCTGGAAATCGCCAAGCTCATACGATTACCGCCAGAGCCTCCACCGACACCTAGGCCAAGTAAATGCGCAGAATGTGTGTTTTTTCATCGCATTGACCATCCTCATTTAGGCCACTGCCTAAAAAATGAACCAGAGCCAGTTGCAGGGCTTTGGGATGTGGATAAGCGACACTGCGAGGTGGGTAGTTTCAAATAAGAGGTAAAACTACGCTATTCATTTCATCTCTAGTCTCTTCATCATTCAGGTGAAACTAGGGTGAAGTGGACTCAACGACTTTATCGCCGTTATAATCCACGTTCTGGCTGCATAAACTATTGATTGGTTTGGAGGGGATGTAAGAAATCGCATGATTTTTTATAAATCTAGCACCTACAAATTGTTGGTACAAATGTTGGTATGATATATTTTTAAAATAGATAAACTATTAATAATCAATAAGTTATACATACTTTAGAAATCCCCCCATCTCCACCAAATTTTTGTTTTAAACCATCTTTAACAAGCATCAAACCCCTGATTTTCAGGGGTTTTTTATCTCGTCTATTCTCATCTTATTCAACTTATATTAATGCCAAAAAAATGGCCGCCACCCACATTAAGAATTTACGCACTTCTTCCATGCCGCCCAGTTTTATCATTGCGCCAATAAATCCGCTGTTATCGGTGCGCACTGCAATGGCGCCATCTTTAAGATATTGGTCAAAGATTTTCTGAGCCAGCTTGTCTTTGGCAAAGTTTTTTATAGTTTTAAGGCGCTCGGTAAACGGCTGCTTTGGCCTAAAGGTATCAAACTTACTGGCGGCGGCTTTTTGTGCATCCGTCCAGTTGCCAGGTATCTCTGGTGCCGTGTTGGCCCATTTGTCTGCCGCCCCTGCCACTCTTTCAGCGCCAGTTTTCAACGCATCTATCGTGTCGCTAATGCGGCTGAACATAACTGGGGCATCGTCATTTGACAAAATATCGTCTTCGGTTAATGCTTTGCCGCTAAGAGAGCCACTCGTGTCGGAAGTGCTATTGGGGAATTGGACCCCTTTAAGCGCCGACGACTCATGTACTAAAACTTGCTTTAGAAG
Source organism: Venatoribacter sp. (assembly GCA_049277875.1). Taxonomy (GTDB): domain Bacteria; phylum Pseudomonadota; class Gammaproteobacteria; order Pseudomonadales; family Oceanobacteraceae; genus Venatoribacter. Next base: position 4,221 of record JBASZG010000055.1, read on the forward strand.
ATGGGAACCAGTGGCTCTTTTACTTTTATAAGCAAGAACATTTTTTCTTACCCAGTTATCATCAATTACGTCTTTTCCATAGGCGCTGGCAACCCTAACGATTCCGTACTCTCCATTTGCCTTTCTTAAATCCAGCGCCACAATAATAGGGCGATTTGATTCATCGCTCAGCTCAGTAAGCACCACTAAAGCATCTTGTTCGGTAGAAGATTTAAACACTGCTAAGGGATCGTTCAATTCTTCTGGCAAGTGCTCAATAGCCACCATAGGTACATTATGCTTAACACCATTAGTTGCCTTTCTAACCACATCACGAGAGATAGTAATGGGCGCGTCACTCACCCCTAAAGCCTGAAATACTTTTGGGGTGCTTGTTACGGTAATTGCAGGTTCTTTGGTACGAAGACTACGCATCATTTTTCGTAAGTTGCCACGAAACTTATCAGCCTCACCAATCTTCGGCGAAAATGCCGTTGGCGGATTGGTGCGCGCATAAACAGGTGATGATTGGTGGCTTGTTTGCTGTTGCCGTGTAACCGCCTCACGCGCCTGCTTTAGCGTGTGGGCAATATCGCTTGTGCTCAGCTTAGAAAGCTCGGCAAAACCGTTATCGCGTAGCCACTGGCGAATTGCGCCTAGCACCTCCTCTAATCTGCGCTTTAGTGTGCCAGTAGTGGCGCTCATGTGGGCCAGTAGCTCTTCCATCAATATGCGTTTTTTCGTTTGCGCATCCATGTGTGGGCGATTGGCTAATGCGGTTTCATAGGCTTTTAAATCAATGCCTTGCTTCTTGGCTTGTAGTCTTACTCCTTCAATGCCACCAATTTTAAACAGCATGTTATCCAGCTTAGCGCCCAGTTCTCTGCCGTATTTGGCTCTTAGTCCGCCGTGGGTAAAGTGCTCATGGAATACAGCTTGCTCCACTTCCACTGCCGTGTTCATAGCATCGGCCACAATGTAGGATTTACCCTTGTAATGCAGCGCGTTAAAGTCACCCTCGCCTGTGCCGTCTAAGCCAATGGCGCGCTTAACATCACTGGGCAAGTCAGCAAAACTCTGAACAATCACAACATCATCATGCTTACCGCCTTGTCGTGACGTGTACGCCGTTTTTACTGTGTAAAAATCCTCGCCACCATTTTCTTCGGGCTGCAATTCCACAAATAAAATTCGGTTATTCCCTGTAGATTGAATTGCCACAAGCTGGCGTGTTTTTTCGGGCTTCCAAACCTGATCAATGTTGCTTGCAATTTCACGGACAAAGCTTTCAATACTATCAAAGCCTGCTTGCTTAATTTCTTCACCACGTCGAAGTTCAATGTGCTTACGTCCAAACTTCTCACCGCCCTCTTGCAAGCGAATTTTTCCAGCCTGACGGCCTGCCGCCTTGGCCATCGCTGGCGTAATCTCACCAAAATCTATTGCCCCATCTTTTGTTTTGATAAAAGTATCAGGGTTGGTGGCTTCGGTTTTTGGTGAGTCGTATTCTTCGCGCAGAGCCTCCCAAGCCGAGCGATTTAAGCTCTCACCTGAATCAGGGTTAAGACGGTTAAACTCCTCAAATGGTAATTTGACATACGCGCTTTCATAGTCCTGCTCACGCCTGCCATAGCTTTGTCGTAGCCGGGCGATTTGGCTTTAATGCCACGCTCTTTGGCCATCTTTTTAAGATACTGCTTTCTTGAAAGCGTCAGTATTTCTGGCAAGGAACTATCTTTCTCGGCGGCCTGCTCTGCCTTGGCTTCTTGTTCTTGCGGCTCGGTGCGCTCGGCCTGCTCTTTTTCGGCTTGAGAGGTTTAAGC
>JBASZG010000056.1:0-6684 GCA_049277875.1 Venatoribacter sp.
TGCCACAAGGGCTTAACGCCAACGATGTTGGTGCTTTGGTGCAGGCCGCCTGTTTAGCCCACGATATTGGCAACCCGCCTTTTGGCCATACTGGCGAAGACGCTATTCGTCATTGGTTTCGTGACCCTGAAAACGATCATTTTTTAACTGGCTTAACGCCGCTGCAACAAGCCGACCTGCAAACCTTTGAAGGCAATGCCCAAGGTTTTCGCTTAGTGTCGCAAATTGAATCGCACCGCTTTCAAGGTGGTATGCGCTTAACCTATGGCACTATGGGTGCTTTTTTAAAGTACCCTTGGACGGTCGACTATGTGCAAAGCGGACAGACCAAAAAGTTCGGCTGCTATCAAACCGAGCTGCCTTTGCTGCGCAAGGTTGCCGGTCAACTTGGCCTTATAGAAATAGCTGAAAACCGTTTTGCACGTCACCCTTTGGTGTACTTGCTCGAAGCCGCCGACGATATTTGTTATGGCTTGATTGACTTGGAAGACGGCATTGAAATGGGGCTTTTGCGCTACGACGAAGTAGAAGAGCTGCTAAAAGGCGTACTGACCGAGCAGTGGCCAAAGGTGCAGGCCACCCTTGACGCAATGGATACCCCAAGGCGTCGCTTGCAAGCCTTGCGTGGCTTGGTTATGGAAGTGCTGGTTGCACACGTTAGTCACGCGTTTATGGCCCATGAAGACGAATTGCTGGCAGGCAGCCTAGCCGGAGATCTTATTGATTACTGCCCCAAGCCGGTGCGAGATGTCGTTAGTAACGCTAAAAATATTGCCCGCGAGCGCATCTTTAAAGACCAGCGCAAGCTTGCCGTTGAAATTGGCTCTTATTCAACGTTAGGCATCTTATTGGACGCCACCTTAAGCGCGGTGCGAGAACGTGTGTTAGATGGCAAAGCCACCTTCCGCAATCAGCGTGTGCTGGAACTATTAGGGCGTAGCTCCCCACAAAGCGATTGGACTTTGTACGAAGCCTATATGCGCGCGGTTGATTTTATTTCTGGCATGACCGACAACTATGCCGCACAAATTGCACGACAATTTTCTGGCTATCAGCCCAATGCACCACAATTTTAGCCAGAACTGGTACGTTTTAGCGGCTATTGCCGCTAGAATGCCTTTCACTTTAAAACAACGATAAGTACCAATATGAACTTTGATTTTCCTTTAATTTTAATGCTTCTTACCCTAATAACTGGTGTTATTGCTGGTTTGGATAGATTTTATTTAGCCCCCAAACGAGATCGTAAGGTTGAATCATTGACCGCAGCAGGTGCCACCGATGCCAGTCTTGAAGCGGCAGCGAAAGAGTCCTTTGTGGTGGAGCAATCAAAATCGTTCTTCCCAGTGCTGCTGGTGGTTTTTGTCTTGCGCTCTTTTATTGCCGAGCCATTTCAAATTCCTTCAGGTTCAATGGAACCGGGCTTAGTTAAAGGCGACTTTATCTTAGTGAGCAAATTTTCCTACGGCATTCGTATGCCAGTGTTCGATTTCACCCTAATTCCAACCGGTGAACCAGAACGCGGCGACGTTATGGTGTTCTTTCCACCTAACGATCCTCGCTACTTTATTAAGCGCGTTATTGGCTTGCCGGGTGATCATATTGTGTTCCGTAATCGCCAACTTACGATTAATGGCAAAGCGATTGAAACCACGTTAACAGGCGGAGAGCCAGCCTATTCGCCCATCAAATATCTAGCTGAAGAGCAGCTTGGTGATCATCTACCCACTATTCAATGGATGGTCGGGGAATCGAGTTTAACGGGAAAAACCGTTATTTGGGCTGGCCCAGAAGGAGAGTGGACTGTACCTGAAGGCCAATACTTTATGATGGGCGACAATCGTGGCAATAGTGCCGATAGTCGTGCTTGGGGCTTCGTACCAGAGAAAAATATTGTTGGTCAAGCCAAAGCGATATGGATGCACTGGGAAAGCTGGGGGCAACTGCCTTCATTTTCACGCACCGGCTGGATTAAATAATCCAGCTTACTCACCCATTGCCGTAAGGCTTGGTTGAGTTTGCGTAAAATGGTCGCTAAAAAACTCTAAAATATCATCGCTGCGGGTCATGGCATCGTGGTAGCCAAGTTCCATTAGGGCTTGGCAATAACCTTTTGAAAACAACAAATAGCTTAATAAGCCAGAGCCAGATTTACTGGTATTACCACTTCCTCCTAAAGCCAGTTTTAACGCGCGGGGCATTTCCGCCGCGTGCTGGCCTGCTAAGTTATCCAACGACATGCTTGGGTTAATTTCTAAAATATTGACTTTGCGCAGCTCCATTTTATCGCGTCGCTGAATTTCAAGCGGAATGCGATCTAGGGTGCGGTTAATTCGGCGCAAGCGTTCAACATCGGCGGCCATGCTGTCAATAAAGGCCGCATTTAGCATGTGCCCCATTATTCTCGCTGGGCTTGGATACAGGCTTTGCATATTCTGATTTGCTCGCTGATGGGCCTCACCACTGACCCCAATAACCAAAATTTTTTCTGCACCTAAATGCAATGCTGGGCTTAATGGCGACAATTGGCGCACTGCGCCGTCGGCGTAATATTCACGGTGAATTTTGATGGCCGGAAACACCATAGGAATGGCCGATGATGCCATTAAATGCTGCAAGGTAATCCGCGAGCGCACCCCTTTGCGACGCAGACGCTCCCAGTTATTTAAGCTGTAATGGCCTTGGAAAAAACTCACCGACTCGCCGCTATCAATACCAGAACAGTTAACGGCTAAGGCATGTAAATGACCGTTATCGACGTTGTTTTGAATGTTGTCGAATTTAATGACTTCGCGCAAAAGGTCGCGCAAAGGGGTGTTATCCAATAACGACACCGGGTCGGTTTTAAAGCCTCGGCCAATGACTAGGCTGCGCACCAGTTTCATTAAGGTAAGGGAAACCCCGATAAAGTCGGTGCGATAAATATGCGAGCATTCAAAGTTGCCCCAAATACGCTCTAAATGGCGCACGCCAATACGGTGATTATCAGCATAAGATGCCATAGCAACGCCATTGATTGCCCCAGCAGAGGTGCCAGAAATAATATCAAAAGGGTTGGTACACTTGGACGGTAAAAGCTTCACTATGGCTTTAAGCACACCAACCTGATAGGCCGCACGAGCACCACCGCCTGAAAGAATTAAGCCTGTTTTTGTTGTATTCAAAGAGAGGTCCTCTGATCCCCTACGCTGCTTATGCTGCGAGTATAGTGCATAATAGCGGCACTAAAAATTAGGAGACGCCCATGTTTACCGGAATTGTTCAAACCAAGCTGCCATTGTTGCACATCGAGCGCCACAACGACTTTGCCACATTGACCTTTGAGTTTCCGTCAAAAATGCGAGAAGGGTTGCAAATCGGTGCGTCCGTAGCCATCAATGGCACTTGTTTAACGGTGCGTACGATCGAAGGCAATAAGGTTAGTTTTGATGCCATTGCCCAAACTTTAAACATTACCAACCTTGGAACCTTGGAGGCTGGCAAGGTGGTGAATATAGAACGAGCCGCGCGTTTTGGTGATGAAATTGGCGGACATGTGCTTTCTGGACATGTGATGCAGCAAGTGCGGGTTCTAGCCGTGCAAGACAGCGAATTTAACCGCGTAGTTTGGTTTGAGCGTCCAGAATCGTTGGCTCCATTTTTATTAGACAAAGGCTTTGTTGCCTTAAACGGTTGCAGCCTAACGATTGCCGAAGTAAAAGATTGCTGTTTTTCGGTGTTTTTAATTCCTGAAACTCGTGACGTTACCGTATTTGGAGAAGTGCAGGTGGGCGATTTAATCAATATTGAAATCGACTCACAAACCCAAGCCGTGGTTGAAACCGTAAAGCGCTTACTGGCGAATCCAGAGGCTTTGGCTAAACTGCAGGGCAATTAACCTAAGTGCTCATTGAAAGCCGTTAACCCTAACTAAAACGGGTGTTGCCGTGAATCAGCCTAACTCTACCTTTAATAAATTACGCTTGGCCATTGCTTGCTTATCCATTCCTTACGTCAGTTTTACTTACGCCTTGCCAATGAATGGCCAAGTAGTCGTAGGGCAGGGGCAAATCTCTACCAATGGTTCTAGCATGGTCATCGACCAAAACAGCTCTAAGCTGGCGATTAACTGGGATAAATTTAATATAGGCAGCAACGAAAGCGTTACTTTTAATCAGCCTTCGGCTAACTCGGTGGCGCTGAACCGTATTCTTGGTAACGACCCCAGTGCTATTTATGGCCGTCTTAACGCCAATGGCCAAGTCTTTTTAATTAATCCTAATGGCGTGCTGTTTGGGCCTAACTCTCAGGTAGAAGTAGGCGGCTTGGTGGCCTCTACTCTTGGGCTTTCTAACCAAGACTTTAGCAATGATAACTACGGCTTTGCAGGCAACAGCCGCGCCTTGGTAAAAAACCAAGGCCAAATGCAAGCCGGCTATGTGGCCCTTATTGCCGAGCGCGTTCGCAACAGCGGCAGCATTAACACCCCAGAAGGCTTTACTGCCTTAGCCGCAGGGCAAAAAGTAAGCCTGCAACTAAACAACGGCAGCTTACTGGGCTTTACCATTGACCAAGGCGCACTCGATGCCTTAGCCGAAAACAGCGGCATTATCACCAGCGCAGGCGGCCAAACTTGGCTAAGTGCCAAAGCCGCCGACCAGCTTTCTCGCGCAGTGGTTAATAACACAGGCGTTATTCAGGCCACTAGCCTAGTTAATAAAAACGGCAAAATTATGCTGATGTCGGATATGAATGCGGGTGAAACCCATGTTGCCGGCACCCTCGATGCCTCTGCTTCTGGCAACGCCGACGGCGGTTTTATCGAAACCTCAGCGGCCAAAGTAAAAGTGCAAGACGGCACGGTTATCTCCACCTTAGCCAATAATGGCAACACCGGCACTTGGTTAATCGACCCACAGGATTTTCATATTGGCGGTGAAGATGCGGATATGAGTGTTGCAACCTTGCAAAGCCAGCTTGGTAGCAACCACGTTACTATTGTATCGTCTAGTGGCAATAACTCTGGCTCTGGTGATATCAATGTGCACGAAGACATTAGCTGGAACGCCAGCACTCTTACCCTAACCGCATCACACAGCATTAATATCTACGCCAAGCTAGGCTTAACTGGCAATGCAGGCCTTGAACTGAACACCAATACCGCCAATGGCGGGGATGCAGCCAGTACCGACGGTGTGGTGAATGTGCTACCTGGCTTTGGCCGCGTAAGTTTGGGCAGTGGCACCAGCCTTAGCATTAATAACCAAAACTATACGATTTTAACTGACCTAACAGGCTTGCAGGCCGTAGCTGGCTCTGGCTATTACGCTTTGGGCGGTGATATTACCGCTGGCTCTATGGCGTCTATTGGTGCCTTTGATGGCGTTTTAAACGGCCTTGGAAATAGCATTGATGGCCTAACCATTAGCGATACTGGTTCAACTGGCCTGTTTAGCACGCTTGGCATTAACGCCGAAGTCAGCAACCTTATTTTTACCAACGCTCATGTGGCGGGTGGTAATTATGTTGGCACCGTTGCTGGGGTAAACAACGGCACTATTTTTAATGTGGTTACCGATAATCAAAGCCAGGTAACCGGCTCGATGTTTGTGGGTGGCCTAGTAGGCGAGAACAACGGCGAGATATTTAACGTACAAAACAACGCCGAAGTAACTGGGCAGCTTTTTCTGGGCGGCATTGCTGGCCAAAACAAAAAGAACATTTCTACCGCCAGCAACTCTGGCACCATTACCAAAATAGCCTCACTACAAGGCAGTAGCATTGTCGGGGGCATTGCCGGCCTAAACGATGCAACAGGCTCTATTAAAAACTCCTATTCCGACGGTGCTGTGGGCGATACCGACGCCAGCCTAGTGGGCGGCATTGCTGGGCGCAATGATGGCGATATTAACTACACCTTTAATACCGGCAGCGTAACTGGAGCTGCCGCTGTTGGCGGTATTGCTGGCAGCAACTTTAACAGTATTGATAACAGCCTATATGAAAGCAGCACGGCTGCCGCAGGTGTAGGCACAGGCAGCACTTCTGGCGTAAGCGCCAAAACCACAGCCGAATTAAAACAACAAGCCACATACTCTGGCTGGGATTCCGCCATTTGGCGCTTCTACGATGGCCGTCATGTACCACTATTAAAAAATACTTTAAAACCTGTTCGTATTGAGCTTGCTGCTAACCCTTACACCTATAAAGGCGAAGATTATAAAAGTGGCGACTTTATCACCGACTCTACTATTGCAGGTAACGTCAGTTGGGACGCGGGCATAAGAAATGTTGGCACCTACGATTTAGAAGAATACTTATACCCTACCAATTTTAACTACGATTTAATTTATATAAATGGCAGCAGTGTTGATATTGACCCTTATGTCCTCACTGTTACTGCAACCACCCATAGCAAGGTATACGACGGCACTAAGGCAGCCGAATTAACGAATGTAAGCCTTGACAGCTTTGCCGGTGACGACGTTAGCTTGGTAAGTACAGATGCCTCTTTTGCCGATAAAAATGCAGGCACAGGAAAAGCAATAACGCTAGATAGCTTGACGCTAACAGGCAGTAGTGCCAGCAACTATAGGGTAACCCAATTAACTGCAACCGATGAAATCACCGCTAAAGACATTAGCCTTAAAGACGCGCAAGCAAAAGACAAAATCTACGATGGTAATAATGTTGCAGTACTCACTT
>JBASZG010000057.1:0-9362 GCA_049277875.1 Venatoribacter sp.
GGCTTAATCATTCGCCATGAAACACTTGAGCGTTCAGCCCACAGTTCAAAGCTCTGCATAGAAATGACATACCAGTCTTTGGTTTTGCTTAAATTAAGCTCCAAGTGCCGCTCATCTTTAATATAAGCACGCGGTGTTAAAATATCGTAAGCGGTCGCTAATTTTGGCGTTATTTTATCTGTGTAAATTAAGCTCCAATTTTTTTAAATGTGCGTCGCCGTTAGCAAGTAAAATATTTACTAACAGCCCATTATATTTATCATAAAGCACAACAGCATAAGTGCTCAGCAAACCAATAAGAGCTGTACAGTCTGAGTTGGCGTTTTAAAGCATTGCCACCAGCCTCTCAATAAACAAAAACCCGGCTCATACAGCGTACGAACCGGGTTTTTGATGGTGGTTACTAGATTACTAGCAAACCACTCATAGACGAAGTCAGATTAGATTTTGCCTACTAGGTCTAAAGAAGGAGCCAAAGTTTTTTCGCCTTCTTTCCATTTTGCTGGGCATACTTCACCTGGGTGGCTGGCAACGTATTGCGCAGCTTTGATTTTGCGCATTAGGTCGTCGGCGTCACGGCCAATACCTTCGGCGGTGATTTCTACCGCTTGGATAATGCCTTGTGGGTCGATGATGAAGGTAGCACGGTCAGCAAGGCCTTGACCTTCACGCATTACGCCAAAGTTATTGGTGATGGTGCCAGTTTGGTCGCCTACCATGTAGTAGTCGATTTTACCGATGGTGTCTGAGGTGTCGTGCCAGGCTTTGTGGCTGAAGTGGGTGTCGGTAGACACTGAGTACACTTCTACGCCCAGTTTTTGCAGCTCGGCGTATTTGTCGGCCAAGTCGCCTAGTTCGGTTGGGCAAACAAAGGTGAAGTCGGCTGGATAGAAGAAGAATACTGCCCATTTGCCTTTAACGTCGGCTTCGGTGATGTTGACAAATTTGCCTTGTTTGAAGGCGGTGGCGCTGAATGGTTTGATTTCTGAGTTTACGATACCCATGGTGTTGCTCCTGTTAGGTTTATCTTTGAACGAGGTTGATATTAGACCGATTAATTCAATAAGTTAAATTAATCTTTTCAAACAGCATCATAGACAATAGCTATGAGATTAAGTTCACCTAGGTGGTATTCCTTTGGTGGTGCGACACTTTGCCACATTCTTTATATGGTTTTGCCTTGCTACATTCAGCTCACTTAATTTTTTGATTTGGTGAGGTTTCTCATGCTCATTCGCCCGTTAAAACCGCTTGCTGTGGCAGTGTTTGTTGCCAGTGCCATGCCCGCTTTAGCCGATCATACCGAGCTCGACCCGTTGGTAGTAACGGCTCCTAATATGTCTAAAGCTTTGACGGTGGAAACCGATCCTAAAGCACCGCGCCAGCCCATTCCTGCTCACGATGGCGCAGATTTACTGAAAAATATTCCTGGCTTTTCGGTGGTGCGCAAAGGTGGCACCGACGGCGACCCAGTTTTTCGTGGTATGGCGGCGTCGCGTTTAAGTATTTTGTTAGACGGCGAAACTATTTTAGGGGGCTGTGGCAACCGCATGGATCCGCCTACGGCTTACATTTTTCCAGAAGCATTTGATAACGTAACTATTTTAAAAGGCCCGCAGTCGGTGAAGCACGGCCCTGGCAGCAGCGCCGGGGTGGTGAACTTTGAGCGTGCCACACCCGATTTTTACGATTCGCCTGTGCATGGTTATGTCAGTGTATTAGGCGGTAGCTTTGGCCGTAACGACCAAATAGCGCAGATTCAAGCGGGCGGCCAAAAGGGTTTTGTTGAGTTAAATGGCACGCGTTCACAGGCGGATGATTACCGCGATGGTAATGGCGACAAAGTGCATTCTAACTACGAGCGTTACAGCGGTAATGCGGCCTTGGGTTTTACCCCGAACGTAGATACTAAAATTGAGCTAACCGCCGCCAAGAGCGATGGCGAAGCCGCTTACGCCGACCGAGGCATGGACGGCTCTAAATTCGATCGCACCAACTTGGGGTTAAGCTATAGCCAGAAGAATATCACGCCTTTAATCAGTGAATTTAAGGCCAAGGTGTATCGTAACTACGTTGATCACGTTATGGATAACTACAGTCTACGCACTCCACCTACAACTGGTATGGGGGCTATGGCAATGAACCCAGACCGTGAAACGATTGGTGCTAATGTGGGCACAACCCTAACGGTAGACGCGCACTTAACTATCGACTTAGGTGCGGATTATCAACAAAACGAGCACACCAACCGCAGCGGCATGCCCAATATGTATAAGAGCAAACCGCGTGATAAAGACATGAGTTTTAGCAACGCTGGGGTGTACACCGAGTTTCATTACCATTTTCCAGGCGAACATGGCGTGCACGCAGGTATTCGCCTAGACCGTGACCAAGCCGAAGATTTGCGTTTAAACAAAGACACGACAGGTGAGAAAGACAAAAACTGGCTGACCAGTGGCTTTTTGCGCTATGAGCATCAATTAGATAAAGAAAACCGCGCTTACGCTGGTGTTGGGCATAGCCAACGCGCCGCCGACTACTGGGAGCGCACGCGTAACCCAGCCAATGTGAATATGATGAACAGCGGCACGAAGAGCACTTTTGAAATTGACCCAGAAAAAGTAACTCAGCTCGATATTGGCATTATGCACACAGGCGATACAGTGCGTGGCTCGGTCTCGGCGTTTTACGCGCACCATGACGACTATATTTTGGTAGAAAGACTGCCTAACACTGCAGGTCGCATGAATGCCATAGACGCACGCAATATCCGCGCAACCACCTACGGCGCAGAGGCCGATGCAGCGTGGCAATTCGCTCACCACTGGACTACCGACGCGACCGTTAGCATGGTGCGCGGTGAAAACGACACCGACAAACGCGCCTTAGGGCAAATCCCTGCACACGAGCTGCGCTTAGGCTTAACCTACGATAATGGCGTTTGGAGTGCCGGAGCCTTAGGACGTTTTGTTAACGAGCAAGACCGCGTAGCCATAGGTCAAGGCACAATAGTTGGGCAGGATATTGGTAAAACATCGGGCTTTGCGGTGTTCTCGTTAAACGCGGGCTACCGTATTCAAGAGAAACTTATTCTTACCGCTGGCGTGGATAATATCTTCGATAAGAACTACGCCGAACACTTATCGCGTGGCGTAGAGGGCGGCTTAGCTTCCAACACTAAGGTCAATGAATTAGGGCGCAACCTTTGGGCGAAACTGCAATACAGTTTCTAATCATTGAGTTTTAAGAGTTTGGCCAAAACTTAATCTGGTTTGGTTACAGCGGCTAGGGGTAGTTTGCTTACAGATTAAGTTTTGGCCTTTTCACTAAGACAGCAGGCTCCATACCGCTAAATCAACATCTTGCCCTAAAAATTCAAGCTGGGCAGGCAGAGTGCCTTCAAACTCAAAGCCAACCGCGCGCAACAAGGCATCGTGCTCAGTATTGGGCAACAGGCGCATCTCGATGCGGTGCAGGTTAAGCTCAGTAAAAACGAAATTCAAAATGGCAGGAACAATTTGTGCGAGGGCGGCACTATCCAAGGCTTCGCTTAGTTCCCATTGCATTTGAGCGCTGCGTTGCAGCCAATTAATGCGCATAATGCTGATGCGCCCTAAGAGCGTCTGCTGTTGCTCCACCAGCCAAAATGCGGCCTCACGCGCTTCAAAACGCATGGCCATACGCCGCAATTCATCAACAACACGGTGAGTTTCCAATAAGGGCAAGGCTGGAATGTGAGCACTGACTTGCGGCTGTTTAAGCAGCCCCATTAAGGCTTCAACGTCTTGTTCAGAGTTGGGTAGGCGCAGTTGAAAATCAGCGGTATTGAAGTTCCAGTTCATGCTTTGCCTCCTACCGATTTGGTTAAATCTTGGGCGGGGTTATCAAATTCGCCTAAACGCCCGGCTTTGGGTTTTTGTTTGTTGAGCACGCGATGGTATTGCTCTACATTGGCAAAGCCTTCGCCTACTCGCCAGCCATCGCGCAAGGTAGCGCGTAAGCTAAAGCCCAGATTGGTAAGCACGGTCTTAATGTCGCTGCTCTGCCCTTCTATCCACTGATAAGCAAAGTTAAAGATATGGAACTTAGTTTCTAGAAAATCCATAGCGGCTTTTAGAGCGTGCTGGCGATTTTCTAAACTCAGTTCCGGCAGCCCATCGACACGCAGAGTTAAGCGCAGGTACGAAGGTTGCCAGTCAAACACGCTGACCATGCCTTGCACTTGGCCATCCACCTCTAAAAGCCACATCATGCCACGCTGAGTGGCCGCCATTTGCACGCTGTAGTCAACTAGGCGGCTCATTTGTTCGGCGCTACTGGGTGGATTTTGGCCAGGAATTTCAGGCTGACAATAAAGGCCAAATAGAATATCGGCGTCTTCATAAGTAAGCGGGCGCAAGCGCCCACCAGTAAAGGGAAGCTCAGGGGTGAATTTCATAAAACAGATTATTCCTCATCGCCTTGGCCTTGGTATTCAAAGGCTAGGTTTTCAAAACGTGTGTACATGCCCACAAAGGCAAGACGATCGGTACCGATTGGGCCGTTACGGTGCTTACCGGTGATAATTTCGGCAATGCCTTTGTCGGGCGAGTCTTCTTTATACACTTCGTCACGATAGATAAATTGAATGATGTCGGCGTCTTGCTCGATGGCGCCCGACTCACGCAAGTCAGACATAACGGGGCGTTTATTGGGGCGTTGTTCCAGCGAGCGGTTTAGCTGCGACAGCGCAATAACTGGGCAGTTAAATTCTTTAGCAATGGCCTTAAGCGAGCGCGAGATTTCAGAAATTTCTTGAGTACGGCCTTCACTTTTACCTGCCACTTTCATTAGTTGCAGGTAGTCGACCATAATCATGGCTAGGTCGTTGCCATTTTCGCGGTAAATTTTTCGCGCTCTGGCGCGCATTTCCTGAGGAGTTAGCGCAGGGGTGTCGTCGATATAAAGCGGTAAACCTTTAAGCTGGGTAACCGCAGCAGTGAGTTTGCTCCATTCCTCAGGGTCGAGTTTGCCAGAACGCACGTTAGACTGGTTAATGCGCCCTATCGAAGACAGCATACGCATCACAATGGATTCGGCCGGCATCTCCATACTAAACACTAAGCAGGGGCGTTTAGTTGCCAGCAAAGCATTTTCAATTAGGTTCATCGAGTAAGTGGTTTTACCCATAGAAGGACGCGCGGCCACAATAACCAAGTCGGCTTTTTGCCAGCCATTGGTGCGCTTATCAATATCAAGGAAGCCAGTAGTAACACCCGTTAGGCCGTCTTCCATTTCTGCCATTTCTTCGAGCATTTCGATGGTGCGAAACATCACTGGTGTGAGCGCTTGCGGGCCAGAGTCGGTGCGGTTGCCAGCGGCAATTTCGGCAATGCTTTTTTCGGCATCGGAAATAAGGGTTAAGGCATTACTGCCTTTGGGCTCGTAGGCATTTTGAATAATGGCCGTGCCCGCCTGAATCAAGGCGCGCTGTTGGGCGCGAGTGCGAATGATTTCGGCATAGGCGGCACTGTTCTCAGTGGCAGGAATCGAGATGGTTAGATCGGATAGGTAACTACGGCCACCTGCTTGTTCAATTTGGCCGCGCGCTTCCAGCTCTTCGGCCACAGTAACCAAGTCGACTGGGCTTTCTGCAGCAATTAGGTGGCTAATGGCGCGGTAAATAAGGCGGTGGTCTTGACGATAAAAATCTTGGTCGGTGATTTCAGCCGATACCGCATCCCACACTTCTTCATCCAGCATCAAAGCGCCTAATACGGCTTGCTCGGCTTCAATTGAGTTGGGGGGAATACGCTCTAAACGAGTTTCTTCTTGAACCTCAGGAAGGTCATCGTAATCGTAATCGGACATGAGCTTTCTCACAGAATTTAAATAAAAAAGGCACCATCAGCGCATGCCAATAGTGCCTCATTCTACTTAATGCTAAAAGCGGCGAATTACTCTGCAACCACTTGTAGTTTTAAAGTAGCGTCTACTTCGGCGTGCAATTGGATGTCAATTTCAAATGCACCAACGCTGCGTAGAGGGCCGTTTGGTAAACGAACTTCAGATTTAGACAGTTCAACGCCATTAGCAGAAACTAAGTCGGCAATGTCGCGGTTACCAAAAGAACCGAATAGTTTGCCTTCATCACCAGCTTTTACCGCAACAGACAAAGACAGAGCTTCGATTTGAGCTTTGCGAGCTTCAGCAGAAGCCAATTTAGCCGCAGCTTGAGCTTCTAAGTCTGCACGACGCGCTTCAAACGCTTCTACGTTTTCTTTAGTTGCTGGTACGGCTTTGCCTTGTGGCAACAAGTAGTTACGAGCGTAACCTGCACGTACATTAACGCTATCACCTAGGGCGCCAAGGTTGGCAACTTTTTCTAACAGAATAATTTTCATCTTAAATTCCTCATTACAGGGCTAGGCCGTGTCTTTTAATCGAGTGCGGAAGTTGATTGAACTGTCCAGCAACGCAATAAAAATTAGTAATGTGTATGTGTATGGGCCAAACATAAACATGGCTGCATAAAGCAGCACCAGCCAATGTGTGCCCGCCTTTTTCATAGTTACTACAGCATGAAACAGTGCCACTCCAGCCAGTACCATGGGTACGGTTAGAACAGGAACCATGCCAGCTAAATCGGGCGCTATGCCTGCCACTCCCAGCAACATTAGTACGCAAGGAAGGCTGTACAGCATGGGCAAGCGCAGTGCTTTAAACTCAAGGCCAAAGCCTTTGGGGTTATACAGCTCGCTTTGCCAATAGCGGCCCAGCAGTAACGCTAGTTGAAACCCTAAAACATGCAGCGCCGCTAAGACGCCGATAATCATCGGGCTTAATATAGGCTCTAGTTTTGCCAGCACGTCTGGCTGACCACTAAAGCCTTCTTTTATCATGCTGTGCGCCCCATCGGTAATGGCCTCGACCAAACCGGGTAGGAGCAACGGAAGAAGAACATAAAGCCCAATGCCTAATAATGAACCTAGCATTAAAGCTCGCTCTAGGCGCACCGAACTTCTTAATACCAAAGCCGAGGCAAGTGTGCCAATGGCGGTAATTAAAGGAGTGGGATCACCAACAGCATACCAAGCAAAGCAAGGCAAAATACCCCACAGTACAACGCTTGCGCCTTCATTCCAGCCTTGGCGAAGAATCACCAAGGCCAGCAACGCTGCTCCAAACCAAGACATCAGCGGAACAGCAAAGCACAACAGTACGGCAATAATCGCCTGACGGCGGCTAGTCATGGCCCATTGTGCGAGTGCTTTCATAATTTCTTACGCTTGCAACCGCTTCTTAGTTGAAGTGTTGGTCGGTGTAAGGCAGCAAAGCAATGTAACGAGCGCGCTTAACGGCGGTCGCTAATTGACGCTGATATTTTGCACGAGTACCAGTGATACGGCTTGGTACGATTTTGCCGGTTTCAGTGATGTACGCTTTTAGGGTATCGATGTCTTTGTAATCGATCTCTTTTACGTTTTCAGCGGTGAAACGGCAGAACTTACGACGACGGAAAAAACGTGCCATGGTGATGCTCCTTACTCAGCGTTATCTTCAGAATCGGTGTCTTCGTTGTCATCTGCTTCGTCTTCAGAATACTCTTCAACTTCAGCAGCAACACGGTTGTCAGAGCGACGACGCTCTTCACGACCTTCAGCGGCTTTGATAGGTGACACTTCAGTGACGGCTTCGTCGCGACGGATAACCAAGTTACGCAAAATGGCATCGTTGTAACGGAAGTTTGTAGCCAATTCATCTAATGCAACTTGTGAACATTCGATATTCATCAGAATGTAGTGTGCTTTGTGCATGTCGTTGATTGGGTAAGCTAGGTGGCGACGACCCCAATCTTCGAAACGGTGGATTTTACCGCCGTCGGCTTCGATGGTGTTGGTGTAACGCTCTACCATTGCTGGTACTTGTTCGCTTTGATCTGGGTGTACCAGAAAAACGATTTCGTAGTGACGCATTGTCAGCTCCTTGTGGGTTGATAGCCTTCCAGCCAATCTGGTAAGGCAAGGAGTCCGTATTGGTTATCTAAAACAACCAGCCCACGGATTAAAGGGGCGCGCATTGTATACTTATTCAACAATAGAAGCAAAGCTTGCGCGGGTTAGGCTGGCTAAGTCTTGCGGGGAGAGTTCAATTTCTAGGCCGCGCTTACCTGCGCTTACGTTAATGTTGGTAAAGGCTGCGGCGCTGGTATCAATAACAGTCGGCAACGCTTTCTTCTGGCCTAATGGGCTAATACCCCCCACCACATAGCCTGTGGTGCGCTCGGCTACTTTAGGGTCGGCCATGTCGGCTTTTTTGGCACCTAAGGCTTTGGCAATGGCTTTCAAACTTAAACGATGCGAAACCGGCAATACGGCTACCGCCAGTGGGCTTTTATGCCCAGCTAAGGCCACCAACAAGGTTTTGAATACCTGATCAGGGCTAATGCCCAAAGCTTCGGCGGCTTCTTCACCATAAGATTCGGCGGCTGGGTCGTGTTGGTATTCGTGCAGGGTAAAGTTTATTTTGGCTTTTTTGGCGGCGTTTACGGCTGGAGTCATACTTTATCTCCTGCGGTTTTTTCTAGCGGCTGAATAAGCTCAAAACGAGGAAGGCTTTCGCCTGCTACTTCTACCGCTTCGCAAAACATAGTGAGTGGCCGCACCCACAGGCCGAAATCGCCGTACAGTGCTTTGTAAAGTACGAGCTTTTCTTCGGTTTCGCTATGGGCGACCGTGCCTAAAACCTGATACAGATTGCCTTTGTAGTGGCGATAGACGCCTTGTACTAACGTTTCATTCATATCATTTCAATTCAAAACGCACCAAAACCTGGGCGGATATTTTTTGTTTTTGGATAATTTGTGGGGATGGGCTTTGTTCGTCGGCCACTGCACTCATGCGCATAGACATAAGCGGCATAGCAGAGTGAGTGCCTTGCTCTTCAATGCTCAGTGTTTTCCCCAAGGTGTTATTAAGTACCGCAGCCATTTGCGTGGCTTTTTGCTTGGCGTTTTGTAATGCCAGCACCATAGCTTCTCTACCTAAACTTGGCGCGTCGTTAAAGCCCAGTTCGTGCGGCTGAATCTGGACGTTATCTAAGGCTATTAAGCCTTGTAAAAATTCACTGTACCTGTCGAGCTGCGTTAGGGTGATTTGCACGCTGCGGCTTACCTCTTCGCCACGCAACACCCGCTGGTTACTTTCCCATTCATAATAAGGTTGGCGTTGCAGGTCGGCCGCTCTAATGGCGCTTGACTCAATCGAGAACTTTTTGGTTAGCGCCAGGATAGAGTTCATGGCTTTATCTACCTTAGATTTGGCGGCCATAGCGTTGGCGTCCTGCGCACGGAGGTGTAAATTCATTTTTACAAAGCTGGGCAT
>JBASZG010000058.1:0-8839 GCA_049277875.1 Venatoribacter sp.
ATATCTAGGGGCTTGGCAGGTCAAGGCTTCTGGCAGGTTAGGCACTAAAGGTAGCGTAAAGTTGTTGAGTGATGGGCAGGGGGTGGCTAATAGCTTTAGCTTGTTCAAGCAAAAAGCCCGAAATATAGGCCAATTCGGTAGGGCGATTGGCCAGAATATCTTGCAGGGTCGAAGAGGTATTGGCTGCGGTTTTAGTCGCCACGTCTTCAACAAGTTGGGCTAGGTCTTGGGGCAAGTGCCAGCCCAGTTTGCGGTATAGCTCGGCCACTTCTTGGCTAAGCGCCACTAACTTTTGCCGATATGGCGGGTTGGTCACTAGCTCGCCGTTTTTGCAGCGATAAAAGCCCGTCAGTGGGTTGATAACGGCATTAACAGCAAGCTTGCCTAAAATGGCCTGTTTAATAGAAGGGGTGAATTGGCAACTGGGTAGCAAAGGCGCAGTGGCGGTGCCATCTGGCCATAAGCCAATTAGGGTGTGGCCAACGCCAGCGTAAACCACTGTGTTGCCTTCTTTATAAGCGCCTTCGGTGCTCATGGCGGCCCATAGCTTGCAACTTAATGATGCATGACTTAACCAACGTGCTGCCTGTTCTTGTTGCCCCATACCATTTTGCAGCAGCAGGATATTTTTCACCTTGGGTAAATGTGTTGCCCAAGCGCTTAGCGCAGGTAGCGTTTGGGCGGCCTTGGTGCTTACCACTAGCCAATCTAAGGGTTCGCCTTGCCAGCAGGCTAAGTGTGCTTGCCATAATTCGGTGTGATTTTTTAGGGTTAACTTTACCGAGGCCAATGGCGTTTTAGGTAGCGCAAACAGCATTTGATCACGGCAGTGATAAGCCAGCAGCGTGCCCAAACTACCCAAGCCAAGAAAACCAATATTCATAGAAACGCAACAAGATGGTCAGAAAGTGCCGCATAGCATAGCACTATCATGGTGTGGGCTATAGAATAGGGCGCATTCATAGAGGAGGACACTATGCCATCATTTGACGTTGTTTCAGAAGTAGACAAGCACGAAGCGCAAAATGCGGTAGACCAAGCCAACCGTGAGTTAAGCACGCGTTTCGATTTTCGTGGGGTGCAAGCCAGCTTTGAGCTAAAAGAGTTGGTTGTCACTATCACCGCCGATCACGAATTTCAAATTGAACAAATGAAACCCATGCTCACCGGAGCAATGGTGAAGCGCGGCATTAAGGTGGAATGTTTGGAATACGGCAAGCTGGAAGGCTCTGGCAAGCAGGTGCATGTTAAGGCCACCATGCGCCAAGGCATTGATAAGGAGCTGGGCAAAAAAATGGTCAAGCTGGTAAAAGACAGCAAAATTAAAGTACAGGCTTCTATTGCTGGCGACACCGTGCGCGTGCAGGGCAAAAGCCGCGACGATTTACAGCAAGTGATGCAGTTGTTTAAGAAGGACGAAAGCATCGAAATGCCTTTGGCATTTAAAAACTTTAAGGATTAACCACTCTAATGAGTTCCAACTGGCTGCAAGAAGCCTATCAAATTTACCGCCAAAAACCTGTGTTAGTGATTGCTCTGCTGGGGTTTTCGGCGGGATTGCCTTTTTTATTGGTGTTTTCAACCTTAACCGCTTGGCTGCGTGACGTTGGCGTTGAGCGTTCGGCCATTGGTTTTTTTGCTTGGGTGGGCATTACTTATTCGATCAAGGTGTTTTGGTCGCCTGTGGTCGATCGCCTAAGTGTGCCTTGGCTGGGTAAGCTTGGGCAAAGGCGCAGTTGGATTTTACTTGGGCAATTGGGCATTGCTTTGGGGCTGCTTATTATGAGCCAGATTAACCCACTGCAAGCTTTGGCACCCATTGCTTTGGCCGCCTTGCTGGTGGCGTTTTCCTCTTCTACCCAAGACGTTGCCCTAGACGCATTTCGTATTGAATCGGCCGCCCAAGAGCTGCAAGGCGCCATGTCGGCGGCTTATATTTTTGGTTATCGCTTAGCGTTACTGATGGCGGGTGCGGGGGCTTTGTATATTGCCGAATACGCGACTTGGTCTTTAGCCTATCTAAGCATGGCTGGGTTGATGTTAATTGGTGTTGTTGCTGTGTTGTGGGCAGAAGAGCCGCCGCGCGCTAGTCGCATTGAACGCAATCAGCAAGAACTGTATCTGGTTGATCGTATTATGGGGCGGCCCATGCACTTAGAGCAGAAAAGTGCGTGGCGGCGTTGGCTGTTAGGGGCGGTTATTTGCCCCGTTTTAGAATTTTTTCAGCGTAACGGCAAATTTGCTTTTTTAATTCTTGCGTTTGTGGCGCTGTTTCGCTTAAGCGACATTACTATGGGGGTTATGGCGAACCCGTTTTATCTCGATTTGGGTTACAGCAAAAGTGAAATTGCAAAAGTAGCTAAGTTCTATGGTTTTTTTATGACCATTTTTGGCTCGGCGCTCTGTGGGGTGCTGGTGGTGAAATGGGGTTTATTTAAGCCATTGCTGCTGGGTGCGCTGCTGATGCCAACCGCCAATCTGTGCTTTGCTCTCTTGGCGTCTGTGGGGGTTAATGGCACGCCCGACTTATGGGCGTTGGCGGTAGTAATTAGTATTGATAATTTAAGTGGCGGCATAGCCAGCACCGCTTTTGTGGCGTATTTATCCAGCTTGGCTAACCGCAGCTACACCGCCACCCAGTACGCATTGTTTAGTTCGTTAATGACTTTGCCCGGCAAGTTTATCAGCGGCTTTTCCGGTGTGGTGGTCGATGGTTTTGGCTATGTCGAGTTTTTCTTAATGGCCGCAGGTGTTGGTATTCCTGCCATTTTATTAGTGTTGGTGCTTATGCGTCATGCAAAACGGCAGGCAGCCACAACAACACTTTAAGGCCACCTAGGTTCGAGTTTTGCAGCTCTAGCTTGCCGCCGTATTCTTCGGCTAAATCGTTCACAATATTAAGCCCTAAACCTGTGCCGGGTGTGCGTTCGTCGGCGCGCACACCGCGTTGCAGCACTTGGCTTTTTTGTTCGTCGGTTAAGCCTTGGCCGTCGTCTTCAATAGTAATTTTAAGCAGGTTGGCATTTTTTTCGGCGCTAATTTGAATGCGAGAATTGGCCCATTTGCTGGCGTTATCAAGCAAGTTACCCAGCATTTCTTGCAGCTCTGGTTCTTCCCCAGCAAAAGCCAAATTAGAATCGGCCTGAATTTTAAAACCAAGGTTTTTTTCAGCATAAAGCTTGGCCAGCACTCGTGTTATGCCTTCGATAACGGGTTTTAAAGGCGTTTTACTGCCCAATTTTCTTAGTGCGGCGGCTCGTGCTCGGTGCAGGTGGTAATCGACCTGAGCGCGTGCATTTTCAGTTTGCTTTGTCACTAAACTAGCCAATTCAGACTGCTCTGCACTGGCGGCATTGGCCAGCACGCTTAACGGTGTTTTTAACGCGTGGGCCAAGTTACCTGCCTGTGTGCGGGCGCGGGCGACGCTTTGTTGATTGTGTTTCAGCACGGCGTTAAATTCGCTAACCAAGGGGGCAATTTCGCTTGGGTAGTGGCCGTGCAGGGTGGGCGATTGCCCGGCTCGAACTTGCTGCAAATCTTCGCGCAAATGTTTCAGCGGCGTTAGCCCAAGTAGCACCTGCACAACCGCAGCGAAAACCAAACCAGCACCTAAAATAGCCAAAGCCAACCATAGCTCGGTTTTAAATTGAGCCACTGGCTCAAGCAGTGCGCTGGCTTCAATGGCTACGGCCAAGCGCAGCGTGTCTTCGTCTACGCGAATGTCTCGCACTAATACCAGCAAGGGAACGTTCAAGGCGGTATTTAGGTTTTGTAAGTGTTTTTGGGCAGGTGGCAGGTCGAGCTTTTGATCCCACAACGAGCGCGAGCGCAGGCTGCGTTCTTCGCCGTTGATTTGCCAATAAAGCCCAGACAACGGGCGGCTAAAACGAGGGTCGGTTAGCTCGTGTTTAAGGGCTAGTTCTTCGTCGTAGTCGAGCGAGGCGGTGAGTTGGTCTAGGTGGGTGCGCAATTCATTTTCAAGCTGATGGGCAACGTGCTGGTGGAATAATTTACCTAAGCCCAAGCCTGCCACAATCAGACTTAAAACAACCCAAAACAGCGTGCCAACCAGCAGCCTTACCCGTAATGATGCCATGCTTAAACCTTTAAGCAGTAACCTAAACCGCGCACGGTTTCGATTAACCCAGCGGGGATTTTTTTACGCAAACGGCCAATAAACACCTCGATGGTGTTGGAGTCTTTATCAAAATCTTGGGCGTAAATGTGCTCGGTTAATTCGGTGCGAGAAACCAATTTATTCTGTTTGTGAATTAAATAAGCCAGCACTTTGTATTCGTGGCTGGTTAGGGTAAGTGGAAAGCCATCTAAACTAATGCGCTGGCTTTTGGTGTCGAGCAACAGTGGCCCAGCGCTCACCTCGGTGCTGGCAAAGCCACCGCTGCGGCGAATAAGTGCGCGTAAGCGTGCCAGCAGTTCTTCTAAATGAAAGGGTTTGGCTAGGTAATCGTCTGCGCCTGCGTCTATGCCTGCTACTTTTTCGTGCCATGAATCGCGCGCAGTAAGCACCAAAACCGGAGTGCTAATTCCTGCACTACGCCATTGTTTTAATACACTTAGGCCGTCTAACTTAGGCAAGCCCAAATCTAAAATAATGGCATCGTAAGGCTCGGTGGCACCAAGGTGATGACCCAGCTCGCCGTCACTGGCCATGTCTACGGCGTAGTTTTCGTTGAGCAGGGCCTTTTCTAATTGCAGCACTAAAGTGGGTTCATCTTCGATGATTAAAATTCTCATGCTCACCTTTGTTCATGTTTTTCATCTTGTGCTTTGGCGTGCGAACTTTTTCGCCTAAGACAGAACCGTCTTTGGCATCCACTAATAGCTTAACTAGGCGGCCATCTTCGCGCAGCAGCTTCATTTCGTATACCCAGTTGCCTTTGCTGCGGTCTAACTCTACTTCCAAAACTCGCCCTGGGTATTGTTTTTCGACCTTATCCAAAATAGTGCGCAGCGGCATAATTTCGCCTGCCAATAGGGCGGCACGCGAATTGATGTGATCGTCGGCTGGGGTGGCCTGCGCAGACACAATCAGCATACCAGTTAAAGCCGCAATTAAAATGTGGTGTTTTAGCATGATGGTGGCCTCAAAGTAATGCTGGTTATTTTACATACAAAAGACTGAACCGAATATGAATGCGCTGTTCAGTCGTAATTCAGCTTGCACTCGGTAAATTGGAAACCATCAACCCAACAGGAGAACGACCATGAAAAAACATAACATCCTCTTAACTACTGCTTTAACCGCATTTACTGGCTTTTACGCCTTAACTGGTTTTGCTGCGGATGAGCCTGCCGTAAAAAAAGCAGCCCAAAACTGGATGCCCATTGCCGAAGTCATTCAACAGGTTGAAGCGCAAGGCTTTACCGATATTCGTTCAATTGAGCGCGACGACGGTGGCTACAAAATAAAAGCCATTAATGCCGAGGGTAAATTTGTGCGCTTGCAGTTAAACCGTGAAAACGCCCAGATTGAAAAACAATGGACAAAAGCAGAAATGAAAAAAGAAAACTGGAAAGAACATCACAAAGACCGCGCCCACAAGCACCACAAAATGAACCACAACGGCAAACACGAAAAACGCATGGAAAAACAGTCATAAACCCGCATCTCGGCGGCCACAGGCCGCCACTGCGAAATTCAAACCCACCCAATAAATGATTCCCGCTTAGGCGATTTGCAAATATCTTAGAATTAATCAACGGTGCGCGCCCAGCGCCCAGCCCCTAACAAATAAAATCTTGCCATTCTAATAGCAGTTCGTGAAAGTCTTCCAGCCCGCATTGTGCACGTAGTTCGGCGTCGTAGAGCTCTAGGCTTTCGTCTTCCAATTCTTCTAATTGATATTCTTGCAGCAGCGATAGTGCGGTTATTTGTGCGTCTTCGCGGTCGAGCAGAAGTAAGAACTCGTGGCCTTGCCAACGATATTCGCGTTGTTTTTGCGCCAAGATGGCGTTAATTGCGGTTAGTATTTCGCTTAGTTTTTCTGGGTTGTTGCCCAGTTCTTCGCTTAGCCAAGTGCCAATGGCTTCGTGGTCCATCGACAGTTCGGCTTGGGGTATTTGGCGTTCGTTAAAGAAAAAACGGTAATCCATCGTTGCTTACTCATCATCAAAGTGGATGTCGTTGACCAGTGGCCAGCCGCCAAGTTCTTGGTAACGATTAACGAAATGGCAGAACAGCTCGGCTGTTTTTACGGTGTCGTATTCGGCGCTGTGGGCGGCGCGGTTATCGAAGTCTAGGCCAGCCAGTCGGCAGGCTTTGGCTAACACGGTGTGGCCTAAAAATACCGCTGCTAAGGTGGCGGTATCAAACGATGAAAACGGATGAAATGGGTCGCGCTTGATGTCGTTGCGGGCAATGGCCGCACGCAGAAAGCCGTGGTCGAAGTGCGAGTTGTGGCCAATCAAAACCGCGCGGTTGCAGCCATGATGTTTTACTTCTTTGCGAATGGTTTGCAGCATGCTGGTAAGGGCATCTATTTCAAATTCGGCATCGCGTTCTGGGTCGAAGGGGTCGATGCCAGTAAAGTCGAGTGCTTCGCGGTTTAAATTTGCGCCATCAAAGGGGTGAATATTGGCGCTTAACGTTTGGTAAGGATACAGCTTGCCTTGTTCATCCATGCGCAGGGTAACCATGGCAATTTCCAGTAGGGCGTCTGTTTCGGCGTTAAAGCCGCCTGTTTCAACGTCTACAACAACGGGCAAAAAGCCACGAAAGCGCTTTGCTAACGGCGATTTTTCAACTTGCTCTTCATGGGGTACTTTGCTCATTTATTGCTCCAACTTCCAACGTAGGGTTTCACCTGCGCGAAGTGGAACAATAACAGTTTGCCCAAAGGCCATTTCGCTTGGCACTTGCCAGCTTTGTTTTACCAAGGTGATTTTATCTTGGTTGCGTGGCAGGTTGTAAAAGTCGGGGCCATTAAAGCTGGCAAAGGCTTCTAGCTTGTTTAGCACGCCTAAGTCTTCAAATATTTCGGCGTACAGTTCGATAGCGGCATAGGCACTGAAGCAGCCAGCACAGCCGCAGGCGTTTTCTTTTTTGTCTTTGGCGTGTGGGGCGCTGTCGGTGCCAAGGAAAAACTTGCTGCTGCCACTTACCACGGCATCTTGCAGCGCTTGTTGGTGAGTGTTGCGTTTTAACACTGGCAAGCAGTACAGATGCGGGTGCACGCCACCTACTAATAAATGGTTGCGGTTGTAAGCAAGGTGCTGCACGGTGATGGTGGCAGCAATGTGACTGTCGTGGCTGTTAACAAAGTCGGCGGCATCTTTGGTGGTGATATGTTCCACCACTACTTTAAGGCCAGGGTTGCGGCTTACCAGAGGAGCCAAAATGCGGTCTAAAAATTCTTTTTCACGGTCGAAAATATCAATATGAGAAGTGGTTACTTCACCATGAACCAACAAGGGCATATTGCATTCGGTAAGTGCACTGGCCAATTCGTCGAGTTTGCCAAGGTCGGTAACGCCGGAGCTGGAGTTGGTGGTTGCGCCAGCAGGGTAGAGCTTAACTGCGTGAATATGGCCAGCTTGTTTGGCCTGTAAAATCATGTCAGGCGTGGTGTTGTCGGTTAAGTAAAGCACCATTAATGGGTCGAAGCTGGTGCCTTGAGCATGGGCTAAAATGCGTTCGCGGTAGGCCAAGGCTTGCTTTGCATTCATAACTGGGGGTTGCAGGTTGGGCATGATGATAGCGCGTTGCATTTGTTTGGCGGTGGCTGGAACCGTATGCTGTAAAACTTCACCGTCACGAACGTGCAAATGCCAGTCGTCTGGGCGAGTAAGAGTTAAACGCTCTACCATGATAACCTCGTTAAAAAAATGAATGGCGGCATTGTACCCAAATAGGCCAGTAAAGGCTTAATATTTCTAACGTTTGGCCGATAACACAAAAAGATGTTGTCTTTGGGTCGCTTATGAAAGCAAATATTCGTTCTAAATCGTTGTTCTCTGCGTGCGCGCTAAGCTTGGCGGTAAGTGCTTCTAGCATGGCGTTGGAGTATGGTAGCTCGATTGAAGACACCACTTGGTCGGTGACTGGCTCGGTGTTTGAATGCCGCTTTGCTCAGACCATTCCGCGTTATGGTGAGGCGGTTTTTTTTCACCAAGCCGGTGAAGATGTTAAGTTTCAGCTTTATGCCAAACGCAATTTATTAGACTACACCCAAGCGCAAGTTAGCATTACTCCACCACCTTGGCGGCCAAGCCGTTACAGTGAATCGCTTGGTTCGGTGCAGGTGCAGCAAGACAAATCTGGCCCTTATTTAACCCTTGATAGCAAACGCACTAACCAGTTTATTCATGCTTTGCTGGATGGGCAGTGGCCGGTTATTTCGCACCATACTTATTACGATGAAAAAGAATTTGTGAAGCTGCATGTGTCTTCCATTGGCTTTCCCGATTTTTACCCAATTTATTTAAGCTGCGTAGATCAGTTGTTGCATTACAACTTTAAGCAGGTGGCAAATTCAAAGGTATTGTTTGACGAAGGGGGCGATAGCTTCCTCGACCCACAAGACACTAAAGTGTTAGACCGCGTGGCTTATTACATTCAGCACGACCCTCGCGTGTTTATCGTTTATTTAGATGGCCACACCGACAACACCGGCAGGCGTTTTGACAATCGCGAAGTGTCGCGCGCGCGGGTTGAAAACGTTGAGCGTTATCTAGTTAAAAAAGGCATTAACCCCGACATCATCACCACTCGCTTTCATGGCGAGCGCTACCCCATTGCCGACAATGCCACCGCCAAAGGCAGAGCGCAGAATCGCCGCGTAACAATACGGCTAGAAATGCGTGAAGATATGCCCATTCC
>JBASZG010000059.1:0-12594 GCA_049277875.1 Venatoribacter sp.
AATACAGGCTTATATTTTTGCCATTTTGGCCGTGGTGTATATCTCGGCTGCGATGAAAGAAAACGAACAAAAAACCTTCAGAAAAATACATAAGGACTCTTTATGACCACTACCGCCATTATCGCTTTAATTTCCATTTTAACCGCAGGACTAACTGTGGCTATCGGCTCTTTTGGTGCGGCTTTGGGCGACGGTAGGGCCGCTGCCGCCGCCATGCAAGCCATTGCCCAGCAGCCCGATGCCGCTCCTACCTTATCGCGTACCTTGTTTGTCAGCTTGGCGATGGTGGAGTCTTCTGGCATTTATTGCTTTGTGGTGGCGTTAATTCTTATTTTTGCCAACCCATTCTGGCAGGCCGTGCAAACCAGCGTAGGGGGCTAACTATGTCCGTTGATTGGATTACGGTGATTGCGCAAATAGCCAACTTTTTAGTACTTATTTGGCTGCTAAAACGCTTTTTATACCGTCCTATTTTGGCGGGTATAGACGCACGCGAAGCTGAAATAGCCAAGCGTATGCAAGCCGCCGACCAAGCCAAGGCCGAAGCCACTGCCGCCAAAGAACATTACCAAAGCGAATACGCAGCGCACTTGGCCGAGCGCGAAACCTTGGTTGATAAAGCCTTGCAAAGCACCGAAGCCGAGCGCGCTAAGTTAATTCAAGATGGGCGCAAACAACTGCAACAAGAGCAAGAAAACTGGCAGCATTTTTTGCAGCAAGAAAAACAAGCTTTTTATAAGCAACTCAGCCAAGAAGCCTCGCGCACGCTTTATCAGCTTATGGACAAAGCCCTGCACGAGCTGGCCGATTCCGAGCTAGAACAAGCCATTGCCCAGCATTTAGTAAAACAACTTGGGCAAATACAAAGCGAGCTAATACAGGCCGCCGGAGCCGAGCCTAAAGTGCAAGTAAGCAGCACTTGGCCTTTGCTGCCAGCTACTCAAAATAGCCTAACCCAAGCCATTCAAGCCCTACTGCCAAACGCCCAGCTAGAGTTTTCTCATGCGCCCGATAACGCCCTAGGCGTAGAGCTAAAACTTGGCGGCGCGCAAGTAAGCTGGACACTCGAAAGTTATATCAACTCACTCAACGCCAGTTTGGAGCAGCATGGATAGTTCACTATTTTCCAAATGGCACAGCCAGCTACTTAGCCAAGCGGCTCCTGCTCCTCGTTTTTTAGAGGCAGGCAAAGTAACCGCAGTGGGCGACGGCGTAGCCATTGTTACTGGGTTAGAGCGCGCTCTGTCCGACGAATTAGTGCGCTTTGCCAGCGGCATTGAAGGCGTAGTGCTGGATTTAGAACCCGGACGCATGGGCGTTATTTTGCTTGGCCCAAGCGAACAGGTGCAGGTAGGCGAAGAAGTATTTCGCACCAACCAAGTGATTAGCACCCCAGTCGGAAACAGGCTGCTAGGGCGCATAGTAAACGCGCTAGGTCAGCCACTTGATAACCAAGGCGCACTAATAAGTGAAACCTTGCGAGATATCGAAATGCCCGCGCCGGGCGTGCTGCAACGCCGCCCGATTTATCGCTCGCTGGCCACTGGTTTTAAAGCCATAGAC
Source organism: Venatoribacter sp. (assembly GCA_049277875.1). Lineage (GTDB taxonomy): Bacteria > Pseudomonadota > Gammaproteobacteria > Pseudomonadales > Oceanobacteraceae > Venatoribacter. The sequence goes on from JBASZG010000059.1 coordinate 1,564, forward strand.
GCGGCTATTCCTGTGGGGCTTGGGCAACGCCAGCTTATTATTGGCGACCGTCAAACCGGCAAAACCTCGGTTGCTATCGACACCATGCTCAACCAAAAAAACAGCCAAGTGCTCTGTATTTATTGCGCAATTGGTCAGCGTGGCGATGCCGTAGCGCGGGTGATAAATGCGCTAGAGCAAAACCAAATGCTAGAGCGCAGCATAGTCATGGTGGCAGGCGATGAACAAGCCCCTGGGCTTGCTTATATTGCCCCTTTTGCCACCATGAGCATGGCCGAATACTTTGCGCTGCAAGGCCAAGACGTGTTGGTGATTTTCGACGATATGACCCACCACGCGCGTGCCTACCGCGAGCTTTCTTTACTGCTGCGCCGCCCTCCTGGGCGTGAAGCCTTTCCTGGCGATATTTTTTATTTGCACGCACGCTTGCTGGAGCGCGCAGGGCAGTTTAACGACGAGCTAGGCGATGGCTCTATTACCGCTTTGCCTGTGGTCGAAACCGAAGCCGAAAACCTCTCGGCCTATATTCCCACCAACCTAATTTCTATTACCGATGGGCAGATTTACCTATCGCCGCGCCTAGTGCAAAAAAACCAATTTCCAGCGGTCGATTTGGGCTTGTCGGTATCGCGCGTGGGTGGTAAGGCGCAAATTAAAGCCATGCGCCAAATATCAGGCAACCTAAGGGTGTTGCTGTCGCAATTTGAAGAGCTAGAAGAATTTGCTCGTTTTGGCACGCGCCTTGACGATGCCACCAAAGCCCGCCTAGCGCGTGGCCAAGCCTTGCGCGCGGCCTTACGCCAAGCCGAACGCGACCCTATGCGAGTGATAGAACAACTAGCGGTGCTGCTCGCGGCTATGGAAGGCTTGCTGGATAACCTCGATGAGCAGCGAACTTTGGCCAGTTTAAACGCCATTCGAGCGGCTGCAGTGCGCCACCTAAACGAGCTAGAAGAAAAAGCTCTGGCCAATCAACCGCTGAGCGAAGAAGAAAAGCAGCACCTGCTTACTTTGGCGCGCGAAGCCTTGCTGAATGTGAAGGTGGAGTAGGGCATGGCGCAGAGCTTAGAGTTTTTAACGCGGCAAAACAGCACGCTTAAAAGCATTCGCAGCATAGTGCACACCATGAAAACCTTGGCGGCCATTAACTCGGCTCCCTACGAGCGCGCCGCCAGCAGCATAGAAGCCTATCAACACAGCATTGAAAATGGGCTAAAAGCCTACGCTCATAAAGTACGGCCTGAGTATCGCAGTCCTAAAATTGAACAGGAACTGCTGGTTGCTTTTGGCTCGGACCACGGGCTTTGCGGTAGCTACAATCTGCACTTGGCGGCACAAGTGCAGCGTTATTTGCAACAATGGCCAGCGCGGCGGCAGCGTCTTATTTGTGTGGGCGATAAAATGCATCAAGCACTCGAAGAACAGGGTTTAAACGTATTGGCGGTGTTGCAGCCACCTGCCTCGGTTGAAGGGGTAACACGCACTGCCAATCAGGTGGTGGCCGCTATTCAGGCGCACAGTGAGCTGGGGCTAAACGACAGCGCCATTAGTCTTGCCTTTACTCAACGCGCGGAACACAACACCCGCCACCCAGTAATAGAGCCGCTTTTGCCTTTGCCACAAGCTCTGCTCAAACCGCAAGCCATCTGGCCTTCGCGCAGCTTGCCCACCTTTAGCATGAACGAAGAAGCCTTATTGCAGGCGCTTATTCGCAACTATATTTTTGCCAAAATCTACCGCGCCCAAGCCGAAGCTATGGCCACCGAAAACGCCGCCCGTTTGGCCTTAATGCAACAAGCCGAACAGGCGGTAGACGACCGTTTGGTGGCTCTTAAGCAAGAGATTACTCAAGTGCGCCAAGACGAAATTACCAACGAGCTGATGGATATAATCGTTGGCCACCTTGAGGAAAACGCCTAGCTTCTGGCATAGTGCCTTCCTTAGTTTGTAACTGGCGAGCACTATGAGCCGACTGCGCGACCTGATAGAAAAAATTGAAAGCAACCTAGAGCGCTTGCTGGATACCCACCTTTGCATTGGTATTGCTGGATTAAGTCAAAGTGGCAAAACCACCTTTGTTACTAGCCTAATTAACCAACTCGAAAACTACCAGCAGGCTAATTTAGCCAGTTTTTCGCCTGCCTTAAGTGGGCGTTTGCTAGGCGTAAAAGTGCACAGCCTAAACCACAGCGGCTTGGCCGAGTTTCCTTATCGAGCAGGGCTTGAAAATCTGCACAGCACACCGCCTAAATGGCCCACTCCTACCACTGGTTCAAGCGGCTGCTTACTAGAACTGCGTTTAAAAAGTACCAAAAGCCTTAACCCACTAAAGCGCGATGTGTTTTCGCTGTTTTTAGAAATCCGCGATTACCCCGGCGAATGGCTGCTCGACTTGCCCCTGCGCAATATGAACTTTGCACGCTGGAGTAGCCAATGCAGTGCCCAATACCAAGCCTCGCCACGGCATCAGATACTAGGGGAGTTATACGGCGAGCTGTTGCAAATTGACCCACTGGCCGACTGCGACCACGCGTACTTAGAGCAAGTGTTTGGCCGTTTTGTGGCGTTTTTAAAACGCTGCAAAAACCAAGGGCAGGCACTTAGCCTAATTCAGCCGGGGCGTTTTTTATTACCTGGTGACACCAACCTTACCGAATCGAGCAAGCTGCATTTTATTCCCTTGCTTAACTGCAAAAATCACAGCGAAGAAAGTTTAAAAAACGCCGCCAAAAACAGCTACTACAAAGTATGCGAAGCGCGTTATCAGCACTACGTTAAAACTCTGGTCGAGCCTTTTTATAAAGAGTATTTCAGCAAAATCGACCGCCAAATAGTGCTGGTGGACGTAGTGCAGGCACTTAATGGTGGGCCAAATTATCTGGCCGATATGAGCCAAGCCATGAGCAACATTATGGACAGCTTTGCCTACGGCGAGCAAAACCGCTTGCTGCAGCTTTTTAATCCTAAAATCGACAAAGTGATGTTTGCCGCCACCAAAATCGACCAAGTGCTTTCAGAAGACCACGATGCCGTGCGCCAACTGCTTGCCGATGTGGTGCGCCAAGCCTACGCCAACGCCGCCCACGAAGGTATAGAACCTGAATGCGAAGCCATTGCCTCGGTACGCGCCTCGCGCGAATGCGACTACCAAAACGAACGTGGGCTGCAAGGGCATAACCAAAAAGGCCAAGCCATTGGCTATGTGCACCCACGCATTCCTGCGCGTATTCCAAGCCATGAACAATGGCAGCCCTTTATGGACTGGAAAATCCCTACACTAAATCCACCCAAAGGGCTCAAAGACCACAACAAAGCACTGCCGCACATTCGTTTAGATATAGTGCTGAATTATCTGATAGGAGATAAGTGCAAATGACCGATACGCACCGCCCCCAAGGCAAAACGTTTTTACTCGATGACGAACCCTCTGCCTCGTTGCAACCAGAGCGCAAGGCCACTTTTTTTGTACCCGACGAACAAGCCCTCAACAGCCTGCCAGAGGCGATTTCAGGTGAAAACAGCCCAAGCCAAGCGGCACCGCTTGCTGGCCTAACCTTAGAAAAACTACCCTTAAAAGGCCTTCGCACCCTTGTGGTAAGTGGTATTTTATTACTGATTAGCCTAGGTGGTTGGCAGCTTTACGACAGCTTTATGGCGGCTCTTGACGTGCATTGGAGCCTGGCGGCTGCCTTGGGTAGTTTAATTGCTTTGCTCAGTGGCGCCGCCATGCTCACCCTATTTAACTACCTTAAGGGCCAAGCTAACTTGCAGCAGGTAGAGCAGTTTCAGCTTGAAAGCGCGCGCTTAATCAAAGCCAAAGACCTAGGCTGCGGCAAGATATTTATTGCCAAACTCAGCCAATACTACCAAGGCAAACCCCAGCACGATTACCTTACAAAAAGCCTAAACAGCCTGCCCGACTACAGCAACGACAGCGAAGCCATTGCCCACTTAGAGCGCAGCTTTTTACAGGTGCTAGACAAAGAAGCCGAGCGCCGAATCTCGGCCTTTAGCCTGCAAACCGCCGTAGGCGTAAGCGTGAGTGCTTGGGCCAGCGTAGATATGCTTATCGCGCTGTGGCGCAACCTCAAAATGGTGGATGAAATCGCACAGATTTATGGCATTCGTCCTTCGCTGGCCAGTCGTTTACGTCTGCTCAAAAAAATCACCCATCAGTTGGTGTTTGTGGGCACCACCGAAATGGCGATAGACGCTTTCTTTGACGAAATGGGCAGCGACTCTTTAGTCAGCGTACTAGGCGCACGCTCACTGCAAGGAGTAGGAGCAGGTATTTACACTATTCGTATTGGAATTGCCGCCATGCAAGCTTGTCGTCCAATTGAATTTAGCCAAGCACAAAAGCCGAAATTTAAACAATTGGTTGCAGGGGTATTAAGTGAAGTGAAACGCTTGTTTTCTGGCAAACGATCGGCCTAATGGCAGCCAACACTGCCATTAGGCGAGGGAAAGTTAGGCCGCAGGATGCTGAGAGCTAAAACCAATCGCAACACGGTTCCACACGTTGATAGTGGTAATGGCTAAGGTCAATGCCACTATCTCATGCTCGGAAAAGTGTTTTTGCAATTCTTGGTATAATTCCGCTGGTGCACCTTTTTGGCTTACTTCGGTTAGCGCTTCTACCCAAGCCAAAGCCGCACGTTCGCGGTCGGTATACAGGCTTGATTCACGCCATGCACTGAGCAAATACAAACGCATTTCACTCTCGCCAGCCTTACGGGCATCGGTGGTGTGCATGTGCAAGCAATAAGCGCAGCCGTTAATTTGTGACGCGCGAGTTTTTACCAATTCATACAAGCTATGTTCTAAGCCAGAACCAGCGGCGGCTTTCTCCATACCCAGTACGGCATGCATTAGCTCTGGGGCTACTTTCCAAGGGTCTAAACGTGCTGTCATCTTTGTTACCTCATGTTAAAGTGCGGTTCCTTTTCAACCGCTAAATATAAAAACGATAACGATAATAAGAGAATATCTCATGACAAATAACCTCAAAATTAATGTTGATTTGGCGGCGCCACTCACCCTAAAAAATGGCACTGTAATCAAAAACCGCATTATGAAATCGGCCATGAGTGAAGTGTTAGCTACCGCCGATAATCGACCCACCGAAGAACTGATAAAGCTATACGAGGTCTGGGCTAAAGGCGGTACAGGCTTATTAGTAAGCGGCAATATTATGGTGGATAAACGCTATTTAGGTGAGCCAAATAACCTTGCCATTGAAGACGAATCTGACCTGCCCATGCTTAAAAAATTAGCCCAAGCTGGCACTTGGCAGAACACAGAGTTCTGGGTGCAGCTCAATCATCCGGGCAAACAAACCATGCGCACCCTTACCAAAGAGCCCATTGCGCCTTCGGCTATTCCATTTCGCAAAGAAATGCAGGCTTACTTTGCTACGCCACGCGAAATGACCGAAGCCGAAATTTTAGACGTAATCAAACGCTTTGGCCGTTCTGCCGAAGTGGCTAAAAAAGCGGGCTTTACCGGTATTCAAATACACGCCGCGCACGGTTATTTAGTGAGTCAATTTTTATCCGGCCACCACAACCAACGCACCGATCAATGGGGTGGCAGCCCTGAAAACCGCCGTCGCTTTGTGCTAGAGGTGTACCGTGAAATCCGTGAAAAAGTGGGCAACGATTTTCCGGTTGGTATCAAGCTCAACTCCGCCGACTTTCAGCGTGGCGGCTTTAGCGAAGACGAATCGTTAGACGTTATTCGTGCCTTAACCGCTGCCGGTATCGACCTAATTGAAATATCCGGTGGCACTTACGAAGCCCCCGCTATGGCCACTAAGCGCTATACTCAAAAACAATCTACTCGCGAGCGCGAAGCCTATTTCCTCGACTTTGCCGAAAAAGCACGCCAAGCCACCGCAGTGCCTTTGGTCGTAACAGGCGGTTTTCGCAGCGTAAGTGGTATTAACGAAGCCCTGCAAAGCGGTGCGGTGGATATGGTTGGCCTTGGCCGCCTGTTGGCGATAGAACCCGATGCACCCTTGCGCTTATTGGCAGGGCAAAACCCCAAGCACAGCGTTAAGCCCATTACCACTGGCCTTAAAATGGTAGATAAAATGGCCCTGATGGAAATCATGTGGTACGCCCGTCAAATGAAACGCCTAGCCACAGGCAAAGCGCCCAAACCCAATGAATCGGGCTTTGTAGCATTGCTTGGATCGCTACTGCGTAACGGAGTAGGAACCATTAAAACCAAACGTTTGAGAGCAAGTTAATGGATATGCAAAAACTAAAACTGTTGTCGTTGGCCATCATCACCAGCACTGCTTTGGTGGGGTGTTCAACCTTGTTTAATTCGATTGCTAAAAAAAATTTAAACCAAAGCGATGCGACTTTCGAGTTGGCTGGCATTCAAAATAAGGTCGAGATTCGTCGTGATAGCTATGGCGTGCCTTTTATCGAAGCCCAAAGTTTAAGCGACTTGGCTTTTGGCATGGGTTATGCGATGGCCGAAGATCGCCTAGCGCAAATGGTGAGCATGAACTTGCTGTCTCGTGGCCGCTTGTCTGAAATGGCCGGCCCAGCCGCCGTAAGCATGGATAAGTACATGCGTACCTTAGGCGTGCCAAGCATTATTCAGCAGCGCTATCAAACGGTTAGTCCGTCGCTTAAAGCCAATCTTGAACAATTTGCTCTTGGTGTGAATGCCTATTTGCAGCAGCACCAAGACAGCCTGCCCATAGAGTTTAAGCTGGCAGGTTACACCCCAGAACCTTGGCAAGCCGATAACACCATTGGCTTGTTTGTGGTGCTCAACCTAGGAGTGGGGTTTAACTTGCATGAAGAGCTGGCATTTTTGCAAATGGCCGAAAAACTAGGCAGCGAGAAAGCCGCTTATTTAGCGCCGATTTACCCAGATGAAAACATCGACTTTGCCGAGGCTCAAAAGCTAGAGGATATTCCCGGTTTAACCCAGCAACTTAAACCCGAAATAGATTTGCTGGCGCAAGTGCAGCAACAACTGCGCTTGTTTAATGGCCAAGGTGTTGCCGCCTCAAACAATTGGGGGGTGCATAAGTCGCACACTAAACACAATGGCACCCTAATTGCCAACGACACCCATTTGCTGCTTACTCAACCCGCCACTTGGATGCTAATGGGCGTGAAAAGTCCAGAATATTCTGGTGCAGGCATTGGTTTGCCCGGTATTCCTGCTTTAATTGCTGGTTATAACGGCCATATTGGCTGGGGCGAAACCATGGTGATGGCCGATACTCAAGATATTTTCTTAGAGCAGTTGCGCACCAACCAAGACGGCCAAACCGAGTATTTATATCAAGGCCAATGGCGGCCAGTTAGCCAGCGCGAAGAAACCCTGCAAGTAAAAGGCGACAAGCCTGTTACCTTTGTGGTGCAAAGCACCTTGCATGGGCCGCTGCTTAATTCTGCTATTGATACCCCAGCCAAACACGTCATTATTCCGCAAGAATCTCATTCCCGTTATGGCTTGGCTTTAGCTTGGACAGCGCAGTACCCCGACAACACCATTGATGCCTTTTTCCGTCTAGGCCAAGCCAAAACCGTGGCCGAAGCCGAGCAAGCATTAAATGACGTGCGCTTTATTCATTTGAATATGGCGGTAGGGGATAAAGACAATATTTTATGGCAAGTAACAGGCAACTATCCGCTGCGTAAAAAAGGCACAGGGCATTTTCCAAGCCTTGGCTGGAGTGGCGAATACGACTGGGGCGAAGCATGGGGTGGTGAAGCCACACCGCGTAGTTTAAACCCTACCACTGGCTACTTTGCCACAGGCAATAACCGCACCGTTGAAGCTGGTTTTACTCCTACTTTAACCAACTCTTGGTACTACCCAGAACGTGCTGAACGCGCATTGCAAATGCTGGGTGCAACAGCCGAGCACGATGCCAACAGCATGATTGCCATGCAAGCCGACCGCTACGACTTACTGCACGGCAAAGTAATGCGCTTATGGCAAAGCGAACCTTGGCAAAGCATGATTGAACAAGGCATTGCTGCGCTTGATTTAACCCAACGTGAAAATGCTCAAAAGGTGCTTGAACGCCTACTTAAGTTTGATGGCAATATGGAAGCCGACTCTGCCGATGCCGCTCTTTGGGGGGCAACGGAATATCAGTTAATTCGCCATATCTTTATGGACGAGCTAGGCCCAGAAGACAGCGCCTCGTGGACGGCCTTTATGGCCATGAACGCGCGTGCCTATTCTGGCTATCAAGACCACATTCTTGGTCGTAAAACCCCAAGCGGCGATTGGGCACCCTTCTGGGACGACATTGGCACAGAACAGCAAGAAAACCCTGGGCAAATTATTGCCAAAGCCTTAGCGCAAGTGTGGCCTTACCTCACTAAAGAGTTGGGCAAAGACTCAAGCCAATGGCAGTGGGGGCAGTTGGCTCAGTACCACTGGCAAACCGAAACCACCAAAATGCGCCCTTACTTAACCGGCATGGATAAATGGGGAGCCGGTTGGCTTTCAAGCTATACCGACCGTGGCCCATACCCAGCAGGCGGTGACCGCAACACCCTTAACGTCGCAGGTTATAACTTGGGTTCTAACTATAAGGTGTGGAATATTCCAGCCATGCGCTTAGTGGTCGACTTTAGCCAAGACGAACCCTTGCACTTGGTGATTGCCGGAGGGCAGTCGGCAAACCCGGCTTCTCCTCACTACGACGATGGTATCGAGCTTTGGCTATCTCGCCAAAACCGTGTGCTACCGGTAAACAGTGATGAGCGAGTAAAACAGCATTACTCCAGCGTGTTAACGCTTATGCCGCAGTAAAAAACAAGGCGCCTAATTGGCGCCTTTAGATTGGTGATAAAGTCGCTTGCTTGAAGCTGCTTATGGTGCGGCGTTTCGGTATGTTGTGAGCAGACCGTGTGCGCCACGGATGGCGCACTCGAGCCTCCATGGATGGATTTACGGCGAGTCTGCGAATAGCAAACCGAAAGATAGCCGCAAGACAGAAGCAGCGTTAAAAATCGGACTAAAGTTTTGTCAGTTGGTCGAAGGCGCCTAATAGGCGCCTTGGTTTTAACAACACAGCTTAAGCCTTACAAAAATCAATCCAGGCCTGAATGCCGGCACTGCGGTATTTTTCTTTGCGCACTATTAAATAAAGCTGGCGGCTGAAATCGCGGCTAGGAAAGCGCAAATGCACCAAGCTGCCACGATTAAAGGCATCTTTTAAGGTAATCAGTGATAAGCAAGCGATGCCTAAATTAGCCTCTACCGCGCGTTTAATGGCCTCGGTGTGTTGCAGTTCGAGCACCACCTTTAAACGTGGAAATAAACGAAACATCACCCGCTCAAAACCTTGGCGCGTGCCTGAGCCAGGTTCACGCATAATCCATTTGGCGGCTAAGACATCTTCATCGGTAATATAGCCGCGCTGCTCTTGTATCTTCACTAAAGGGTGGCTTGGGCTACAAAACACCACTAGCTCGTCTTCGCGCCAAGGGGAAATGTCTAGGTCTGGGTGGTTTATTTCACCCTCAATTAAACCGATATCCAGTTCGTAATTAAGCACTCGTTCAATGACCGTGCGGGTGTTGGCAACGTCTAGGCGCACTTTGGCCTCTGGGTTAATTTCTTTGTATTTCGCCACCATGTTAACCGCCAAATAGTTACCAATAGACAGCGTTGCCCCCACACTAATAGGCCCAAGCTCGGCATGACGAAATAAACTGTTTTCTAAATCTTTGGCTTGGTCGAGCAAGGCCTCGGCTTTTTTGCGTATTAACTGCCCCTGCTCATTAAGCTGCAAACGCTTGCCAATACGGTCGAATAATTGCAATTCGTAACGGTCTTCCAAATCTTTTAAAGCGCTACTGGCGGCGCTTTGCGACATAGAAAGCTCTTCGGCAGCCTTGGTTAAATTCTCGTGGTTTGCCACCGCAATAAATACCTCAAGCTGGCGCAAGGTATAGCGCATAAGAACTCCTAGTTATAAATCGTTAAAACCGAATAAAGATATTCGAATAAGTTAATTTACCGAATGGTTTGCTTGATATACCATGCCGCGCAAATTGAGTCACCTTTTTGGGAAAATTAGCATGAGCAACCTAACACACGAAACCGTTACTAGCGTGCATCACTGGAACGACACTTTGTTCAGCTTTACCACCACTCGCAACCAAGGCTTACGCTTTAAAAATGGTTACTTCACCATGATTGGCCTTGAAATTGAAGGCCGCCCATTAATGCGTGCATACAGTATTGCCAGTGCTAACTACGAAGAAGAAATGGAGTTTTTCTCTATTAAAGTGCAAGACGGCCCATTAACCTCGCACCTGCAAAACCTAAAAGTAGGCGACCGTTTGCTGATTGGCACCAAGCCAGTAGGCACCTTAATTACCGATAACCTGCTACCAGGCAAAAACCTATATTTGCTAAGCACTGGTACTGGATTGGCTCCATTTATGAGCATTATCAAAGACTTAGACGTATACGAACAATACGAAAAAGTAGTGTTAACCCACGGTGTACGTTGGATTTCAGAACTGGCCTACCAAGACCGTATTGAAAATGAACTGCCCAACAACGAATACTTTGGCGACATTATTCGTGACAAGCTGGTTTATTACCCAACCGTTACCCGCGAACCCTATCGCAACAATGGCCGCTTAACCACCTTGCTGCAAAACGGCAAGCTGCAAGAAGACATCGGCTTACCTAAATTAGACGTAGAAAACGACCGCTTCATGCTATGCGGTAGCCCAGCCATGTTAAAAGACCTAACCGAGTTGCTAGATAGCCTAGGCTTCCGCGAATCTCGTGCTGGCCAACCCGGTCACTACGTTGTTGAGCGCGCTTTCGTAGAAAAATAGTTCGGTTTTTCTACCTTCTTAACCCGCCCTGTGCGGGTTTTTTATTGTCGTTAAAAAATTGGCATTAAATCTGCACTAACAGAATCATAAATTTAAAACGTCAAAAATCTGTTAGTGGAGATGCAGTTATGGCAGGTCAAGGTCGTGTTGAAGATGTAATGCGCAGCTTACTTTTTGCGCA
>JBASZG010000060.1:0-2256 GCA_049277875.1 Venatoribacter sp.
ATGCCCACTTGCGCGTTGAGGTTGGCGCCGTCCATATAGACTTGGCCACCTAAACTGTGGATTAACTCGCAAATTTCACGAATGCCTTGCTCGTAAATGCCGTGCGTTGATGGATAAGTAATCATTACGCAAGCCAAGCGGTCGGCGACTTCTTCGGCCTTGGCTTTGAGGTCGGCAAAATCAACGTTGCCTTGCTCGTCGCAGTCGGTCACGACCACTTGCATTGACGCCATAATGGCCGAAGCAGGGTTAGTGCCGTGTGCCGAGCGCGGAATTAAGCAGACATTGCGATGGCTGTCGCCACGGCTTTCATGGTATTTTTTAATCGCCAACAAGCCAGCGTATTCGCCCTGAGCGCCTGAGTTAGGCTGCATACTGATGGCATGGAAGCCGGTAATTTCTTTTAGGTAAGTTTCCAATTCGCCCACTAATTGCAAGTAGCCTTGAGTTTGCGCTTTGGGGGCAAAGGGATGCATGTTGGCAAATTCTGGCCAGCTAATGCCAATCATCTCGGTGGTGGCATTAAGTTTCATGGTGCACGAACCCAGCGTAATCATGCTGTGGTTCATGGCTAAATCTTTCGATTCTAGCTTTTTCATATAACGCAGCATTTCATGTTCAGTATGGTAGCTGTTGAAAGTAGGGTGCGTTAGGAATGGGGTGGTGCGTTCGAGGTTCGCGGGAATGCCGCTCACGCCGAGAGCCGAGAGTCGGGCGTCTAGCGCATAGGCGTCGAGGCCGTGATTTTTGCCAAGAATAACGTCAAACAATTCATTAACATCTGCGCCTGAGGTTTTTTCGCTGAGGGTCAGGCCAAGGGTGTCGCTACCTAAACCAAGAGCGCTGTCATCGCGCAGGTTCAGTTCGGCGGCTTCGGCGCGGGCTAACACCTCGGCGCGGTTCGCTACTGTAAAGGTCAGGGTGTCGAACCAAGTGCTATTCACTAATTCCACGCCTTTTTCTTTTAAGCCAGCGGCCAAAATGCTGGTTAAGCGATGAATACGGTTGGCGATGGTTTTTAAACCTTCAGGGCCGTGGTACACCGCATAGAAAGAGCTGAGGTTGGCTAACAATACCTGTGCAGTACAGATATTAGAGTTGGCTTTTTCACGGCGAATATGTTGCTCACGCGTTTGCAGCGCCATACGCAGCGCGGGTTTACCTTGGGCATCAATCGACACGCCAATAATGCGGCCCGGCATAGAGCGCTTGTAAGCATCACGAGTGGCAAAGAAGGCGGCATGTGGGCCACCAAAGCCCATGGGTACGCCAAAATGCTGAGCGTTACCAAACACCATATCTGCGCCCATTTCAGCAGGCGCTTTTAATTTTACTAAGGCCATTAAGTCGGTGGCGACGGCAGCCAAGGCATCTTTTTCATGCAGGGCAGCAATCAAATCGGTGAAATCACGCACCTCACCGTTTTTGCCTGGGTATTGGAACAGCGCGCCAAAGACATCGTGGTTCAGCACCTCATCGGCTTTATCGACAATCACGTCCCAACCAAAACCGTAAGCACGGGTTTTTACCACATCAAGGGTTTGTGGTAGGCAGTTTTCATCCACAAAAAACACATTACTTTTGTTTTTACGAACACTGCGCTTAGCCATCGCCATGGCTTCGGCGGCGGCGGTGCCTTCATCGAGCAATGAAGCGTTGGTTAGCTCCATGCCGGTCATGTCGAGCACCATTTGTTGGAAGTTCAAAATGGCTTCTAAGCGACCTTGAGAAATCTCTGGCTGATAAGGCGTGTAAGCGGTGTACCAACCAGGGTTTTCCAACACATTGCGCTGAATTACTGCAGGCATAATCACATCGTGATAGCCCAAGCCAATGTAGCTTTTAAACACTTGGTTTTTAGAGGCAATGTTTTTTAGATAATTGGTGGCGGCAAACTCGCTCATCGGTTCACGAGTTAAAAATGGCTCACGCAAAATTGCTGTCGGCACAATCTCTTTGGTTAATGCTTCTAATGAAGCGACGCCAAGAGTCGCCAGTAATTTGGACTCTTCTGCAGCAGTGGGGCCAGCACCATTAGAAGCTAAGTGGCGGCCAATAAAGCTATCGTGTTGTTCAAGGTCTTTTAGAGAGGTCATGATGGCGTATCTGAAGTGAGGTTGATGTGTTGGAGACTAGAGCTAATGGTCTAGCGCTTGCGGGCGGGCGGTTTGGGTGGTTGTTAAACCAACCCTATGCGCCAAGGATGGCGCATGGGAGCCTACAGGGATGTATTCACGGCGTGTTGGTGAGATAACT
>JBASZG010000061.1:0-1532 GCA_049277875.1 Venatoribacter sp.
AGCTGGCAAGTAGCATTCATTTTGGAAAAAATGAGTACAGATTCCAACTGGAGCCAACAGTTGATAGTGGCTTTATATTTTCATTAGAAGCACTGTATTTTGATGAGACAACATCGGATGTTGGTAAGCTGAATTTTGAAGCGGGTAGATCAGAATCACTACTGAAAGAGTCAGTAGACAGTGTTTTCGTAGGTAATGTTGCTAAGTTTTGTTACGACATTATTTCTAGCTGGAAAGTCTTCCACTTCCACGATACCAGCGTTACTGCAGGCATGAAGCGTTGGGGTGCAGTGCATGATAATGAATTTTTACGCTCTGATGCTTCAAACCTAGCTGCTTATCTATATCGTTTATCGCAAGAGCATCCTGATGTCTTAGAGGAAATCCAGCGTACGGTGCGTCTGGGTATTCCTATTTTTGATAAATTTGTATTTAAACCTCGCACTATGCCTACTCAGGAAGAGCAGGTGAACCTGCAGTGGCAGCAAAAGAACAGCGATTATGTGCTATGGCCTAGTCAGTTATCAGACGGCTCTATTCGCTTTATTTGTCTGGTTACTGCGCTACTTCAGCCTGAGCCGCCGTCAACCATTATTATTGATGAGCCAGAACTTGGCTTACACCCTTATGCCATTACCTTGCTGGGAGCACTACTGCGTTCAGCTTCTAAACGTATGCAGGTGATTGTATCTACTCAGTCTGTGCCTTTGGTAAATGAGTTTGAAATTGAAGATTTAATCGTTGTGGATCGAGAATTGGGTGATACCGTTTTCAAACGTTTAGATGAAAAGGATTTTGACGCTTGGCTTGAAGATTACACAGTCGGTGAGCTTTGGCAGAAGAATATTCTTGGCGGGAGGCCATCATAATGATTCGTGTTCATGTCATTTGTGAAGGCCAAACCGAAGAAACCTTTGTAAACGAGCTACTCGCGCCTGTGTTTATGCCAAAAGGTATTTTTTTACTGCCTTCACTGGTCGGTAAGCCAGGCCATAAAGGTGGCAACTTTAAAATAGAACGCTTACAAACGGATGTACGCAACCGCTTGTTAGGTGATTCGAGTTGTTACTGCACTACTTTTTTTGATTTCTATGGATTGCCTGCTTCTTTTCCTGGTAAGCAAGCTGCAAGCTCGCTTACACAAGTGCCCGAAAAAGCACAAACAGTGCAGCAAGCCATGCACCAAGCATTAGAAGGCTTTGTTGGAGAAAATGCACTACGCCGCTTTATCCCTTATGTGCAAATGTATGAGTTTGAAGCTTTGCTGTTTAGCAGTCCAGTTGCGTTTGCTAGTGGCGTAGGTCGTGTTGATTTAGAGCCAAAGCTAAGCCAGATAACCAGCTCATTTCCAACACCAGAGTATATCAACGACAGCCCACAGACTGCCCCCAGTAAGCGCATAGAAAGTTTGATTCCTGGTTACGAAAAACCACTTATGGGAAGCTTGGCGGCATTAGAAGTGGGGCTAACTACTATGCGTGAAAAATGTGAGCTGTTTAACCAATGGCTAAACAATATTGAAGAATTAGCTG
>JBASZG010000062.1:0-19990 GCA_049277875.1 Venatoribacter sp.
CAAAGCGGTTCCAACCGTATTTTGGCGGCCATGAAACGCAACCACGAAGTCGATTATTACATTGATATTCTTGAGCGTGTGCGTGCATTGCGCCCTGATATTTCGTTCTCGTCTGACTTTATTGTGGGCTTCCCTGGTGAAACCTAAGAAGAATTTAACGACACTATGGCACTTATTAAACGCATTGGTTACGACACTTCTTACAGCTTTGTTTACAGCGCCCGCCCAGGCACACCTGCCGCCTTATTAGACGACGACACCTCCGAAGAAATTAAAAAAGCTCGCTTGGATATTTTGCAGGCGCAAATTAACAACCAAGCACAGCTTATTAGCCGCCAAATGGTGGGCCGTGAAGAAACTATTTTAGTGACTGGCGTTTCACGCAAAGACCCCGGCGAGCTGCAAGGCCGCACCGAAAACAACCGCGTGGTTAACTTTAAATTCGACGATCACAGCCTAGTTGGCAAGTTCGTTAAAGTACGCATCGACGCCGCCTACACCAACAGCTTGCGCGGTACCGTCCTCAACCCAGAATTAGCTTATTGAGGTTCAGATTTCATTGCAAACTTCCCCCAGCACCCCCAGCAAGATGGCCAACGCTCACAGCATCAGCTTGCAACTGGAACCCGATGACGCCAAACGCTTGGCCAATCTTTGCGGTCATTACAACAGCCATATCGAACAGATTGCCGAAAGCTTTAATTTAGAAATTTACAGCCGAGGCAACCAGTTCACGCTGGAAGGCTCGCTTAAAATGGCACAGCGCGCCGAGCTACTCCTAAAACGCTTATACGCTGAAACGGCCAAAGGCACAGTGATTACCCCAGAGTTAATTCAGCTTTTCTTACAAGAAGAAGGCAGCACAGAGCCGCCTATCCGCCATAATGGTTACGACGCAGGTTTAATTAACACCCCTCAAGCCAGCATCAAAGCACGCGGCCCGCACCAACTCAGTTACCTAGAGCGTATCCGCGAGTTTGATATTAATTTTGGTATTGGCCCTGCAGGTACAGGTAAAACTTACCTAGCCGTTGCTGCCGCCGTAGAAGCGTTACAACGCAACGAAGTAAAACGCATTTTACTGGTGCGCCCCGCCGTTGAAGCCGGCGAAAAACTGGGCTTTTTACCCGGTGATTTAGCCCAAAAAATCGACCCTTATTTGCGTCCACTCTACGACGCGCTGTACGAAATGTTGGGCTTTGAAAAAGTAGCGCGCTTTCAAGAACGCAACATCATCGAAATTGCACCTTTAGCCTATATGCGTGGCCGCACCTTAAGCCACAGCTTTGTGATTTTGGACGAATCGCAAAACACCACTAAAGAACAAATGAAAATGTTCTTAACTCGTATTGGCTTTGGTTCTAAGGCGGTTATTACAGGCGACATTACCCAAGTAGACTTACCACGTGGTGTTTACTCTGGTTTAAAACATGGTTTGGAAGTGTTGGACGGTGTTGATGGCATTGGCATCACCCGCTTTACCAGCGCCGACGTCGTGCGCCACCCCTTAGTTCAGCGCATAGTCGAAGCCTATGATCGCTTTGACAGTGCTCAGCAGGCACACAAAACAGAAGGTAAAGAATGAGCCTAATTCTAGACCTCCAACTGGCCGATGAGCTAGAGGGCTATCAAGGTTATTTACCCAGCGAAGCAGAACTTAGCCTTTGGGCCAACACGGCCTTAGAAAGCCGCTGTAACTTTGCCGAACCCGAAATGACCATTCGCTTGGTGCAAGCAGAAGAAAGCCAAGAGCTTAATTTTGAGTATCGTGGCAAGGACAAGCCCACTAATGTACTTTCTTTCCCTTTTGAATGCCCCCCCGAAGTTCCTATTGAACTGGTAGGCGATTTAGTGATTTGCGTACCTGTAGTAGAACAAGAAGCCAAAGAACAAAACAAAGCCCTGCAAGCCCATTGGGCGCACATGGTGGTACACGGCAGCTTGCATTTATTAGGTTTCGACCATATAAAGGACGACGAAGCAGAAATAATGGAAAACCTAGAGCGCCAAATACTGGCCAAGCTAGGATTTCCCGACCCTTACCTTGATGACGAGGAATCATGAGCGACGAGCGAACGAACCAGCCACGCAGTTGGCTGGAAAAACTCACCGACCTTTTCTCCGACGACCCACAAAGCCGTCAAGATATCCAAGATATAATTCGTGAAGCGGCCGAGCGCAGTATTGTTGATGGCGATACTTTGGCCTTGCTCGAAGGTGCCTTGCAAGTCTCTGAAATGCAAGTACGTGACATAATGGTGTCACGCTCACAGATGGTTACAATCAATATTGATGATCCCATCGAAGAATATCTACCTCGTTTAGTCAATGCAGCTCATTCTCGCATCCCAGTCATGGGTGGCGAAGATTTAAACGATGTCGTTGGCCTTTTGTTAGTTAAAGATTTGCTGCCCTTAGTGCTTAGCTCAACCACCGATGGCCTAAAACTCGAAGATATTATGCGCCCGCCCAGCTTTGTGCCTGAAAGCAAACGTCTAAACGTGCTACTGCATGAGTTTCGCGCCAAACGCAACCACATGGCGATTGTAGTCGATGAGTTCGGCGGCATTGCTGGTCTAGTTACTATTGAAGACGTGCTAGAGCAAATTGTTGGCGATATTAAAGACGAATACGACCCAGAAGAAGAAAGCCTAATCCGCGACTTAAATGGCGGCGTAGCTATCGTCAATGCACTCACCCCTGTAGAAGACTTTAATCAGCATTTTTCAGCCAGCTTTTCCGATGACGAGTTTGATACCATTGGCGGCATTGTAATGCATTATTTTGGCCGCATTCCTGAAGCCAATGAAAGCATCAACATTGATGGCTGGCAGTTTAAAGTTTTACAAAGCACAGGCCGCCAATTAGGTTTGCTTGAGGTTCAGGCAAACGAGAGCTAATCATTTGGGCAAAACAGAGATAATAAGAATGAAAAAATGGTTTTTGCCCATTCTACTTTTTTTAAGCGGTTGCCTATTTCCCCTAGCGTTAGCTCCCTTCTTTTACTGGCCACTTGGTTTAGTTAGTCTTACTGGCTTGGTGTATGGCCTAAGGCAAGCCCATAGCGGCAAACAAGCATTCCTTCACAGTTGGCTTTACAGCACTGGCCAATTTTTGGTGGGTGTTTCTTGGATTTATGTCAGCATGCAGCGTTTTGGTGGCACTCCTATGCCGCTTGCGGCTTTGGCCGTTGTGCTGTTTGCCATGTTCTTAGCATTGATTCCTGCCTCCGTATTCGCCCTGCGCCAAGCTGTTTTCGGGCACACTCTGGCTTGGCTAACGTTACCCGTGTTTTGGTTTTTTAGTGAATGGGTGCGTGGGCACTTACTCACGGGCTTTCCGTGGTTATTTGCTGGTGATGCTCATTTATTTAGCTGGTTATCGGGCTACGCTCCACTTATCAGCAGCTATGGTCTGTCTATGTTAGTGGTGCTTACCATCACGGTTATCTGGCAGGCGGTGCAAACTAAGCATTATGCCTACCTTACCTTATTGCTGTTTTGGCCTTTTGGCGCTTATTTGCAAAACCTTGACTGGACTGAAAAAGTTGGTGAATTAACCGTTAGTGCGGTGCAAGGAAATGTGGCACAAAAAGATAAATGGCTGCCCAGCATAGCCAAACCGACCATCGCCAATTACTATCAACAAACAGCAAAACATTGGGACAGCGATTTGATTCTTTGGCCCGAAACTGCGGTTACTCTGCTGTACGATCAGTTCAAGCCCTACATGCTGAATATTGCCGACGAAGCCAAAGAGCATCAAAGCACGGTGATAACAGGTATTGCCTACCGCTACCCACGCGGCCACCAATTTTATGGCGAATTTCACAATAGCATCACGGCTTTTGGTAACGGCGAAGGCTTATACCACAAACAAAAGCTTGTGCCCTTTGGCGAGTTTGTGCCGTTTGAAACGCAAATTCGTGGCTTGCTGCCCTTTTTCGATTTAGAGATGTCAAGCTTTAAAGCGGGTGATGCCAACCAAGCCTTGCTGAAGGTAAATAAAGCCAACTCGCTTTACCTAGTGGCCCCCTTTATCTGCTATGAAATTGCTTATAGCGAGCAGGTAGCCAGCATGGCGGCCCATGCAGACCTGCTAATCACGGTGAGCAATGATGCTTGGTTTGGTGATTCGCTTGGCCCTAAACAGCACATGGCATTAGCACAGATGCGAGCCTTAGAAACCGGCCGCTATCTGTTACGCGCAACCAACACAGGAATAACAGCCTTGGTGAACAACAAAGGCCAGATTATAGCGCGCCTACCCTATGACGTGCGCGACACCCTAACTGGCAACGCCGAAATGCGCCAAGGCAGCACGCCATTTATGCGGTTTGGCTTGTGGCCCTTGCATCTGTTTAGCGCCTTGATTTTACTGGCGGCGTTCATTCTGAGAAAAAGAAATTATGGCTAAATTGCTGTATCGCTTGAATCAAGTTGAAGAAGACGAAGCCCAAGAGGTGCGAGATTTACTCGGTGCGGCCAACATTGCTTTCTATGAAACCAGCCAAGGGCGCTGGCGTATTTCTTTAGCCGCCATTTGGCTAACCAATGAGGAAGATTACGCTCAAGCCAGAGCCTTGCTGGATCAATATCAAATAGAACGACGCCAGCGCATTCAAGAGCTTTACGCCAACGCACCCAGCTTCTGGCAAAACGCCGCGCAGCAGCCCGTCCGCGTTGCTTTAATGCTTATTGCGCTGGCAGTGATATTAGGATTTTTTATTTTGCCGTTTTTTGCTCTTCGCTAAAACGCTGCCTAATAGCCTCGACAATAACGCGATTGGCTTCAGGGAAATGGTAGTGATCTAGCTCGCTGTGTTTTACCCAACGAATTTCTTGCCCTTCTAAACCTTTAGCTTGCATTGCCAAGGCATCATTTACTTCCAACCAAAAAACCTCCAATAAGACGTTTTTATCGGGATAGGTAAAAGGAATATTTAAAAAGGGTTGCACCATAACCTGGGTAAGGTCTAGCCCAACTTCTTCCATAAATTCACGCAGTAATGCGCGAATAACCGATTCGCTGGTTTCAACCTTACCGCCGGGAAATTCCCACAGACCGCCTTGATGCTTATGTTTAGGGCGCAGTGCAATAAGCACCTGCTCGCCCCAAACCAGCACACCAACGGCTACATTAACACTTTCCATTAAGAGCGATAGTTGGCGTTGATGGTGACGTAGTCGTGCGAAAAGTCACAAGTCCATAAAGATTCACCGAAAGCTCCGCGCCCAAGCTCGATGCCAATGGTAAATTCTGCATTAGCTAACACTGCTGCACCAGATGCTTCAGTGTAGGTATCACAGCGGCCACCATTTTCAACAATTTGTACGGCATCTAAGTGGATTTGCACTTTTTCAAGATCGAAATTCTGCACACCACTGCGCCCTACTGCGGCTAAAATGCGCCCCCAGTTGGCATCGGATGCGTACATAGCGGTTTTAACTAAAGGCGAGTGCGCTACGGTATAAGCCACATCCAAGGCTTCTTTTTGACTGGCCGCGCCGCTCACTTTAATGGTAATAAATTTGGTGGCACCTTCGCCGTCGCGAACAATGGCTTGAGCTAAGTGCAAAAATGCAGCTTTTAATTCGGCAAATAAAGCCTGAGCCTCTGTGCTATTGGCATCGTCAATTTGTACGCCAGCCTGGCCCGTGGCAATCAGCATGCACGAATCGTTGGTCGATGTATCGCCATCAACGGTTACACGGTTAAATGAACAATCGGCAAGCTCTTTACACCAACTTTGTAGAATATCTTGCTTCACTCCAGCATCGGTGGCGATATAGCCCAGCATGGTGGCCATGTTTGGCATAATCATCCCTGCACCTTTAGAGATGCCGGTAATCACAACTTCTTTGCCCCCTAAGGCAAAACTTTTGCTGTAACCTTTTGGCAGGGTGTCGGTGGTCATAATGCCTTTGGCAGCGCGCGCCCAGTTATCGGTGCTTAAGTTTTCCAGCGCCGCAGGAATACCACGCTCGAAAGCTTGCATATTTAATGGCTCACCAATCACGCCCGTTGAAAAGGGTAAAACCTCTTTGGCTGCAACGCCAGTTTGCTGTGCCAGCATTTCACAGCTCGCCACTGCGTTAGCAACACCTGCTTTACCAGTACCCGCGTTGGCATTACCGGTATTGATTAATAAATAGCGAGGGGAAGCTTGGCGTAAATGCTCTTTCGAAATTTGTACCGGCGCAGCACAGAATGCATTGGTGGTAAACACCCCTGCAACCTTGCTGCCCTCGGCTAATTCAATAATAACTAGGTCATCTCGGTTAGGATAACGCACATGCGCTTGGGCTATCCCTAAGCGTAAACCTTTAACTGCTTTAAACTCTTCAAGAACAGTGAAATTAACAGCCATTTTCTTTCAGTCGCCTCAGGCTATCGAGCCATGACAATGTTTGTATTTTTTACCTGAACCACAAGGGCAAGGATCGTTACGACCAACCTTATCTCCGTCACGCACAAAGGGTTGAGCCGCAGCATTTTGGCCTTCTGTCTGGTTTTCTTGCTCAGCGTTACCATGCTGATATTGAGCGCGTTGTGCCATAGCTTCTGCTTGAGCGCGGCGCTCTGCTTCCATTTGCTGTACTTCTTCTTCGGTGCGCACTTTTACATGCGACAGAATACGAATGGTGTCGCGCTTAATGTTATTCAATAAGTCTTCAAATAAATGGAACGACTCGCGCTTGTATTCTTGTTTTGGATTTTTCTGACCATAGCCACGCAAGTGAATGCCTTGGCGTAAGTAATCCATAGTAGCCAAGTGCTCTTTCCAAAGGTTGTCGAGCACTTGCAGCATCACTTGCTTTTCAAACTGTTGCATCACTTCAACACCAGCCAACTCTGCTTTGCGGTCATAAATAGCCTGTATTTCAGCCACTACTTTCGTGTGCAATTCTTCTTCAAAAACTTTTTCACCGCCTTCGCCTTTTAACCACTGAGCAATGGGCAGTTGCGCATCAAAGCTGGTTTGAATTTCTTCTTCTAACCCTTTGATATCCCAGTTATCTTCGGTGGATGCATGAGGAATGTGAGTGGCAATCACATCATTAATCACATCTGAGCGGATGCTGGTGATGATGTGCGAAATATTTTCCATGGCCATAAGGTCATTACGTTGGTTGTAAATAACCTTACGCTGATCGTTAGCAACGTCATCGTATTCAAGTAAGTTTTTACGAATGTCAAAGTTACGCCCTTCTACTTTACGTTGAGCTTTTTCAACCGCGTTAGACACCATTTTATGCTCGATGGACTCGCCATCTTTCATGCCTAGTGCACGCATCATGGCACGCATGCGATCCGACATAAAAATACGCATGAGGTTGTCTTCAAGTGATAAGAAGAAACGCGAGGAACCGGCGTCGCCTTGGCGACCAGCGCGACCACGCAATTGGTTGTCGATACGGCGCGATTCATGGCGTTCGGTGCCAATAATATGCAAACCACCTGCTGCTAGTACCGCCTCGTGGCGCACTTGCCAGTCTGCTTTAATGGCCTCAATTTGCGCTTCAGTGGGATTTTCTAACGAGGCCACTTCGGCCTCCCATTTGCCGCCAAGCATAATGTCGGTGCCACGACCAGCCATGTTAGTGGCAATGGTCACCATGCCAGCACGGCCTGCTTCGGCAATAATGTCGGCCTCACGCGCGTTTTCCTTGGCGTTTAAGACGTTGTGTGGAATCTTGGCTTTGGTTAACAACGAAGAAACGTATTCAGAAGACTCAATAGAAGCAGTACCCACCAACACTGGGCGGCCAGTGTTCATAACAGTGCGAACTTCTTCAACTACGGCATCGTATTTTTCTTTCGAAGTGGCATAGACCACATCATTGAAATCAATACGCTTAATTGGGCGGTTGGTTGGAATAACTACCACATCCAAGCCATAAATTTGTTGAAATTCAAAGGCTTCGGTGTCGGCAGTACCCGTCATGCCAGCAAGCTTAGAATACAAGCGGAAGTAGTTTTGGAAGGTGGTTGAAGCTAGGGTTTGGCTTTCTAGCTGAATTTGAACGCCCTCTTTGGCTTCGATCGCTTGGTGCAAACCATCACTCCAGCGGCGGCCTTGCATGGTACGGCCAGTATGCTCATCAACAATAACTACTTGGCCATTTTGAATGATGTAATCAATATTTTTTTGATACACAGCATGAGCGCGCAAAGCCGCCAACACATGGTGCATTAAAGAGAGGTTGGTTGAAGAGTAAAGGCTTTCACCTTCTTTTAGCAGGCCAGCTTCTATCAGCAGCTCTTCTACTTTTTCGTGACCTTGCTCGGTTAGCTCGACATTGCGGCTTTTTTCATCGACGAAGAAGTCACCTTCTTGTGGTGCATCTTTATCTTCTGGTTCTTTGCCTCGTTCTAGTTTGGGCGCAATTTTATTGACGATTCGATAGGTTTCAGAACTGTCTTCTGCAGGCCCGGAGATAATTAAAGGGGTGCGAGCTTCGTCAATTAAAATAGAATCTACTTCGTCGACAATGGCATAGCTCAGGTCACGCTGTACTTTGTCTTGCAGCGAAAAGGCCATGTTGTCACGCAGATAGTCAAAGCCAAATTCGTTATTGGTGCCATAAACAATATCAGCCTGATAGCTTTGACGCTTTTCTTCGGTTGACTGCCCTGGAACAACAATGCCCACGGTTAAACCCAAAAAGTTGTATAAGGGTTCCATCCATTTAGCATCACGAGTGGCCAAGTAGTCGTTCACAGTTACCACATGAACGCTTTTGCCTGTTAATGCGTTTAAGTAGGTTGGCAAGGTCGCCACTAAGGTTTTACCTTCACCCGTTCGCATTTCGGCAATACGACCTTCATGTAGAGTCATGCCACCAATTAACTGCACATCAAAATGGCGCATGCCCATAATACGCAAGCTGGCTTCTCGGCAAACCGCAAAGGCTTCAGGAAGTATTTTATTGAGGCTTTCTCCTGCGGCTATGCGGCCCTTAAATTCTGCTGTCTTGGCCTGCAAATCGGCATTCGATAAGGATTGTATAGAGCTTTCTAGTTTGTTGATTTGAGCAACAACTTTGCCCATTCGCTTGAGTTCTCGAGTATTTTTACTACCAAAAATAGAGCTAATTATATTTCCAATCATGAATTTGTTGTTTCCAAGGAACAATTACTAGTATGCGTATCAGGGCGCAAAAGCCTACTGATATAGCGTGCTTAACACAAGTGATTGGTCAATAAATTATCGAGGACGGCGGTGGATATAGCTTGCAGGATCGACAGAGCGGCCATTCTTATACACTTCAAAGTGCACATGAGGCCCAGTTGAACGGCCAGTGCTGCCCATTAAGGCAATCACATCGCCTTTGCGAACAATGTCTCCCACGGCAACTTTTAACGTCTCAGCATGAGCGTAACGAGTTTTGTAGCCATTGCCATGGTTAATTTCAACCATATCGCCATAGCCATAGCGTGGAGCCGACCAAGTAACAACACCAGAGGCAACCGCCATGATTTCGGAGCCTTGCTTACCAGCAAAGTCAACACCTGCATGCCAGGCTAAACGGCCAGTGAAAGGGTCGGTACGTTGACCATAGCGAGATGACATCCAACCCTTGCCAATAGGACGACCTGCAACGAAGGTATCCGAGCTAATTTTGTTTGAAGCCAAAAGGTTATCAAGCACTTCAAGCTGTTGCTCGCGGCTGTTAATACGTTCGGCTAATCCATCTAAAACCTGATTAATCTCAGGTGCTTGATAGGCTTCACCGAGCATGCCTTGCGGCCCCCCTACAGCGGGTTGCACGTTAAAGTCGAATTCATCAGAAGAGAGATTGGCCACTTCCACCAAGCGCTCACCTAAGGCATCAATGCGCATCAGCTTGCCTTGTAATTCTGCTAGCTTCAGAGTTAAGGCTTCGAGTTCTTGGTCGGTTTGTTTGCGGATTTTTTGCAGCTCTTGACGCTGGAGAGATAGATCTTCTTCCCACGCCTTTGCTGTATTTGGATCAAAGATGCCTTCATCGGCAAGATGTTGGGCCAGCCAATAGCCAGATGCGCCAATAGCAAAAGGCAAGGCAAACAGAAAACCAAAGAGAAACACTCGTGCTGATGCACTAAGAGTGTAAGTCTTTGACTCACCATGACGCTGTCCTACTACTATGATGTTCATCGCTATTTAATGGAAGTTGAATCCATCACCTCTAAAAAAGCAAAGCCATAACAGTAGTATGGCTTTGAAACTTAGATTCACAATCTAAATTATGTAATATTTCGTTAACCTGCTGCTGGTCGCATGTAAGCAATAGGGGAGGCATCGTCTTTGTATTCGACAAATTCCCATGCATCGGGCTGATTAATAAGCTCTCTTAACAGTGCATTATTTAATCCGTGACCTGATTTGTAGCCAATGTACTCACCAATTAGGCTGTGGCCTAGTAAGTACAAATCGCCAACGGCATCGAGAATTTTATGTTTTACGAACTCATCGTCGTAGCGTAACCCTTCTTCGTTTAGAACTCGAAAGTCATCAACAACAATGGCGTTTTTTACGCTGCCACCCAGCGCAAGGTTTTTCGAGCGCATGTATTCAATATCTTTGGTAAAACCAAAAGTACGCGCGCGGCTTACTTCTTTAACATAGGAAGTAGAAGAAAAATCTAAACTGGCTTTTTGCACGCTTTGGCGCAAAACGGGATGATCGAAGTCGATTTCAAAGCTCACTTTAAAGCCATTGTATGGAATAAAGGTTGCTGATTTGTCGCCATCTTTAATTTCAATTTTACGCTTAATACGAATAAAGCGCTTAGGCACGTCTTGTTCCACGATACCAGCGGATTGCAGCAAGAAGACGAAGGGGCCTGAACTTCCATCCATGATAGGCACTTCTTGCGCACTCACTTCGATAATCGCGTTATCAATGCCCAAGCCAGCCATAGCTGAAAGCAAATGTTCAACGGTATCAACTCGTGCACCACCAGATACCAGCGTGGTTGATAAGGTTGTTTCACCAACATTAAGAGCATGAGCTGGGATGTCTACGACGGGATTTAAATCAACACGACGAAACACAATTCCGCTATTAGGTGCAGCGGGCTTTAAAGTGAGAAAAACCTTTTCTCCAGAATGAAGCCCTACTCCCGTGGCTCGAATCACATTTTTTAGCGTGCGTTGAGAGATCATCTTAAATCAACCTAGCTACCTGAACAAAAAACATACAAATTTACAAGGCGCGCATTATAACAGCAAATATAGAATGCGCTACTGCGCATTCTTTAATCAGCTTGGCGTCGTAAAAACGCTGGAATATCCAAATAGTTTGAATCGGGAGCCAAAGATTCATCGAGTTTGTGAGCTGTATTACCCGCACGGCGAGTTAATGGAGAACGCTCATATTCACGATAATCTGGTGCCTCATCAGATTTTGGAACAGTGTTATCGACTACTTTTGTTGGTTTTTGTTCCACTTGTTTTGCCGCTGCAGAAGCATTACTTAGGCCAGTGGCAACAACAGTAACACGCAATTCATCGCTCATTTCAGGATCAATTACAGTACCTACCACCACAGTGGCGTTTTCAGAGGCGTATTCGCCAACCAATTCACCCACTTCGTTAAACTCGCCCAAAGACAAATCAAAACCAGCAGTAACGTTAACCAAAATACCACGAGCACCACGCAGATCGACGTCTTCAAGTAGTGGGCTTTTAATAGCCAGCTCAGCCGCTTCACGAGCACGGTCTTCACCACGAGCCGTACCTGTACCCATCATGGCCAAGCCCATTTCAGACATAACAGTGCGCACGTCGGCAAAGTCGACGTTAATCATGCCAGGATTGGTAATCAAATCTGCGATGCCTTGTACTGCACCTTGTAGCACATTGTTGGCTTCTTCAAAGGCAGCGGTAAGCTTGATGTTTTTACCAAGCACAGACATCAGTTTTTCGTTTGGAATGGTAATTAAGGAATCAACATGTTCTGCCAACTGCTTCAATCCCATTTCAGCAGAAGCCATGCGCTTTTTGCCTTCAAAAGCAAAAGGTTTGGTGACAACAGCCACAGTTAAAATGCCAAGCTCTTTGGCAACTTCAGCCACTACTGGGGCCGCACCAGTACCAGTACCACCGCCCATACCAGCGGTAATAAAGACCATGTCTGCGCCTTTTAGAGTTTCAGCGATACGCTCGCGATCTTCTAAGGCAGCCTGACGGCCCACTTCTGGATTGGCGCCTGCGCCCAAACCTTTGGTTAAGTCATTACCCAGTTGAATGACAGAACGAGCAGAAATATTGCGTAATGCTTGTGCATCTGTATTGGCACAAACAAAGTCAACACCTTCTACGTTATTATCAAGCATGTGCTTAACAGCGTTACCGCCGCCACCGCCCACGCCTATTACTTTTATTACTGCAGATTGCTGCAGATCATCGGCTAGTTCGAACAT
Organism: Venatoribacter sp.; assembly: GCA_049277875.1. Taxonomy (GTDB): domain Bacteria; phylum Pseudomonadota; class Gammaproteobacteria; order Pseudomonadales; family Oceanobacteraceae; genus Venatoribacter. The sequence goes on from JBASZG010000062.1 coordinate 12,411, forward strand.
ATCCCCTTCTCTATTTTCAGACATAGCATCTTCCCCGCTTTTATTGGTTATTATTTAATCTTAAAAATTGTTTTTAATCCAATCTTTTATGGATGAAATTTTACTTTTTTTGGCAATTTCTGGCGTTTGGTTTTTGTTTATATTATTTGGCTGTTTCGCTGCATATAAAAGTAGACCAACGGCGGTGGAATAGATGGGATTATTAATAACATCGGTTAAACCATTTACACCAATTGGACGAGCCAAACGAACAGGCACATGGAAAATTTCTTCGGCTAATTCAACCGCGCCTTCCATCTTGGCGGTGCCACCTGTTAACACCACACCTGCAGCGATTAAATCTTCAAAACCACTGCGTTTAATTTCATTTTGAATCAGTGAAAATAATTCTTCATAGCGTGGCTCGACCACCTCGGCCAACGATTGGCGAGACAAATCTCTGGCAGGACGATCGCCAACGCTAGGCACTTTGATTGTTTCATCCGATCTGGCCAATTGCATCAGTGCGCAAGCGTATTTAGTTTTAATCGCTTCAGCGTGTTGAGTTGGAGTGCGCAGTGCCATGGCAATATCGTTGGTCACTTGATCACCGGCGATTGGAATTACGCTGGTGTAGGCTATGGCGCCGTCGATAAAAATTGCAATATCTGTGGTGCCGCCACCAATATCAACTAAGCAAACACCTAATTCGCGCTCGTCTTCGGTTAAAACGGCATAACTTGATGCCAGTTGTTCCAAAATAATATCGTCAATGTGCAAATCGCAGCGCTGCACACAACGTTCGATATTTTGAATAGCGTTGACAGCTCCAGTTACCAAGTGAACTTTTGCTTCTAGGCGCACGCCCGACATACCCACTGGCTCTTTAATCCCTTCTTGCTTATCCACCACAAATTCTTGCGGTAAAACATGCAAAATTCGCTGATCTTGTGGAATAGCTACGGCTTGTGCGGCATCAATAACACGTTCGATATCCAGCTCGGTTATTTCTCGGTCGCGCACCGCCACTATGCCGTTGGAGCTCATGGATTGAATGTGGCTTCCAGCAACGCCTGCGTAAACAGAATGAATGCGCACACCAGCCATTAATTCAGCATCTTCAACTGCGCGTTTAATTGACTGCACGGTGGATTCGATATTCACCACAACGCCTTTTTTTAGACCACGACTTGGGTGCGATCCAAGGCCAACAATTTCAATACCACCGCCACTGTTTAGTTCACCGACGATGCAGACTATTTTGGATGTGCCGATATCCAAACCAACTAGCATCTTTTTATGTTGTACTGCGGTCATTAACTTTTCTCCTGTTGACGCCAGCTAATGGCTGCGCCCTTACCATATCGTAAATCTATTTTTGCTACTTTTTCAGAGGGCAAAGCAGATAAAACTCGCCCTAATTGCATTAGACGTTTGTCTGTGTTTTGCCGGCCAAATTCTGCCACCCAATTATTGCTTAGCGTTGCTTGTACAGAGCCAATGGTTGAAATTTTAATTCGTTTCAAACTAACACCCGTTTTGCCAAGAGCACGGTTGGCATCTGCTATAAACTGAATAACTTTGGCAGTTTGATTAGCATCCCCTTCAACTTCCAGTAAAGTATCAAGCTTAAGCTCTTCTGGTTTCAGGCTGAGCTTGCCATTACTGCCTAACAAAAACTCGCCATTCCATAATGCCAGTGGCTCATCTTCGTTAACATAAACTTCAATAAGATTGGGCCAACGTTTGCGTACTAAAACCTCTTTTACCAAGGGTAAATTTTGAATTTGTTGGTGCACCAATTCAACGTCCACTGAAGCAAAACTTTCTGATCGTAGCCAATCCAATTTTTGCGAAATTTGGCCTGGCGTCCACACCTTCAAATTGCCGGATATTTCAAGCTGTTCAATTGGCCAGCTTCGATACAAATAGTAGCCAAGGTAAGACAGTAAAAATGCGACCGCCACCGTTGCCGAAAAAACGCCAAGTTTTATCCAAGAAATACGCACGCTGGGCAGCGTAATTTTTGGAAATTTAAACTGCCATTGGCGCTTTTCTTTACGCTTCGGTAATGGCGTTGCCCCTCTTGGCGGCTCTGGCTTTTTTTTAGCCATTGCGACGCTCCTTGGCCTCGCTTAATAATTCACAAACTAAATCGGTAAAGCTTAAACCCTCTGCTTTGGCAGCCATGGGAACCAAGCTGTGATCGGTCATGCCTGGGGCAGTGTTAGCTTCCAGCAACCAAAAGTTTTCTTGTTTGTCTTGCATTACATCAATACGCCCCCAGCCTTTACAGCCAAGCACATGGAAAGCTTGCAGCGCGATTGCTTGCAGCTCTGCTACTTTGCTTTCGGTTAGGCCACAGGGTAATAAATATTGGGTATCGTTTGCCTGATATTTGGCGTCGTAATCGTAAAATTCGTGCGTGGTTTTTAATTGAATTGGCGGTAAAGCGCGGCCATTAACAATAGCAACGGTAAATTCAGCGCCAGTTATCCAGCGTTCGGCCAAAACAAAGTCGTCGTACTGGCTGGCGTATTGATAGCTTTCTTGCAGTTCTTGTGAGTTATGAACTTTACGCATGCCAATACTGGAGCCTTCACGCGCAGGTTTAACAATGGCTTCATGGCCCAAAGCCGCAATTAGCTCTAACCAATTGGAATTGTTTTCTAACAGGTAAGCTTCTGGTGTAGGCAATCCGGCGGCCGACCAAATCAGCTTGGTGCGCCATTTATCCATAGCCAAAGCCGATGCCATTACTTCACTGCCAGTGTAGGGTTTGCCTAACCATTCCAACACACCTTGAATGGTGCCGTCTTCGCCACCACGGCCATGCATGGCTATAAACGCCAAGTCAAAATCGGCTTGCAGTAGTTGTTCTACGGCGTTGTTTTGTAAATCTAGGCAAACAACATCGGCACCGGCGCCTTTTAGCGCTTGAAAAACTGCGTTACCACTGCGCAAAGAAACGCTGCGCTCAGCCGAATTGCCGCCCATTAATACAGCGATTTTCCCTAAAGATGCGACATTCATTGTGTTACCTCAGCCAGCCATTGAGTTAATTGTTGAGCCGTTTTCTGGGCTAATAAACCAATATCGCCAGCACCTTGCATAAGCAGCAAGTCACCAGCTTTTAAAATACGTTTTAACGGAATTTCGATGCTTTCATCGCGTTGAATAAAAATAGGATCAATATCACCGCGTTGGCGAATGCTTCCGCTTAAGGCTCGGCCATCGGCACCGGCCAAAGGCTTTTCACCTGCGGGATAAACATCCATTAAAATTAACACATCGACAGTGGATAAAACTCGAACAAAGCTTTCATACAAATCACGAGTACGGGTGTAACGATGAGGTTGAAATACCATGACTAAGCGACGTTCAGGAAAACCTTTACGAATGGCTTCGATGGTTACTTCAACTTCGCGTGGATGATGGCCGTAGTCATCAACCAACATCACCGAATTATTAGCAACAGGATATTCACCTAACACCGTAAAGCGGCGGCCAACACCGGCAAAAGATTCAAGCGCCGCGACAATATCGCGGTCTTCCACACCCTCGTCATCGGCCACGGCAATGGTCGCCAAAGCATTTAACACATTGTGTTTGCCAGGCATGCGTAAGCTGACATGCAGAGGTGGACGCTCTGGGCGAATGGCTGTGAAGTTAGTAATTAAACCGTCTTGTTGCACATCAATGGCACGATAATCGGCGTCGTCGGCAAAGCCATAAGTAATAGTGGGACGGCCAATTCGAGGAAGCAATTCACGAATTACCTCGTCATCAATACAAACCACAGCCAAGCCGTAAAAAGGCAAGTTATGCAAAAAGTCGATGAAGGTTTGTTTTAATTTTTCAAAGTCGCCGCCATAAGTGCTCATGTGGTCGGCATCAATATTAGTGACTATTGAAACCATAGGCTGCAAGTGCAGAAAAGAGGCATCACTTTCATCGGCTTCCGCCACTAAGTAACGACTTGCTCCCAAATGAGCGTTGGTTCCAGCACTATTTAAACGACCGCCAATGACATAGGTTGGATCTAATTTAGCTTGAGCCAAAACCGATGTAACCATACTGGTGGTAGTGGTTTTGCCATGCGTGCCAGCAACGGCAATACCGTGACGAAAACGCATTAATTCGGCCAGCATTTCAGCACGGCGAACAATGGGAATGCGCAATTCATGCGCATGCAATAATTCAGGGTTTTCTGCATTGACCGCCGTGGATACAACCAAAGCATTGGCGCCTGCAATATTGCTTGCTTTATGGCCAATAAAAATAGTGGCACCTAAGTTTTTAAGGCGCTCTGTTACCGCCGAAGCACGCAAGTCGGAACCTGAAATTTGATAACCTTGGTTCAATAAAACTTCGGCAATACCACACATGCCAGAGCCGCCAATACCCACAAAATGAATGCGATGAATACGACGCATTTCAGGAATGGCATGGTTGCCGTTTGGATGATTATCTTTAACCACGAGAAACCTCTTTTACTTGATTAGCTACGGCCTGGGTTGCCGTATTAATTGCAAGACCGCGAGCCTTGCTGGCCATAGCCAATAACTCTTGCTTCTGTGCGGCATAGTGCTGCCACAGTTGAATAATTTTTTCTGCATTTAAAGCACTTTGTTGAACCAGCAAAGCGGCTTGTTGATCGGCCAAATAGCGGGCGTTCGCGCTTTGATGATCGTCTACTGCATGAGGAAATGGCACAAACAACGCCGCACAACCTGCCGCTGCAATTTCGGCTACGGTAAGCGCTCCAGCACGGCAAATAACCAAATCGGCCCACGCATAGCTGCTGGCCATATCATCAATAAAGGCCAAAACCTGGGCAGCTATTTGAGCCTGTGAATAGCTTTGCTGCATTAGCTCGAAGTGAGTTTTGCCAACCTGATGCATAAGCTCTGGGCGCGCCTCTTCAGGCAGCATTTGCATGGCCGTAAAAATGGTTTCATTTAATGCTTTAGCACCCAAACTCCCCCCCACAACCAACACTTTTAATTTACCCGATGCGTGCAGGCGCACTTCTGGCGCAGCAATTTGAGCAACTTCTTCGCGCACTGGATTGCCAACAAACAAGGCATTTTTCAGTGTGTTTGGAAAGCCTTGCATAATTACATTTGCCATTGGGCTTAAGAGTTTATTCGTTAACCCAGCAACGGCATTTTGTTCATGAATTAAAAGCGGCACGCCAGATAATTTTGCTGCCACGCCACCTGGCCCCGTGGCATAACCACCAAAGCCCAAAACTGCATTGGGTTTTATTTTTTTAATGATTTTTTTAGCTTGTAAAATGGCCCGTAAAATTTTAAACGGCGCGCCGACCAAACGAGCCAAACCGTTGCCACGCACTCCAGCAATGTTAAGGCAATGTAAAGGATAGCCGGCCTCTGGCACCAAACGGCTTTCAATGCCTGCGGCGGTTCCTAACCAGTGAATATTCCAGCCGTCTTTGGCCATTTCTTTGGCCACGGCCAATGCAGGAAAAACATGCCCACCGGTGCCACCAGCCATAATTAGAAGAGTTTTATGCGGCTGCATATTTACCCTCCTTGGACGAATCTTTTTCAGCGTCTTTTTGCTGATTTTCAAACGCAATACGCATCACAATGGCCACCATGCCACAGCAAATTAAAAGGCTACTGCCGCCATAACTGTAAAATGGCAGGGTTAAGCCTTTGGTTGGTAGCAAGCCAGTGTTCACACCAACATTAATTAATATTTGCAAGCCAAATAATGAGGCAATGCCAGCACTGGCATAGGCCGCATACATATGTCCACGCAGTTGCGATTGCCAAGACGTTTGCCAAATTCGAACCAACAGCCAAGCCAATAACATCAATGAAATAAGCGCGCCAAACAGGCCCGTTTCTTCTGCCCAAATAGCAAACACAAAGTCGGTATGCGCTTCGGGCAAATAAAATAATTTTTGAATGCTTTCCCCCAACCCCACGCCAAATAAATCGCCTCGACCAAACGCAATTAATGACTGAGTTAATTGATAGCCAATGCCGTAAACATGCTCTGGTGCCCAAGGGTCACGATACGACATCAAACGCGCCACTCGATAAGAAGCAAAACTTAGGGTAATAACGCCTGAAATCAGTGCGCCAAATAACAACAAAAAGTATTGCCCAGCTTTAACGCCGCCTAAAAATAGCTGAATCATTACCGCACCCAAAAGCACTGAAGCTGCGCCGAAGTCGGGTTCTAATAACAGTAAAACTAAGATAAATAACATAATAACTAGGGGTTTAAAGAAACCCGCCCAGCTTTGCGTTACTTCATCTTGGCGGCGAACTAAATAACCAGAGACATAAAGCACGCAGGCAAGCTTAGCAATTTCCGATGCCTGAACTTTAATAATGCCCAAATTAAGCCAGCGACGGCTGCCATTTACTTCATGACCAATGCCTGGAAAAAACACCAGAATTAAAGCAATAACCCCAAACACCAATAAAATGGCATCGTATTTTTTCCACACTTTTAAGGGAATTAACGACACCACATAAAGAGTGGCCAAACCAAGCAGCATGTAAATAATTTGGCGAGTAGCAAAGTACAATGGGTTGCCGGTATAGAACTCGGCAATTCCCATTGACGCGCTAGAAACCATCAAAGTGCCCAGCATTAATAATGCAACGCAAGGAATAAAAAGCGGTTGCTGATGCTGCCATGATAATTTCTTAAGCAAACTACTCATGCACAGCCTCCACTAACGAGCAAAAATGCTGTCCACGTTCAACGTAGTTTTTATATTGATCCCAACTGGCACAGGCAGGGGAAAGCAAAACAATATCACCGGCTTGCGCATGCTGCTGTGCAAAAGCAAAGGCTTGCGATAAATCATCAAATAATTCACATTCAAGCGATGCACTTAAGGCTCGTTTAATTATCTTTGCGTCTCGGCCAAACAACAAAGTTTTAGCCAGATATGGCTGGCATGGTTCTGGCAATAAAGAAAAATCTTGGCCTTTACCGTCACCGCCAGCTAACAGCCAAATTTTACCTGAAATGGTTGCACCTAGACCCAAGACTGCAGCCAAAGTAGAGCCAACATTGGTGCCTTTAGAATCGTTGTAATACTCAACGCCTTGTTTGCAAGCCACCCATTGGCAGCGGTGATCAAGGCCAGCAAAGGCTTTTAACGCTTGTAAAATTTTGGCATCAAACACATCGATTAATTGCGACTGCACTAAAGCCAACGCCGCCATGCTGTTGGCAAGATTATGCAGCCCCTTAATTTTTAATTCCGAAGCCGCAACATAAGGTTTATCGCCAAAGCCAATCCAAGTTTCACCCGCCATAGTAAGCAGCCCCCAACCTTTGCGATCGAGGTTCAGGCCAAAGCTTTTATAAGCAATAGAAAAAGGCGGGATAGTGGCAGCATCGTCACGGTTAATTACAGCAAATTCACAGCCCTGAAATATGCGTTGTTTGGCCACCAAGTAAGCTTGCATATCTTCGTAGCGATCAAGGTGATCCTCACTGATATTTAAAATAGTGGCGGCTTTGGCATTTAAATTGGTGGTGGTTTCCAATTGAAAACTGGAAAGCTCTAGCACATAAATATCGGCTGGCGGCAGGTCTAGCAC
>JBASZG010000063.1:0-3393 GCA_049277875.1 Venatoribacter sp.
GCCTAGTGGAACACTTTGAACAAAGCGCCAGCTACGTTCTAAACCCCGGCGACATGCTCTATTTACCCCCCAAACTTGCCCACTGGGGCATAGCCCAAGGCGAATGCATGACCTACTCGGTTGGCTATCGCGCCCCTAATTTAAGCGAGCTTATCCAAGCCGCTGCCGACACCATTGCCGCCGACGCCAGCGACGACGCACGTTACCAAGACGACGACTTAGAACCGCAAAGCGAACCTGGCCTTATAGACGAAAAAGCCGCCCTGCGTTTAAAGAAACTTCTGACCCAAGCCCTAGACGACACCGAAAACTTGCAAGCTATTCTAGGGCGCTTAATGACCGAACCTAAATACGCCGAGCTTCTGCCCGAAACCGACGACAGCATCGAATGGGAAGAAATCAGCTAACTTTTGGAAGACTACCCCACTTGGCGCAAATCCGAACACGCCCGCTTCGCCTTCAGCGAAAACGAACAACGCTGCCAATTCTACGCTCTTGGCATGAGCCGCTTCTTCGACAAAGATCAACGTCCCTTGTTAGCTTACTTGGCCAACAACCATGTGTACGAAGGGGAAAAGTTATTAGAACTCGCGCAAACCGAACCAGCGCAAGAACTACTGGTGCAGCTATTTAGAAAACAAGCACTTTATGAATAAAAGATATTAAGAACTGGGCATTAGAAAATGCCCATCGCTGCGGCGCCCTTTGGGCGCCATAATTCACGACTAATTAACAGCAATAAACACAATAACGTGCAAGCCAGTCACTACGCCGGTTAGCACGTTACGCATACGTTTGTACGACTGAACATACACGTCTTTGAATATCGGGTTGCTTTCAGTCCAAAGCAGCAGCCAAAAGCCAACTGAATTCATAATAACGGTGATGTTGGTAGGTAAGAAGTAGGCCAACAATCCCCACAAAAACACGCCAATAGATAGCTCGGCAGGGATTTCGTCCAAGCGTTCTGGGTAAGCTCGATCCACACCCCAGCAGCCACCAGCCAAAAAGGTAAGAATCAATAAAGAGTACAGTTTAAATAGGTGCTCTGCGCCTTCTATTCCAAGCACAATGCATACAGTGCCAACCACAAAAGGTACTAAACCGATATAGCCAAGCTTTTCAGAAAAAGAGAGGGCCACTTAGGTACTCCTTAGAGAAAACGAGAAATAGAAAAAAAAATCAAGCGCGCCATTTTGCCTAGTTTTGAATGACTTTTCCAGTATGAGCCAATAGCTGCTCTACCCGCATTACATCATCTAGGGTGTCTACACCATGACCTGGTGCTTGCTCTACTATGCCCATGTGGATTTTCACGCCATACCAAAGCGCGCGTAGCTGCTCTAGCGACTCGGTGGTTTCAAGCACGCAAGGTTCCATTTGCGTGTATTGCTGTAAAAAAGACACACGGTAGCCGTACATACCAATATGACGATAAACCGGCATTTTGTTGGTTTTTTGCACCTGCTCGCTGCGATAGGCATCACGATCCCAAGGAATACTGGCGCGGCTAAAGTACATGGCAAACTGTTGTTTATTTAGCACTACTTTAACCACGTTAGGATTAAACACATCACTGTCGTGCTGAATTGGGGTGCAAATAGAGCTCATGCCTGCTTCTGGATTTTGAATAAGCCCTTGCGCGGTTAGCTCAATTAAGCTTTGCGGAATCAGCGGCTCATCGCCTTGTAGGTTTACCACTACGCTGTTGGCTGGCCAGTTTTTAATGCGCGCAACCTCGGCAATGCGCTCTGTGCCGTTTTCATGCTGAGGTGAAGTCATGACCACTTCGGCGCCAAAGGCTTTAGCCGCTTGTTCAATACGCTCATCGTCGGTGGCAATAACAATTTCTTGCACACTGGTTGCCAAGGCACGTTCATAAACGTGCTGAATCATGGGTTTGCCAGCCAGTTCAATCAAGGGTTTGCCGGGCAAGCGGCTAGAGGCAAAGCGGGCGGGAATTACAATTTTATAATCGTTCATGCTGTACTTCTTAATGTTCAAATTCGGGCAACATGGCTTTGATATAAGCCGTTTCTAAATCCATACGCGCGCCTAAAACCAAGTCGGCAACTTCACGCGCCACCCCTTTCCCGCCCATGCTTTGGGTAACAAGATGAGCGTATTTTTTTACCAGCCAAAAAGCATCTTGTGGGGCAATAGCAAGGCCAATGCGTTTCATTACTTTAAGGTCGATGACATCGTCGCCCACAAAGCACACCTGCTCTGCGGGTATGTTTAGTTGTTGTAGCAATGCGCTTAACACTTGCCATTTGTCTTTGCTGCCAGGGAAAAAATGCTGCACTTTTAAATCGGCGGCGCGGCGAGCCAAGGGGGCAGAATCTTTGGCCGAAATAATTGCAGTAGCAATGCCATAGGTTTGTAACAGCTTAATGCCCACGCCGTCTTTTACGTTAAAGTGCTTCACTTCTTCGCCGCTGGCGCTGTAGCTCAGCGTGACGTCGGTAAGCACGCCGTCTACATCAAAGACAACCAGCTTAATATCAGCAAGTTTTGCATTTAACTCTTGAGATAAAGACATAATGGCCTCCTAAATTGGCAGGCCATTATAGGAGTATCAGCCTTTTAAAGATAATTTTAGCGAGCGAGTTTCGCTTAAAATGTTTTTTAAACCACTCATTACCGTTTGGTTGGTGCTTTCCATCGTGGCTAATTCTTTTAGGCCGTTAGCCATGTCTTTAGCGTAGTAACACTCTAGGGCGCGAACGGCGTGCACATGCACCATGCGGTGTGGTTCTTCGATGGCTTTAAAACTACGCAAATTGGCGAATTTCTGTTTGCCTTCAGAGTAATACCACTGGCCTAAGCGGCAGTGTTTTTCATCGGGCAAATCTTCTGGGCGGGTTTGGGATATGCCAAGGTAAACCTTGTAAACCTCAAGCTTAATACCAAGCTCTTCGATATTGGCCAGCTCCACATAAGAAAGCATGGCCGATGCCGCTACCGATGTTTCCATTTTTTGTGCAAGATCAGCTAATGACTGCATGCTGCCAACCGCCTCTTGGCTGTTTTCGGCATAGGCTTGGGCTTCCTTAGCACTGCTTTGCATAACCAGCGCTGCGGCCTTACTTTCTTGTTGAATTGCAACCACCAGATCGGTAATTTCGGTGGTGGCATTGGCGGTGCGTTCTGCGAGTTTGCGCACCTCATCGGCCACCACAGCAAAACCACGGCCAGCCTCACCGGCACGAGCTGCTTCAATGGCAGCGTTCAACGCCAAAAGATTGGTTTGGCTGGCCACATCCGAAATCAATTTCACTATGTCGCTAATGTTATTAGCGCGCACGCTTAAAGCCTCGACGTCGGTAGAGGCTTTATTCATTTTAAGCTGCAAACTGTCTAAATTTTGTGCCGTGATGGAAAAGGCATCTC
>JBASZG010000064.1:0-8861 GCA_049277875.1 Venatoribacter sp.
TTTATATCTCCTAGGGAATGTTTGGTGCAGCAAGTATATAAATAGTTTTTATATTTAGCACTAGCTAAATTTTTGTTTCAGCCCCCTTAAATCAGGGTTTTTAAGTAATTTTAATCAATAAAAGCGCGAGCAATCGTTGCTTCTAGGGTGCTATTTTGTGCTGATTGCACCCCCAGCTCGGCCATCATATAACCGCTGGTGTATTTCATTTGTACTTCGCCTTTTAAACATTGAGTGCAGTTAATTAATTCAATATTTCTAAAAGCTAACTGTTTTAATAATTTCCACAGGCGTGGGTGCTGTGGAATATTACCCGCTCCAAAGCTGTGCAGAACTACGGTATCCCAAGGCTGCTCTAGATAAGCGGCTAACAGGTCGTAATTCATGCCGGGGTAGAAGGTAATTAAACCCACATTTTTTTGGTTTATTTTTTTTATTTTTAATTCTGAATTTGCTGTTTTGAGTGGGGCAAAGAGGGTTGCCTGTAAAAAATCGCCTTGCCAAGTAATAATGGGTTCAACATTAAAACTGGCAAAACCGTCAAAGCTTTGAGCATCGAACTTAGTAGCGTACTCGGCCTTTAAGAGCTTTTTATCAAATAACAAAGCCACGCCAGCAAAGCCACTGTGCGCTGCTGCGAACATAGCATTGCGAACGTTTTTTACGGTATCGGTGTTTGGCTCAGACAGTGGAACTTGCGCCCCAGTAAAGATAACCGGTTTAGCCAAACCCTCTAATAAATAATGCAAGGCGGCGGCGCTGTAGGCCATGGTATCTGTGCCATGCAGCACCACAAAACCATCGTACTCTTGATAGTGGGCGTAAATATCGTCGGCCATACGCTGCCAATGCTCTGGGCGAATATCCGAAGAATCTAACAAGGGGCTGTATTCATGCAGGGTAAAGCTGGGCATATCGGCTGCGGCTAACTCTGGCAACGCTCTTAGCTGCTGTTCAAACCAGTTAGGCACAGGCTTAAAACCCTGTTCGGTTTTTTTCATGCCCAGCGTGCCGCCTGTATAAATAACAAAAACCTTTTTATTCATTGTGACGCTTCTTGCACCCACATTACGCCTACTTCGACCTTTACCACTTCAACCAGAGTGTTTTTCTTAATGGGTTGGCGGCTTTTTAGCTTCCATTTGACCCCTGAAAAAAAGTACTCGGTTAAGCCTCGGCTATCCACGTCTTCGGTTATGACAAATTGCTGCTGAGCAAAGTCGTTATTTAGAGTTTTCTTAGGGCGGCTTTCCTGAAAGCGTTTGAGTGGCTTCCATAAAAGAATGGCAAGTATTGAGGTAAGAACTACGTTCCCCCAATACGCTGTTGTTAAGGTGTCTGGCACAATTCCTAGCAACATTAAAAAGCCAATCGTAAGCGAAGAAAGCCCCAAGAAAAACAGAAAAAAGGTGGAGAAGCCCAGCAAAACCATGTCAATAATTAGGCTTATTACGCCTAAAATCATCAAGGTGTAAGGTAGGTGATCTGCCCAGATGTTCATCGTTAAGCCTTTTTATTCAGGCTATTAATAATGCTCATCGCTTGAGCTACAACGCTACTGGCTTCGTTACTGCTGTCGGGTAACAACACCACCGATGACTCTTTAGCAATGGCTTGCTTGGCTTCGATAGCCTTAGTGGCTAGATCAAGCTGAATGGCTTTTTGGCCAGCTTCAGTATTGGCGGCCTCACCTATTTGACGAAGAGCTTCTGCTTTGGCAGAAGCGACCGCTAAAATAGCTTGCGCTTCACCTTCGGCACGCAGTACTTGCTCGGTTTTATCGGCTTCGGCGGCAAGAACTTGCGAGCCTTTCTGGCCTTCGGCGATGTTAATCGCTGATTGACGCTCACCTTCTGATTCTAAAATCTTGGCGCGTTTTACTCGCTCTGCTTTCATTTGCGCTTCCATCGCGTCCATCACTGAGCGCGGTGGGGTGATGTCTTTAATTTCGTAGCGCATTACCTGAATACCCCAAGGCTCGGCGGCTTCGTTAATGGCTTCGACTATGCTGGCGTTAAGTAAATTGCGTTCCTCGAAGGTGCGGTCAAGCACCAACTTACCTAACTCAGAACGCATGGTCGTTTGCGCTAATTGAGTTACCGCAAATACGTGATCTTCTACGCCATAGGTGGCTTTGTAGGGGTCGAGCACGCGAAAGTACAGCACCCCATCAACGCTTAGGGTGATGTTGTCGCGGGTAATAGCTGATTGGCTGGGAACATCCACGGCTTGCTCTTTAAGGTTGCGGTCTCCTGCCACGCGATCAATGAAAGGAACGATGAAGTTTAAACCGGCTTCTTTAGTGGAGTGGTATTTACCAAATCGCTCTACCAACCAAGCTCGATTTTGCGGAACAAAAATAATGCTCTTTTTTAAAAGCACAACAATAAAAACAAGCGCAAATACTTGCAGGAGGAGAGAAAAACCTATGGGGTCTTGCATGGCTGAGCCTTCCTTATGTGAATGGATTGAGTCAATTCTAGCACGAACTGGCCATTGGACTATTTTCTGGCTGAAATATCCCTTACCAGACAAAAACTATTCCTTCACAATTCAAATCCTTACTCATCAAGGAATAATAATAATGTTAAATACAGTTTGGTCTTCTCTCACCGATTTTTGGCAAGGCGATGTTGGCGCCATCCCTTTAGAGGAGCTACAGGCTCGTCATGAGTACCCTGAATCGAAATACCTTGAAATTCAGGGTTTAAAAATTCATTACCGTGATGTCAACCGCACAGGCGATCCCAATGCCAAAGTGATTATTATGTTGCATGGCATCTTTTCGTCACTTCACACTTGGGAAACTTGGACCGATATCATTAGCCCTTACTATCGAGTAATCAGCATTGATAGCCCTAATTTTGGGTTAACAGGCCCTCATCCTTTGGGTATGCACACTTATCTTTATAGCGATTATTTAAATGAATTTACCAAGGCATTGGGACTTGAGAAGGTAATGCTGGCTGGTAACTCACTAGGTGGCTGGATGAGCTGGGAGTTTGCTGGGCGCTTTCCAGAAAAGGTAGAAAAAATTATTTTGCTGGATAGCGCAGGCTTCTTCTTCGTTCCTCCGATGATTTTAGTAAGTATTGGCTTGCCTACCGGCGGTTGGTTTGCTTCGCGCATGGTTGTACCACGCAAAATATTTTCCAAAATTGTTGGCACCACTTATTTTGATAGTAAAAAATTATCAAAAGTGGCCAAAGATCGTTATTACGATTTGTATATGCGCGCGGGCAATCGTGATGCCGCTGCCGAGGTTTTGCGTTTTATTCGTAATAAAGGCGGCTTTAAAAAAGGCTTAATGAATAATATTAAATGTCCTGTGTTAATTATGTGGGGCAAAAACGATGCTTGGATTCCACCAGCTCACGTTGAATTATTCAAGAAGGCACTACCTCAGGCCGAGGTAATTATGTACGACAACTGCGGGCATTTGCCAATGGAAGAAGCGGCAGAACAGAGTGCTGCCGATGCATTAGCGTTTTTTAATGCTTAAATAAAAACGGCGCCTAGGCGCCGTTTTTGTTGGCTATTAAAGACTTAAAATCTTTTCACCACGAGAGATACCTGAAACGCCAGAGCGTACGGTTTCAAGGATGCAAGACGTACCAATAGCTTCAATAAAGGCTTGAAGTTTGTCGGTAGTGCCCGCTAACTGAATGGTATATACGTTAGGGGTTACGTCTACAATTTGGCCACGGAAAATATCGGTAGTGCGCTTAATTTCTTCACGCAGAGTACCGCTGGCTTTCACTTTAATAAGCATTAACTCACGTTCAATGTGTGGGCCTTCTGACAAATCAACCAGTTTTACCACTTCAATCAGCTTGTTAAGCTGCTTAGTAACCTGTTCGATTTTACGTTCATCGCCATCCGTGGTCATGGTTAAGCGTGATAGCGTTGGGTCTTCAGTTGGTGCCACAGTTAGGGTTTCAATGTTGTAACCACGTTGCGCAAACAAGCCAACCACGCGCGCCAAGGCACCGGGTTCGTTTTCCATTAGGATAGAAATAATGTGTCTCATATTAGGTACGCTCCGTCTTGCTTAACCACATATCACGCATAGAGCCACCGGGCACTTGCATTGGATAAACGTGTTCTTCTGGGTCAATTTTGACATCCAAGAACACCAGACGGTCTTTGTATTTGTTAAAGGTGTCGTCTAAGGCTTGGGCTAAATCTTCTTTCTTATCAACACGAATGCCAACATGACCATAGGCTTCAACCAGCTTAATAAAATCGGGTAAAGACTCCATATAAGAAGATGAATGGCGGCCTTCGTAGTTGATGTCTTGCCATTGGCGTACCATGCCCAGATAGCCGTTGTTCAAACACAGAATTTTCACCGGAATATGGTATTGCAGGCAGGTAGAAAGTTCTTGAATATTCATTTGAATAGAACCTTCGCCTGTTACACAAACCACTGTTTCTGTTGGCAGGTTAATGCTAACCCCCATCGCGGCTGGCAAACCAAAGCCCATGGTGCCTAAGCCACCTGAGTTAATCCAACGATTCGGTTTGTCGAATTTATAGTATTGCGCGGCAAACATTTGGTGCTGACCAACGTCTGAGGTGATGTAAGCATCGCCATTGGTGGCTTTCCATAATGCTTCAACTACTTCTTGTGGTTTCATCAGTTCGTTGGTGCCCGCTTCAAAGCGCATACCATGACGAGCACGCCAGTCGTTTACTTGTTGCCACCAACGGTTAAGCGCATCTACGTCAGGAGTTTCTTTGCTTTCGTCGATAAGCGCCAGCATTTCATCTAATACTGAACCAACTGGGCCAACAATAGGAACATCAACGACAACTGTTTTAGAGATAGAGGATGGGTCTATGTCGATGTGAATAAATTTGGCTTCTGGGCAAAACTTAGAGATCGCGTTAGTAACACGGTCATCAAAACGAGCGCCTACAGCTAACACAACGTCAGCGTTGTGCATGGCCATATTAGCTTCATAGGTGCCATGCATACCCAACATGCCTAGGTTGCGCTCGCCAGTGCCTGGGTAGCTACCAATTCCCATCAAGGTGGTGGTAATTGGGTAGTTCAAGCGATCAACTAAAGTGCGCAGTTTGTCTGAGCTGCCATCTAAAATGACACCGCCACCAGCGTAAATAACTGGGCGTTTCGCGGCTAAAAGCATATCTACGGCTTTTTTAATTTGACCTGAATGGCCACGTGTGGGTGGCGAATAGGAACGCAGTTTTACTTTTGCAGGGTAGCTATACTCGTAACGCTCGTTAGGCAAGGTCATATCTTTAGGAATATCAATGACCACAGGGCCAGGACGACCAGAGGTTGCGATGTAAAAGGCTTTTGCAACCAGCTCAGGGATGTCTTCAGGGCGAGTTACGCTAAAGCTATGCTTCACGACAGGGCGAGACACACCCAGCATGTCGGTTTCTTGGAAGGCATCGTCGCCTACTAGATAGCTAGGAACCTGACCTGTAATCACAACCATTGGGATGGAGTCGGTGTAGGCTGTGGCAATACCTGTAATGGTGTTGGTAGCGCCTGGGCCAGAAGTCACCATGACCACACCTGGTTTGCCAGTAGCGCGAGCATAACCATCGGCCATGTGAGCGGCTGCTTGCTCATGGCGTACGAGAATGTGTTTTACTGCATTTTGCTTATACATTGCATCGTATACGTGCAGCAATGAACCGCCCGGATACCCATAAATATATTCAACGCCTGCTTCGTGCAATGCACGAATTAGCATTTCACCGCCGGAAAGTAATTCCACCGTACTGTCCTCTCTTGTGCTATTCAATGTCTGAAATCTCGATGCAAAAGCCACAGGCTTATAGCTGTGGCCACTTGGGCTGGATGATTAACTCTGGGTTAGTCATCAGAACTCGCACCTGATCTAGGTATACGAGCCTGAACTGGGCGAAAGGTAAAGGCCCTAAGGTTCAGCTAACTACACGGTACACTTGGGTTGGCGTTATAGCGCGTAGTTAGAATGGCCCGATTTTATCATTGTGTGCGTAGTTTTCAACGCAAAGTATTGACATTATTTGGCTTTTTAAGGAGTCTCGCTGCACTATTTTGATAACAAGGACTCTCTATGCGTTTTCTTATTCTTACTTGTGCGCTCTGTGGTTTAGTTTTTTCGTCTGCAAGCATGGCCGAGAAAGTATATCGCTGGGTTGATGCCAACGGCCAAACTCATTTTGGCAACCGTGCTCCCGATTCCAATAAAGCCGAAGAAATCGACGTTAAACCCTTACCTACTACGGCACTCAGCCCGGTTAAAACAAAGACTCAGACCGAACCACAAGACAGCGAAAGCGAAACAACCTACACAGTTCCA
The DNA here is from genome assembly GCA_049277875.1 of Venatoribacter sp. GTDB lineage: Bacteria > Pseudomonadota > Gammaproteobacteria > Pseudomonadales > Oceanobacteraceae > Venatoribacter. Next base: position 6,327 of record JBASZG010000064.1, read on the forward strand.
GCCAGCGTAACGGCAGCGCAAGCAAAACAGTATTGCCAAGATGCGAAGGCGCAGAAACAACTGCTAAGCAGCGCTAACAACAGGCGTTTTAAACAAGCCGATGGAAGTTTCCGCCCTTTTACCGACGCAGAACGTAGCAATTTACTTAGTAAGATGGATGAAATGATTCAGGCTTATTGCCATTAACACTAGGCGATGTGGTCGAAGAATTGACCAATTGAAATAGAACTTGGCGAGGTTATTTCTAAAATAGCCTCGTTAAGCTGTTTTACTTTTTCACGGCGCTCTGCTTCTAGCTCTTCACGTTCTTCTTTTTCTTCTTTAGCTTTAGCGGCTTTTTGTTCTTTTAGCTTTTTAGCTTCTTCGGCTTGCTCGGCTTTTTGCGCTTGCTCGGCTTGCTTTTTGTCGTCGAGTTCTTCTTTGCGCGCGGCTTGTTTCTCTTCAGTAAGCTCACGCATCGCTTGGGCGGCCTTTTGCCCTGCTTCAGCAGCAACCTGGCGATCTTGGCTTGAAGGTTCAGCAGGTGCCAACGCAGCTTGCTGCACTTGAATCATTTTTTCCAAAGTGGCTTCGGGGTTGTCGTTGATCTCACTCATATCAACTGGAACTTCTCCGCCAACGGCATAACGCTGCCCATCAGGGCCGGTTTGAAAAGTAAAGCTGGCCGAGCCTGCATGCTGCCCACCACGAGATTGGTGCGCTTGTTCGTGCGTGCGAACCTCACGGTCACGAGCTTTTAGCTCATCAAGCTGTTGTTGTTCATGCTCTGAAAACTGTTTAATTTCTTGCTTTTCTTTGTTTGCTAGAGTTTCTGGCTGCTCAGTGTCATTTTCGGCCTTTGGTTCTTTAAGCTGTGGTTCCTGCGGCTGATCGACTTCTGCGGCCACGGCAATACGTGGCTTGTCGTAAGTGGCTACAGGAGCAATGGCCGCACCTAAGCTTACTTTTTCGACCGGAGCGAACAGCGAAGAGGAGGATGTCTCACCGTTTTTAGGCAATACATCAGCCACCGTGCCCAAATTGGGCACTAAGCTGTTTAATGTATTACTAACCGACGAGACATTCATGCTCCACCTCAAATTGCCAAAACAACGACCTAAGCAACTGTGTTAATTAAAGAGCCTGCTTGCTGCTCGGCAGCATCGAGCAATTTACCGCCCACACTGACCAGCAGTTCACCTTTTTTCAAATTAACGCTGGTTTGCTCCAGCGAGGTTGTGCCTTCAACAGGACGATCAGTGATGGCTTCAACCGTTTGTTGGGCCGCTTCACGCACTTGGCTTGCGCCTTGGCTAATAGTGCTTTGCGCAAGCGTGAAGGAAGAGCCTGAAGTAGAACCTATGTCCATATGCATACCCCCTGAATAACAATTATTTACTGGTCATATATTAACCAATTTAAATGTTTTTTTCCAGCTATACGCCGGCTTTCCTATATCGTTTAGTTATAAAAACTAATGCTTAAGTCTTTTTGCATAACAAGCGTTCAGTATTTTGTCTGACGCTTGCACCAATGCTTCGGTTTTAGACTTGCCCAGCTAAGGAGGTGTGTATGTTGGCAAGCTTAACGGTTGGGGAATGCGTGCTTTGTTATGATCTGGCTACAGAGGCGGGGTTTTTGTGTGACCAGTGCTTAGCCGCACTTGGCTTTGCTAAGCACGCTTGCAAACTGTGTTCACAGCCTTTAACACAGCCAGGTTGGTGCTTTCGTTGTAGCAAGCAACCGGCTTGTGCCTTAGATTGGTCGCATTGCAGCTACCTTTTCAACCCTCCTCTTGCGGGTTGGATTAGGCAATACAAAGATCGTCACTACTTACATTGGCTGCCTCGTCTAAGTTGGTTAATGCAGCAGCGTCCACCCGCTTTTTTAACCACAAAGTTTGATGCAATTTGCTACGTTCCAAGTCCAACCGCACGGCTCTTATGGCGTGGTTTTAACCCCGCAGAACTGCTGGCAAAGCGTTTAGCCAAGCATCTGAAGCTGCCTGTTTTAAACCATGTTTTAAAGCGCAAAAGTAATAAAGATCAGCGTCAATTGGGGCGCAAAGCGCGCCTACTTAACAGCCAACAAGGAATAGCCGCAGGCAAACAGAAGGTTGCAGGGCTAAATATTTTGTTGATTGAAGACGTTATTACCACTGGAGCAACGTCACAGACAGTTGCCGCTATTTTAAAGCAACAAGGCGCGGCCTGCGTGTGCGTTTGGGCGTTAGCGAAAGTGGCTAGGCATTAGGGTATGATGCAAGAAATTTTTATAGGCCTTAGTTATGCAACCACATCCATACAGCCTTTTAACCCAAGACCAAGTTATCAACGCCATTGAAGAATTAGGCTTCGTTTGCGATGGCCGAGTTTTTCCTTTAAATAGTTATGAAAATCGTGTGTATCAAGTTGGTTTGGAAGACCAAGAGCCATTAATCGCTAAGTTTTATCGCCCGCAGCGTTGGAGCAGTGAAGCCATCCAAGAAGAATTAGATTTCTTACAAGAGCTGCATGCAGATGAAGTTCCTGTTGTTCCTCCTATTGTGGTACAGGG
>JBASZG010000065.1:0-2267 GCA_049277875.1 Venatoribacter sp.
GCGTATGGAATACCGCTATCGCTCATTCAAACGGCGATTAAGCGTGCCAACCAAGAAGTGGGTGCGTCAGTGGTTGAAATGGCTGAAGCAGAATATATGGTACGAGCCACTGGCTACCTAAAAAGTGAAGAAGATTTTGCGAGCATTCCGTTAGGGGTCAATGAAAACGGTACGCCTTTGCTCTTAAAAGATGTGGCCGATATTGGCGTTGGCCCGCAAATGCGTCGGGGTATTGCAGAGCTTAATGGCGAAGGCGAAACCGTCGGCGGAGTGGTGGTGATGCGCTTTGGTGAAAATGCGCAGACAACTATCGACGGAGTTAAAGCTAAGTTAGAACAACTTAAACAAGGACTGCCCGAAGGAGTAGAGATTGTTACTGTATATGACCGTTCTAGCCTTATTGAGCGCGCTGTAAAAAACCTATGGCATAAACTGCTTGAAGAAATCATTGTGGTGGCTTTGGTGTGCATGGTTTTTCTCTTTCATGTGCGTTCATCGCTGGTAGCCATTATCAGTTTGCCCGTCGGTATTTTAACCGCCTTTATCATCATGCATGCGCAAGGGATTAACGCAAACATCATGTCGTTAGGGGGTATCGCCATTGCTATTGGTGCCATGATTGACGGGGCGATTGTCATGGTGGAAAACATGCACAAGCACATGGAAAAAACACCGTTGACCAATGAAAACCGTTGGCAAGTCGTGACGCAAGCGGCTGTAGAAGTAGGCTCTGCACTGTTCTTTAGTCTGCTTATTATTACGGTAAGTTTTGTCCCAGTCTTTACTCTGGAAGCACAAGAAGGGCGGATGTTTAGTCCGCTGGCCTTTACTAAGACCTATGCCATGGCGGCGTCTGCGGCGTTAACCATTACGTTAGTGCCTGTACTCATGGGTTATTTTATTCGCGGTAAAGTTATGTCTGAGCATAAAAACCCCATCAGCCGCATGCTGACGTTCGGCTACACCGCTGTGCTTAAGCGCACATTAACTTACCCTAAGGCCACTCTGGTGATGGCTCTGCTGATTCTGGCAACGGTGTTATGGCCTTTAGAGAGAATAGGCAGTGAGTTTATTCCGTCGCTGGACGAAGGTGACTTAATGTATATGCCAACAACTTACCCCGGTATTTCCATTGGTAAAGCACGGGAGCTGCTGCAACAAACAAACAAGCTGATTATTACCGTTCCAGAAGTTGAAACGGCATTCGGTAAAATAGGCCGAGCGGATTCAGCGACCGACCCAGCACCCTTAACAATGATTGAAACCTTTATTCAATTGAAGCCACAAAGCGAGTGGCGCAAGGGTATGACAATGGACGGCCTGAAAAAAGAATTGGATGAGCTTGTTAAAATTCCAGGGGTTACTAATGCTTGGGTTATGCCAATTCAAACGCGAATCGACATGTTGGCAACGGGTATTAAAACACCGGTCGGTATTAAAATTTCTGGGCCAGAGTTAGCGGTCATTCAAGACATTGGTAAACAACTGGAGGTTATTCTTAAAGACGTTGAAGGTACGGCGTCGGTGTACTCAGAACGAGTAGCGGGCGGGCGCTATATCAATATTGATATCAATCGCGCAAAAGCGGCACGCTTCGGGCTTAACATTGCTGACGTACAAGAAGTGATAGCCTCTGCCATTGGCGGAATGAATGTCACTCAAACTGTAGAAGGACTGGAACGCTACCCAGTCAATATTCGCTATCCGCAATCCTACCGAGACTCACCCGAGCAGATTGCGCTCTTACCCATAATAACAGTGCGTGGAGAGCGTATTGCGTTAGGTGACGTTGCAGACATTGCCGTGATTGACGGCCCACCCGGAATAAAAAGCGAAAATGCACGCATTAATGGTTGGGCCTTCGTTGATATAGACGGTACCGATATTGGTAGTTATGTGGTTAATGCACAAAAGATTGTGTCTGAAAAACTAGAGCTACCCTCGGGCTACTCTATTAGCTGGTCAGGGCAGTTTGAATATATGCAGCGAGCCAAGGCTAAGTTGTCTTATGTAATTCCGCTAACGCTGGCAATCATCGCCTTCTTACTGTTTATGAACTTTAGAAGCTTCACTGAAGTGGCCATACTGATGGGAACGCTGCCTTTTGCATTGATTGGTAGTGTCTGGTTAATGTATTGGCATGGCTTTAACTTCTCAATTGCCGTTGGTGTAGGCTTTATTGCATTAGCCGGTGTTGCTGTGGAAATTAGTGTCATTATGCTGGTGTATCTAAATCAGGCATGGGTACAAGCAAAACAAAAAACAGA
>JBASZG010000066.1:0-6455 GCA_049277875.1 Venatoribacter sp.
CGCGGCCCTCGTGGCGGCTTGATTCTGACCGACGACGAAGAACTGGCAAAACGCTTAAACTTCGCGGTATTCCCAGAGTCACAAGGCGGCCCTTTAATGCACGTTATTGCAGCTAAAGCTGTGTGCTTTAAAGAAGCCATGACCCCAGAATACAAAGCCTATCAAGCTCAGGTTGTTGAAAACGCCCGTGCTATGGCGAAAACCTTTATCGAACGTGGCATTAACGTGGTATCTGGCGGTACCGACGACCACTTATTCTTAGTGAGCTTAATTGGCAAAGAATACACAGGCAAAGATGCCGACGCTGCATTAGGCCGCGCTAACATCACCGTTAACAAAAACGCTGTACCTAACGACCCACGTTCACCCTTTATTACCTCTGGTTTGCGTATTGGCGCTCCTGCCATTACCACGCGTGGTTTAAAAGAAGCTGAAGCCGCTAAATTAGCTGGCTGGATTTGCGATGTGCTGGATGCATTAGAAAATGGCACTTCCGACAAAGTTGAAGCTGACGTTCAGGCCAAAGTAATTGAGCTGTGTAAACAATTCCCTGTTTACCAATAAGCTTTACTTTATCTCTCTCGTACCGGCGGCCTGTGGCCGCCATTACGCAGATGAAGCACCCTTGTGGTGCTTTTTTTATGGGTGGTAATTCCTACCTACCCACCTAGTAATAATGTATGAGTTAACTATAAGGTGGTACTGGTGGTGGCGAGTTTTAACCCCTTGTAACGATTTAAAAAGATAAAGTGGCTGACGCAAAAAACGCCAAAAGAACAGTAAATGGGTTTTTTGCTGCCATTTAAGTTTCAAAAATGCCATTTTTGATGAAAAAACGAACAAAAATCGCTCTAATGAAGCCTGAAAAGTTGTCCGATACTTACCTTTTGTTCCTTAGTGGCTATGGGTTTAATGATTCAACCTTAATCCCATAACTACATAATAAATAATCCGGGAGCGTGCCATGACCACACAAGCTACTTTAGACGCAAACAACCTTCGTCAAACCTCAGGTGAAAAAGCAAAAATACCTCCTCGTCGTATGGACTTCACTTTTGCTGAAGACACCAAACGCTATTGGTATCGCAATAGCCCATTTTTAACCACATTCTGGACAACTCTTTCTACTCTGTTTCCAGAAGGTGAAACTTTCTTTGTTGACTCTGTGCGTAACTACCGTGACCAAGTAACCGACCCAGTACAAAAGGCTCAGGTTTCTGGTTTTATTGGCCAAGAAGCCATGCACTCTAAAGAGCATGCCGCATTTAACGAATTAGCCGATAAACACGGCTTCCCAGCGGCCAACCTAGACCGCGACCTTGGTTACTTGCTGCGTTTTGGCCGTTGGATTCTGCCTAAGAAAATTCAATTAGCCGTTACTGTAGCGCTAGAGCACTACACCGCAATTCTGGCCGAGCAACTGCTGCGTGACCCTTCTCACCAGTCCAACATTCAAGATCCAGAAGCTCTTAAACTGTGGATGTGGCATGCCCTAGAAGAAAACGAGCACAAAATCGTGGCTTATGATGTTTACAACCTAGTTGGCGGTGGCTATTTCACCCGCGTGCTGACCATGTTGCTGGTCACTGTTTTTTTCTTCGCCGTAGTTGGTATTGGTCATGTGCGTATGCTGTGGGCTGATGGCAAACTGTTCGACTTCAAAGGCAACCTAAAAGGTTTGTGGTACTTATGGAGTCCTAAAGGTTTGTTCCCTAAACTGCTGCCACAATATTTAGATTTCTTTCGTCCTGGCTTTCACCCCAACGACCACGACACCGTACAACTGCTGGAAGAATGGCGTGAAAAAATGCTAAACGAAGGCGGTATGTTGTACGAACAAATGGAAAAATCCAAAGCCGAACGCGCTGCAGCCAAAGCCGCTAAAGCTTAATACTCATCAAGGAGGCTTCGGCCTCCTTGTCTCGCCCTAGCACTTAGTGTGCAAATCCCTTAAAATCCCTGCAATTTCTCAACTCTGCCTGCGCCTTATTTATGCATTGCCCGTTTTGCGCCCACCCAGATACCAAAGTAATCGATTCGCGTTTAGTTGCCGATGGTGCACAGATTCGTCGTCGCCGTGAGTGCATCAGTTGTGGTGAGCGTTTTACCACCTTTGAAAGCGCCGAATTGGTTATGCCACGCATTATCAAGCAAACCGGAACGCGCGAACCTTTCGATGAAAATAAGCTGCTGTCTGGTATTCAGCGCGCCCTCGAAAAACGCCCTGTAAGCATTGAAGATATTGATGCCGCCTTGGTAAGAATTAAACAAAAACTGCGCGCCACCGGAGAACGTGAAGTGCCAAGCCGCACTCTGGGCGAGTGGGTGATGGATGAATTGCGCCAGCTTGATGAAGTGGCCTATGTTCGTTTTGCTTCTGTTTATCGCAGCTTTAAAGATTTGGATGAGTTTCTGGTGGAAATTGAGCGGGTATCGTCTGCACGCCAAAACCTAGGCCAAGGTGAATGAACCACGAATATTACATGGCGCGTGCGCTACAGTTAGCGCGGCTGGGTATTTACAGCACCAGTCCTAACCCACGCGTGGGCTGCGTCATTGTGAAAAATAACCAAATAATCGGCGAGGGCTGGCACCAAAAAGCCGGTGAAGGCCACGCCGAAGTAAATGCCCTAGCTATGGCAGCTAACCAAGCGCAAGGGGCAACGGCTTACGTTACCCTTGAACCTTGCAGCCACTTTGGGCGTACACCACCCTGTGCCCAAGGTTTAATTAACGCAGGTATTAAAACCGTTGTCGGCGCTTGTTCTGACCCTAATCCACAAGTGGCTGGGCGAGGTTATCAAATGCTGCGCGATGCTGGCATTAACGTAATTACTCCTTGCTTGGCCGTCGACGCAGAAGCACTAAACGCTGGTTTTATGCGGCGTATGCGTACCGGCCTGCCACAGGTCACACTTAAGTTGGCGCAAAGCTTGGATGGTCGCACTGCCATGCAAAGTGGTGAAAGCCAATGGATTACCGGTGCGGCGGCACGCCAAGATGTGCAGCGTTTGCGCGCCCAAAGTTGTGCCATTATTACGGGTGCCGATTCCGTATTGATCGACAATCCGTCGATGACTGTGCGTTATAACGAGGCAGGCATTAATCTGCCAAGTCGATTGCAGCGCCAGCCATTGCGAGTGGTTATTGATGGGCAGCAACGACTCACCGGGCAAGAGCGTATTTTTCAGCAAGCGGGTGATATGCTGCTGGCGCTTAACGATGTTGAGCAATGCCGCATTAAGCGTGATTCTAACTTGGGGGCTTTGTTATTGTGGCAAAGCCCAACCACGGCGAACGGAAAAGTGGATCTAACCGCTTTGCTAAAAGAGCTGGGGCGTTTGGGTATGAACCAAGTTTTGGTTGAAAGTGGCGCCAGCTTGGCTGGCGCTTTTGTCGCCCAGCATTTAGCGCAAAGTCTGGTGTTATACCTAGCCCCCACTTTTCTGGGCAACTTAGCGCGGCCACTGCTGGCTTTGGGCTTAAATAACATGGCCGAGCAAGTACGAGTGCAGTGGCAAGATATTAGGCAGGTAGGGAATGACCTGCGTTTAACCGTAACCTTTTAACTTGGGGTGATTGGAATGTCGTTGAATACTATTGAAGAAATCATAGCCGACTTTAAAGCCGGCAAAATGGTCATCTTGATGGACGATGAAGGCCGTGAAAACGAAGGCGATATTATTGTCGCTGCCGAAAAAGTAACCCCTGAAATCATCAATTTTATGGCAAGTGAGGCGCGCGGCCTTATTTGCTTAACCTTAACTGGCGAGCGCTGCGATTATTTAGGGCTACCTGCAATGGTTGGTGGCAAAGGCAATGGCTCTAAATATGGCACGCCTTTTACTGTCTCGATTGAGGCCGCCGAAGGTGTGACCACGGGCATCTCTGCCTACGATCGCGCCACCACCATTTTAACCGCCGTTGCCCCCATGTCTAAGCCCGACGACATTGTTCAGCCTGGGCATATTTTTCCTCTGCGCGCTCGTGATGGTGGTGTGCTAAGCCGTGCGGGTCATACTGAAGCGGGCTGCGACTTAGCGCGCTTGGCTGGTCTTACACCTGCTGCAGCCATTGTCGAGGTAATGAACGCCGACGGCACTATGGCTCGCCGTCCAGAGCTTGAAGTGTTTGCGCAAAAACACAACATTAAAATTGGCACCATTGCCGATTTAATTCATTACCGTATTTCGCACGAAAAAACGGTAGAGTTGGTCAGCTCCGACCCAGTGCAAACTCAATGGGGCGAGTTTACTTTGCACACCTTCCGCGACAGCATTCAGGGTGATACTCACCTGGCTTTAACCTTGGGCGCAATCGAAGGCGAAGAGCCTACCTTGGTGCGAGTGCAAAACATTCATGTATTGCGCGATGCGTTGGGTGCGCGAAAAGCTGGTGATAACTGGTCTTCTGGTCAAGCTTTAGAGCGCATTGCTCAAGAAGGCAAGGGCGTTTTAGTATTGCTCTCGCCTAGCACTACCGAAGACGTAGAACGCGAGTTAGATGCACTGTTAGGCCGAGCAGGCAAGCCTCGCCATGTAAACAAAGACGCTCCAGGTGCATTTTTAACCATTGGCACTGGTAGCCAGATTTTACGCGAGTTGGGTGTGCAAAAAATGCGTTTATTAAGCTCAGAGGTGAAGTTTGGCGGCATCTCTGGCTTTAATTTAGAAATTACCGAATACCTTCCTTTTACTGAATAAGGTGACTTATGAAATCCATTAAAACAATCGAGGGCAACCTCACTCCAAATGGTGGCCGTTACGCTATCGTCGTTGGTCGCTGGAATGCCTTTGTGGTGGAAAGCCTGCTAGAAGGTGCGGTAGACACCTTACTACGTCACGGTGTTGATGAAGACGATATCACCATAGTGCGCGCCCCTGGTGCCTTTGAAATTCCATTAGTGGTTAAAAAAGTATGTGATACCGAACTGTACGATGCGGTTATTGCTCTTGGCGCGGTCATTCGTGGCGGAACGCCTCATTTTGAATACGTGGCTGGCCAAGCGGTATCGGGTTTAACCAACACCTCACTGGAATACGGCATTCCTGTTACCTTTGGTATTTTAACCGTGGACAGCATCGAGCAAGCCATTGAACGTGCTGGTACCAAAGCCGGTAATAAAGGTGAAGAAGCGGCCATTACCGCTTTTGAAATGGTGTCTTTGCTGCAAGCCTTAGAGGATTAATCTTCATGTCCAAAGCCACCCCAGCCGCGCGTCGTAAAGCGCGGCATTATGCGGTACAAGCCTTGTACCAATGGCAATTGGCAGGAGCCAACGTCGCACAAATTGAAGCTGAGTTTCGTGCCGACAACGACATGAGCAAAGTAGACGTGGAATACTTCCACGCCTTACTGCATGGCGTACCCACTGAAAAGTCTGTGATTGATGACAAAATCACTCCACTACTTGACCGCCGCATTGACGAAATGACCCCGGTTGAGTTGGCCATTGTGCGTATTGGTGCCTACGAAATGCTGCACCGCATTGATGTGCCCTACAAGGTAGTCATTAACGAAGCCATTGAGCTAACTAAAACCTTCGGCGCTACCGACGGCCATAAATTTATCAACGGTGTACTCGATAAATTAGCCCAACGTGAACGCAAAGTAGAAATAAACGCAGGGCGTTAAAATAGCTGCTAACTGTAACTCAGTCGCAGCTAATACTGAGCGCCCAGCCTAAGTGAGAAGCCCATGAGCCTTGGTGAGTTTGCCTTAATCCGTCAATTCTTTAGCCAAGGCTATCCCAAAAGCCCAGACACAGTGCTAGGTGTGGGCGACGATTGCTCTATCGTGCGCCCGCGCCAAGGCTTTGATTTAGTTCAAAGCATCGACACACAAATCGCCGACATTCATTTTCCTGCAACCGCCCCTGCCGATTTAATTGCTGAGCGCGCACTGCGCTGCGCCGCTTCCGATTTGGCCGCCATGGGGGCTGTTCCTCAAGGGTTTCACCTCGCTCTGAGTTTGCCAGAAGCGAACCCTGTTTGGCTTGAGCGTTTTAGCCAAGGGCTTAAAGCCTGCGCCAATGACTTAGGCTTGGAATTATTAGGTGGCGACACCACGCGCAGCGCCCAGCTAGTAATTAGCGTCGCGGTACAGGGCTTTGTGCCGCAAGGCAGTGCGCTTACTCGTAGTGGCGCACAGATTGGAGACGACATCTGGGTTTCCGATACCATTGGCCAAGGTGCTTTAGCCTTGGCCGAAGTGCTGAAAAACCCAGCCGATTTTAGCGGTGTTTCCAAGCATTATTATTTTCCGCAAGTGCAGCTAGAGCTTGGGCAAAAACTTTTGGGTGTGGCACACGCCTGCATGGACATTTCCGACGGATTATTGCAAGACGCGGCTCATATCGCCCACGCCTCACAAGTACAGATGCTTTTCTATGCCGAACAAATCCCCACCCCGGCTGAATACTTAACCGAAAAATGGTGGCAGGCTGTGAGTGGTGG
>JBASZG010000067.1:0-2810 GCA_049277875.1 Venatoribacter sp.
GGCCTAGATTTAGAGCTGCTATCGGAAATTGCCGATTATTTCCGCGAAGTGCGTAAAAAATACCACCAGTTTGAAAGCGAGTTTACCCGCGAAGACGTGTCGGTGCAGATTAACCAAGTGCCAGGCGGCATGATGTCGAACCTAGCTAATCAGCTTAAAGAGCAAAATGCGCTGGATAAAATTAAAGAGGTCTTTGCCGAAATTCCTAAGGTGCGCGCCGACTTGGGCTACCCTCCCTTAGTCACCCCAACCTCGCAAATTGTAGGCACGCAGGCCGTGTATAACGTGCTATCGGGCGCGCGTTACAAAACCATCACCAACGAAGTAAAACGCTACTTGCAAGGCGGTTACGGTGCGGCGCCTGCGCCAGTGAACCCCGATGTGCAGCAAAAAGCCATTGGTAACGAAGCCCCAGATATTGGCCGCCCAGCCGATTTAATTGCCGCCGAAATGGACAAGCTACGTAAAGAAATTGGCAGTCTCGCCAAAAGCGAAGAAGACGTTTTAACCTTCGCTATGTTCCCCGACCTAGGTCGCGAATACCTACAAGAGCGCGAAGCAGGCACACTAAAACCTGAGCAACTGTTACCCATAGGTGAAAAAGGCGCACGCGCTTCACAAGCCAGTGAGTTTAAGATTCAGGTGCATGGTGAAACCTACGAAGTGGCGATTACCGGCGTAGGCGTATCGTCCTCCGACCAGAAGAAAATCTATATGTCGCTCGACGGTATGCCTAGCGAAGTGATTTTTGAGCCCCTTAACGAGTTCAACGCACAAGCAGGTAATGGTCGTAAACAAGCCAGCCAACCTGGCGACGTAACCACCGCCATGCCCGGCAATATAGTTGAAGTGCTGGTGAAAGAAGGCGACAGCGTAAAAGCCGGGCAAGCCGTACTTATCACCGAAGCCATGAAAATGGAAACCGAAGTGCACGCGAACATTGCAGGCACGGTTAAAGCGGTGCATGTGGGCAAAGGGGACCGAGTTACGCCGGGAGATGTGTTGATCGAAATCGAGGGCTAGCTATTTATGAGTGCCAGACTCGCGCCGCCAGTAGGTTTGGCCGATAATCTCGCAGCACGCAGAACCCCCAACCTTGAACCCCGAACAACAAACAACAGGCAACAAACAACTAAGGAGACTCTTGTGGAAAAACTTATCCGCGGTGTTTTGAACTTTAAAAAGAACGTTTATCCACAGCACAAAGATTTGTTCGAGCATTTAATCGACGACGGTCAAAACCCCGATGTGTTGTTTATTACCTGTTCCGATTCTCGGATTGACCCTAATTTAGTTACTGGCTCTAGGCCAGGCGATTTATTTATTTTTCGCAACGTTGGTAACGTCGTGCCGCCGCACAGTAAAGAAACTGGGGGCACTACTTCGGCGATTGAATACGCGGTGGCGGTGTTGGGTGTGCGCCATATTATTATTTGCGGTCATACCGATTGCGGCGCGATAACGGGCGCGTTGGATACGGGTAAGTTAAAGGGCCTGCCACACGTTAAAGAATGGCTGGGGCATTGCCGCTCGGCGATGGAAGTAGTGCGCGAGCGTAACGGTCTTGCCAGTGGCACACCGCTTGGGCATGAGCATTTAGACGAAGCGATCGAAGAAAACGTATTCCAGCAGGTACAGCATTTGCGTACTCACCCTTCGGTGGCGGCAAAACTGGCCACTAAAAAAATCAAGGTGCATGGTTGGGGTTACGATATTAAATCGGGCAATGTGCGCTGTGCGGTGCACGATGAGTTTAAGTTTTTGCCTTTTAAACAATACTTTGCCAAGCAAATTGAAGAGCTTGGACTAAACGAATAAAGCCGCTGTCGCCTATGAATAGCTGTGTCCTATCTGTGGGAAAGTAAAAACGGCTTTGACGGGGCGGGCTTTGCTACCATAGCGTTTTTAAACTTTTGGGGTGTGGTGTGTGGAACGAACGTTTTGCGGGCGATGAGTTTTTTTATGGCACTAAGCCAAACGATTTTTTAGCCGAAAATGTGCAGTTGCTTAGTGGCAAAGTGCTAAGTCTGTGTGAAGGCGAAGGTCGTAATGCGGTTTTTATGGCCAAGCAGGGTTTGGTGGTTCACGCCGTAGATGGCTCCAGTGTGGGGCTAGAAAAGGCACAAAAGTTGGCGGCTGCTCAAGGGGTTAACATTACCACCGAGGTAGCAGATTTAACCCAATATTCTATAGAGCCAGCTTCTTATGGTGCAACGGTTTCTATCTTTGCTCACCTTCCCAGTGCAGAGCGCAAAAAGTTACACGCCAAAGTAGAGCAAGGCTTAAAGCCGCAAGCGGTATTTTTGCTCGAAGGCTACAGCAAAAACCAACTGGCCAACGACACAGGCGGCCCCAAAAACCTTGATATGTTATTTAGCGTTGAGGAGTTGCTTGGCGATTTTAGCCAGTGTGATGTTATCTTGGCGCACGAAATCGAGCGCGAAGTAATAGAAGGCCAAGGGCACACAGGTTTAGCAAGTGTGGTGCAGTTGTTACTTCGTAAACGTTAGTTTGGCTATTTATTAAGGACGAATTATGCAGTCTATTGCAGGAGTGCTGACTCAGCTTAACCAAGTGGTACTGGGAAAAGAGGCCCAAATTAAACTGGCACTTAGTTGCCTGCTGGCACAAGGGCACTTGCTTATCGAAGACTTGCCCGGTATGGGGAAAACCACACTATCTCATGCACTCGCTTCGGCGCTGGGGTTGGGCTACCAGCGCATTCAGTTCACTGCCGACCTACTGCCTTCGGATATCTTAGGGGTAAGCGTTTTTGAACGAGAAGCAGGCACCGATTTAGGGCGTTTTCG
>JBASZG010000068.1:0-1832 GCA_049277875.1 Venatoribacter sp.
GAAATCCCACAGTGGTTTATTCGCATTACCGCCTACGCCGAAGAGCTTTTAAACGACTTAGACCAGCTTGAAGGCTGGCCAGAACAAGTAAAGGCCATGCAGCGCAACTGGATTGGCAAATCACGCGGCCTAGAGCTGCGCTTTGGCTTAAAAAACCGCGATGACCAGCTTAAGGTTTACACCACTCGCCCCGACACTCTATTAGGCGTGAGCTATGTCGCCGTGGCCGCCACTCACCCCTTGGCCAAAGAAGCCGCAGCCAACAACCCAGCGCTTGCTGCCTTTATTGAAGAATGCGCAAAATCGGGCACGGCCGAAGCCGACCTAGCCACGGTCGAGAAAAAAGGCATCGCCACTGGCCTAACCGCTATTCACCCACTAACTGGCAAAGAAGTACCGGTATGGGCTGCCAACTTTGTCTTGATGGAATACGGCACAGGCGCGGTGATGGCCGTACCTGCCCACGACCAACGCGACTTTGAATTTGCGCAAAAATACAATCTGCCCATTCACCAAGTGATTGCTCCTGCCAATAATGAGGCCATCGACCTAAGCAAAGCCGCCTTTACCGAGCACGGCGTGCTGGTGAACTCTGGCGAGTTTGACGGCCTGAACTTCGAGCAAGCCTTCGATGCCATTGCCGCCAAACTAAGCGAGCTAAACCTAGGCGAAGTAAAAGTAAATTACCGTCTGCGCGATTGGGGTGTTAGCCGCCAGCGTTACTGGGGTGCACCGATTCCCGTCATTCGCACTCAAACTGGCGACATCAAAGCCGCGCCACAAGAATTACTGCCAGTGATTCTGCCCACCGAAGTCGTAATGGACGGCATTAATTCGCCCATTAAAAACAACCCTGAATTTGAAAACGCAAGCTTCAATGGCGAGCCTGTATTCCGCGAAACCGATACCTTCGACACCTTTATGGAATCCTCTTGGTACTACGCGCGCTACTGCTCACCCAGAAGCAACGAACACATGGTTGACCCCACAGAAGGCAACTACTGGCTGCCCGTTGACCAATATATTGGTGGTATCGAGCACGCGATTTTGCACTTACTGTACGCGCGCTTCTTCCACAAATTATTGCGCGATGCTGGCTTGGTACAAAGCGATGAGCCATTTAAAAACCTGCTGACTCAAGGCATGGTGCTGGCCGAAGCCTTCTACTACAGCAACGAAAATGGCGCGAAAGAATGGGTTAACCCCACCGAAGTTACCATCGAACGCGACGACAAAGGCCGCGTTATTGGCGCCAAACGCACCAGCGACGGCAAAGAGTTGGTTGCCACCGGCATGAGCAAAATGTCGAAGTCGAAAAACAACGGCGTTGACCCACAAGAAGCCATTGCTCAATACGGTGCGGATATTGTGCGCCTCTACACCATGTTTGCAGCGCCACCCGAACAAACTCTAGAGTGGCTAGACGCTGGCGTTCAAGGCGCACAGCGTTTCTTGCAACGCTTATGGCGCATTAGCTACGACCTGCTACAGCAAGCCGACCGTGGCGACCTAAGCAACCTAGACAAAGACGAAAAAGACGCACGCCGCAAAGTGCACGAAACCATAGCCAAAGTAAGCGACGACATTGGCCGCCGCTACCACTTTAACACCGCTATTGCCGCCATTATGGAGCTGATGAACAGCCTCCATAAGCTGGACATGCAAAGCGCTGGCGCACGCGCCGTTATTAGCGAAGGTCTAGACGCAGTAGTGCGTATGCTTTCACCTATTACCCCGCACATCACCCAAGTATTGTGGGAAGCCTTTGGCCACAGCGGCTATGTAGTCGATGCTACTTGGCCTGCAGTAGACAAAAGCGCCCTAACCCGCGA
>JBASZG010000069.1:0-7885 GCA_049277875.1 Venatoribacter sp.
AACATACGGCCAAGAGGGCGCCTAGGTAAGTAGAGCGTGAAACCTGTGCGCGCCGCGCAAGGTGAGCAAGTTCAATCTGCACCCATTGCTGTTGGTGCAATGGTTGGCCTAAAAACTGGTGAGTGCGGCAATATTCTAAGGCTGTCTGATAGGCGTTTTCGGCCACGCCAGTGGCAAAGCCACCCACGCCTACGCGAGTTAGCCCAAGCACGTTGGCAATACCGGCGTAGGCAAAGCTTTCTCCGGTATTACCGGTGCGGCATACCATGTCATCGGGTACAAACACATTGTTAAAAACCACTTCGCTGGCGGGGCAGGCGCGTTGGCCCATTTTCTTTTCGTTGCGTGGAATGCTTAACCCTTCACTGCCTGCTTTCACCAAGAACAGCATTAGGTCGTCGGGGCGGTGTTTGCCATCGGCGTTATAGGCGGTCACCACATGCAGTTGGGCTAGGCAGCCGTTAGAGATAAACACTTTATTGCCGTTCAGTAAGTAACCACCCTTTACCTTTGTGGCGGTCATGTAGAGTTTGGCTTGTTCAAATTCATCGGCATCTTCGGCGTCTGAACCAGCGCCTGGTTCAGTTACGCAGGTGGAAATAAAAGTAGGAATGCGTTGTTTTTCGTTATCGCTAATCAATTTCGCAATATAGCCAATAGAGCGCGGGTCAAAGGTGGACATGACACAGCCAATGGCCAAGCCGCTTACGCCAAGCAAGTTCGCCACAGCCACGCACTGGCTGGCGACTAATTCGTAGGTGATAAAGGCATTAATTATGTGCTCGCCTTGGCCGCCCAGCACACTGGGGAACATCATCGAAAACAGTTTGTAGTCGCAGGCGGTTTTCAGCAATTCCCAAGGCACATAACTGGGGTCTTGAAATTGTTTACGCTCAATTTCAAGCGCCTGTGGGGCAACATGCAGGTGGCAAAACTCCAATACTTTTTCGTAGTGGGCCTCTACTCGCTTGGCCAAAAAAGGCTTGCCTCGCAAGTAAAACGCAAGTTCGGGATAACGCTCTAAAAACAACCAAGGGCGTTTCGCCTTCTCCTCCATTGAAACGGGTAAACATTCATCGGCCTGCAAAGCAAAATTCATAGTGCCTTCCTTATTGTTATTTTCATAAAGTGCAGCCGTTACCTACGATGAGATAGCGGCCAGATTGCACCTTGTTGTTGGGAAATAAATTTGCGCTACTAGCAACAGCGCAAATATGGCTGTTTCGACAATAAGAAAAACAACACTCTGACGTCTATCCCCCAAGATGGGGAGGTTGAGGAAAACACGGTGACCAAAAATAAAAGCCCCATTCTCATTCAAACTTCACGCTTATCGCCACCTCGCCGTGGCCGTGGTGTGCTCTCTCGCCCACGCCTAGAGTCGATGGCCAACCAGCTTTTAGACTACCGTTTAACTGCGCTCAAGGCCCCACCTGGGTTTGGCAAAACTACTTTGGCGGCGGCTTGGTTAGAAGCGCTTTCCAGCCAACAAATGCAAAGCGCATGGCTGGCTTTAGAAGAAAATGACGATACCCCTGCCCATTTGCTCTATTGCTTGGCCGTCGCGCTACAGCATGCCATGCCAGAGCGCCAGTTCGACTCAAGCAACCTAAGTGAAGATATGCCATTCGTGTCTGCCCAAGTGTTTGCTGCGCAGTTATCCAACGATATAAGCAGCATCGAAAAACCGTTGTTGATGGTGCTCGATGACTGCCATTGGGTTAAAGAAGAGGTGTTGGAAACCGCACTCAGTTTGTTATTACGCCATCCGCCAGAAAATTTGCATTTGCTGCTTATTAGCCGCAACCCAATACCCAACAAAATATTACAACAGCTAAAAGGCGAGCCATTTTTAGAGCTGGATGCCGAGCACCTGCGCTTTCAACCTGATGAAACCAAAGCATTGCTAAGCCGTGCGGGAATTGAACTCAGTGCAGCCGACTTAGCTGGCTTACAAAGCTCGACGGCAGGTTGGAGTACCGCCATTCGCGCTTATATGCTCAGTACCAACAAGAACTTTGCCAGCGTGCCGCGTTCGTTAAATTTATTATTTAGCGAAATGCTAGAGCAGCAAGAAGCCGATTTTTTACAAAAACTACTGCCGCTTAGCCTGCTGGAAAGTTTCAACGAAGCCATGCTCAAACATTGTTACCAAAGCGAAGCGCCAAGCTTTATTGATAAGTTAGAACAAGGGCAGTTTTTTATTAGCTACCAAGGCGAGCAAAACCAGTGGTTAAAATTTCACCCGTTGTTTAAAGATTATTTAGCTCAAAGCTACCTGCACCAAAGTGGCGAGCAAGAGCGCAATGCGTTTCGTTTAACCTGTGCGTTGTGGTTGGCCGACAACCAAGAGTGGGGGCCAGCTATTTCTTTAGCGTTAGCGGCTCAAGCCACCAGCCAAGCAGAGCAATGGATTAGCCAGTGTGCGATGGATTTAGTAGAACAAGGCGAGCTTTACACGTTATTGCAGTGGGAAAGGCAATTACGCGAGCAAATGCCTGTACTGCCACCCGCCATGCGTTTGGCTTTGGGTTGGGCCTCCTGTTTGGCTATGCAGCAAGAACGAGCGCAAGAGCTGCTCAATACCCTTAAGCACGAAGACAGCATCATAAATCAGTATGAGCGGCGAGCGCTGCAAGCCATGGTCAAAGCCTTTGCTGGGCAGGGTGAGCAAGCCATGAAGCTGGCGCAAGAATGCGAACCACATTTTTATAACCGCCCCTGGATTTACAACGTTTTAGTTAATGTTCAGCGTTATGGCCATTTGCAAACGGGCAATTGGCAGGCGTTTTACAGCTTGCCACCCATGCAGCAGCAATCGCTCAGCCGCAGCCGTTATGTGTTTAATAAGCTTTATCAATATGGCATCGAGGCCATTGCTGAAATTCAACAAGGCCGCCTTGATACCGCCGAGCAAAAACTTAATGAGTCGATACGCACGCTGGAGGAAAACCATTCCAGCAACGTTATGCTGTACGCTTTGCCACGCGTATTTTTAGCGCAAATTTTCTTCCTGCAAGGCCAGTACGATAAGGCTCAGGCCGAGCTGGATAAATGCCATGCGGTCATTAATATTATGGGTTTTCCTGAATTGGCTATTGCCGCCAACGGCACTCAGGCCAAGCTGCTGCTTCTGCAAAATAATACCTTGCAGGCCAGAGCGTTAATTGAAGAGTTAGAAGCCGTGGGGTTAAAACGCCTGTGCCCTCGCCTGCTGGCGTTTTCGTTGTTAGAACGCTGCCGCCTAAGTTTGCGCGAGCATAAAAATGAAGAGGCCAATGCCTGCGTGAAATTTTTACAGCAATTAGATCAAGAACAAAAAAACCCACCGCAAGAACTGCATTACGCCTATTTACTGGCCAAGCTTTCGCTGGCCGCTATACAGAAAACGCCGTTGCACGAGCTTACCGAGCAAGTACAGGTGTTTTCAGACAAGCTTAGCCAAACCGGTAAAAACCTTCTTAATGTTGAGTTGCAACTGGCCTATAACCTTGCCTTGCAAGCCAATGACGGCAGTAAAAACCAAGCCCATATCGAGCATTGGCTGCAAGTGGCAAAGGTTTATGGGCTAAACGGTTTGTTAGACTATTTCCAACTCAGCGATAACACGCCAGAACAAGACAACCAAGATGCACTGCTAAGTCTTACCGTGAAAGAGCGCTTAATTTTGCAAGAGGTGGCACATGGCCTTTCCAATAAGGAAATTGCGCGCAATATGAATGTGGCTCCTGAAACCATCAAAAGCCATATGAAAAATATTTTTGCCAAATTAGGGGTCAACAACCGCACGCAGGCGGCGTTGTTTATTCAAGATCAGTCGCTTGCTTAGTGCTTTACTCTAGGTTTTGAATCTGCTCGCGCATTTGTTCAATCAATACTTTCATCTCTACCGCCGCCTGAGTAATGGCGGTGGTAAGCGCTTTTGACGATAGCGTATTCGCTTCGCGGTTCAGCTCTTGCATCATAAAGTCGAGCTTGCGGCCAATGGGTTCATTTAACGTTAAGATGCGTGAAACTTCATGAATGTGGGTGTCTAGGCGATCTAGCTCTTCGGCTACGTCGGCTTTTTGGGCCAATAAAACCATCTCGGCTTCCAGCCTATTTGGCTCTAAATGCTCAATAAAATCGGCTAAGCGGGTTTTGAGCAGTTCATGCTGAGCGTTCAGGGCTTCGGGCATGATGGCTTTGACGCTTGCGGTTAATTCACTCATGCGGGTTAGGCGCTGTTGAATAACGCCGGCCATGGCTTGGCCTTCTCGCGCTCTGGCAATTTGATATTCCTGTAAGCAGGCTTGGTAAAGCGCCAGCACTTGTTCACTAAGCACTTTTAAGTCTAGTTCTTCGACTTCTTGGTTCATTACGCCAGGCCACTGCAACACTTCCATTACATTTAATGCTTGGCCTGGGCCAATCATGGCTTGAATCTGCTCAGTGAGTTGCAATAACTGCCCCACTGCTTCTTGGTTTACTTTGGCACTTGTGGGCTTACTCGCGGGGGCAAAACGAATGCTGGTTTCTACTTTTCCACGGTTAATGGTTTTTTGCAGTTGCTCGCGCAGGGCAGGTTCTAAATCGCGCAACGACTCAGGTAGGCGAAAGGCCGACTCCAAATAGCGGCTGTTAACCGAGCGAATTTCAAGGTTAAAGCGCCCTATCTCGGTGTCTTGTGTGAGGCGAGCAAAGGCGGTCATGCTGTAGGTCATGGGAGTCCTTATTGATAAGAGGCGATTTCAGCGGGAATTTTGTCCAGCGGAATTATACGCTCTACGCCGCCTAATTTAATGGCTTCCTTGGGCATTCCAAATACCACACAGGTGGATTCATCCTCGGCTATGGTTGGGGCTCCGGCATCACGCATTTCTTTTAAGCCACGAGCGCCGTCATCACCCATGCCGGTCATGATAATACCTAAGGCATTTTTCCCAGCCACTTGTGCCACCGAGCGAAATAACACATCCACCGAAGGCTTATGGCGGTTTACCAAGGGGCCGTCTTTAACTTCAACGTAATATTGAGCACCACTACGTTTAACTAGCATGTGCTTTCCGCCCGGAGCGATTAACGCTAAACCGGTGCGAACGCGGTCGCCATCTTGGGCTTCTTTAATTTCAATTTGGCTGATGCTGTTTAAACGCTGGGCGAATATGGCGGTAAATTTTTCGGGCATGTGCTGCACAATCACAATGCCATTGGTAGAGCGGGGTAAGCGTGTAAGTACGGCCTCCAGCGCTTGAGTGCCGCCTGTAGAGGTGCCAATGGCAATAAATTTGTCGGTGGTGCCATACATCTGTGCGCCAGTATGTTTGGGCAGTACGGCATCGGTGCTTTGTTTGGGTGCAAACTTAGAGGCCGACGGTAATTGCATGCGCTTAATGGCACCCATGTTGGCGCGCGCAGCAGAGCGTATATTGGCCACTATGTCGTTGCTGGCGTCTTCTAGGAACGATTTAAGCCCAAGTTTTGGCTTGGTAATGATACTCACCGCGCCTGCGCTTAAAGCTTCTAATGCTACTTGGCTGCCGTCTTCGGCCAAGGACGAGCAAATGACGACTGGGGTTGGGTGTTCGGCCATAATTTTTTTAAGGAAGGTAAGGCCGTCCATGCGTGGCATTTCAACGTCGAGCACAATAACGTCGGGCCATTCTTTGCTCATTTTTTGCAAGGCAAAGATGGGGTCTTGCGCGGTGGCCAGCACTTCAATGTCGTTCTCTTTCTCTATGGCATCGGTGATGACTTTGCGTACTAAGGCAGAGTCGTCCACGATCATCACTTTTATGCTCATGCCGAATTCTCGTGATTAATTAGGGCTGTAATTTAGCCAATTCATTCACTTCGTCAAAGGAAAGAATATTTTCAACATTCAATAGCACCACGAAAATGCAACTGCGTTTGTTGAGTTCAACCGCAGCTCGGCCAAAGCGCAGCGCCAAGTTAACAATAGGATTCGCGCTTAGCCAGCAGCAATAATTGCAGGCCGGCGGTGTCAACCTCGGTAATGCCGTTTAATTCAAGGTTAAGCTGGCTTTTGGGGCTGGCTAGAATCCATTGCACTAGCTGCTCTTTTAACTCCTGAGCGCGATAGATGGTAAACTCGCCTTCGAGTACAAAGCCTTGTGGTTGGGTGGTGGCGATCGTTGCTGGATTCCATGTTTACCCCCATTACCATTCGTTTTGTTGCTCAGTAACGTTAGAACGTTATAGTAAAAAGGCAAACTCAAACTAGGAGGCTTTTATGCCCAAATGTCAGCACTGCGGGCAAGAAAGCGCCCACGAACTCGATTATTGCCCAAGCTGTGGCAAAGAGATGGATGACTCAAACAAGCAGCGCAAAATTCGCCAATTTAAGTGGTGGTTTGTGGCTATTGTGATTTTTTGCGCGGTAATGATGGCGTATTTGCCACGTTAACGGCGTATTCAACTAAAAACCCAAAGCCAGATAAGCACCAAGTTCTAAGGCGTGTGCCATTTTGGCGTTGGGGTTATCGCTACCAAGCCTTAGCCCAGTTTGCAGATAGCGGCTATGCACTTGGTAAGAAGCGATCAGCTTGCTGCTAATCACTTCGTACTCTAAGCCTATTTGCTGTGCGCCAAAGTGATACGCCGCGCCAAATTGGGGAAAGGTGGCCACGCCATAGCGCCATAACGAAGCTGGCATGCCTACATAACACACACCTTTGGTTTAAAGATGAGTTCACTATAGTGGTTTTTAAACAAACTGCTCAATCCTTATACAAGGGGAGTTTTGTACACAGCTAGAGCTGTTTAAAAAATACTTTTGAGCTGCGTTGGTAGTTATAAAGGTGTTTCTTTTCTTCGGGTAAATCCTCTACTGCGCCAGCCACAAAGCCATGCTCAACAAACCAATGGGCGGTGCGAGTGGTTAGCACAAACAGGCGTTTTAATTTGCGTTTTTTCGCTTCTATTTCTATTTGTTCCAGCAGTTGGCTGCCACGTCCGGTAGCGCGATAGCTTTCGTTTACGGCCACGCAGGCAAGTTCGGCTTGCTCGTTGCTGTAAGGGTAAAGTGCAGCAGTGGCGGTGATAAGGCCGTCGCGTTCAATGACATAAAAGCGTTCTATTTCGCGCTCTAGCAATTCGCGTGAGCGGCGCACCAACACGCCTTTTTCTTCCAGCGGTTGCAGCAGTTCGATAATGCCGTTGATATCATCGAGCTTGGCTGGGCGCAGTTGGTCGTAGGGGGTTTGGGTAACCATGCTACCGTGGCCTTCGCGGGTAAATAGCTCGGTAAGCAGAGTGCCGTCTTCTTCGTAACTTAATAAGTGGGCGCGAGGCACGCCTTGGCCTACGGCTTTGATTGCGGCATCTAAATGGTTACGCGGCTCGCCTTTAAGGCTTGGCAGCAAGGCTTTGGCTTCGTCTAGGGTTAGGTCTTCAAGGGTGTTGTCGTCTGCGTCTAAGATGCCGGGGTTTTTGCCCATTAAAATAAGTTTTTCGGCTTTTAAGCTTACAGCGGCCATTTGCGCCACGTCTTCTACCGCTAAGTTAAACATTTCTCCAGAAGGTGAGTAGCCAGAGCACGACAACAGCACTAGGTTGCGCTGTTTTAGCAGTTCTTCTATGGCTTGGTGTTCAATGCGGCGCACTTCGCCGGTGTGTTGAAAATCCACGCCATCAATTACGCCTAACGGCTTGGCGGTAACAAAGTTACCGCTTACCACACGAATGCGGGCACCATGCATGGGTGAGTTGGGCAAGCCTATCGACAGGTAAGATTCTATTTCGGCCTTTACCATGCCAATCGCGGCTTTAACGGCAGTGAGTGCGGCGTTATCGGTAATTCGCAAATCGTTATGGAATTTGCTTTCTACATTTAAGGCTTTCAAGGCGTTGTCAATTTGTGGGCGCGCACCATGCACCAGCACGA
>JBASZG010000070.1:0-4839 GCA_049277875.1 Venatoribacter sp.
GGTATCGCAAATTGTTACTTTCGGCACCATGGCCGCCAAAGCGGTGGTGCGTGACGTAGCGCGAGCGCAGGGTAAATCCTTCGGTTTGGCCGACAAACTCTCTAAGCTGATTCCGCCCGACCCCGGCATGTCGCTAAACAAAGCCCTTGAAGCCGAACCTGCCATTAACGAATTTTTAGCAAGCGATGAAGACGCCCAAGAAATCTGGGAAATGGCGCTAAAGCTCGAAGGCTTAGCCCGCCAAACAGGCAAACACGCAGGCGGCGTGGTGATTGCCCCAACCGTGCTCACCGATTTTTCGGCCACCGCCTGCGATCCAGGTGGCGCGAATTTGGTTACTCAGTTCGATAAAAGCGACGTTGAAGAAGTAGGCTTGGTTAAGTTCGACTTCTTGGGCCTGCGCACCCTGACCATTATTAAATGGGCACTGGAAACCATTAACCGCAAAAACGCCGCCAAAGGGCTAGATTTAGTCGATATCAGCCGTATTCCACTAGACGATGCGCCCTCTTTCACGCTGCTTAAAAGCGCCCAAACCACCGCCGTATTCCAGCTTGAATCGCGCGGCATGAAAGACCTAATCCGCCGCCTGCAACCCGACAACATCGAAGACATGATTGCCTTGGTGGCACTGTTTCGCCCCGGCCCACTGGAATCGGGCATGGTGGACGACTTTATTAACCGTAAGCACGGCCGCGCCAAAGTAGCCTACCCTCACCCCGATTTTGAACACGAATGCCTTAAAGAGATTTTAGAGCCAACCTACGGCGTGATTGTGTACCAAGAACAGGTCATGCAAATTGCCCAAGCCTTGTCGGGCTACACCCTTGGCGGTGCGGATATGCTGCGCCGTGCAATGGGTAAGAAAAAGCCCGAAGAAATGGCCAAGCAGCGCGATACCTTCCGCGAAGGCGCCATTAGCCAAGGCGTGGATGGCGAGCTGGCCATGAAAATCTTCGACTTGGTGGAAAAGTTTGCAGGCTACGGCTTTAACAAATCGCACTCGGCGGCCTACGCCATTGTTTCCTACCAAACCCTGTGGCTAAAACAGCACTACCCTGCGGCCTTTATGGCGGCGGTAATGACCTCGGAAATGACCAACATCGACAAAATCGTCGTCTTTGTTGAAGAATGCCGAGAAATGAAACTAGAGCTGATTCTGCCCGACGTAAACCAAAGCGTTATCGAATTTACCGTAAACGACGACAACGCCATTGTGTATGGCCTAGGCGCGGTAAAAGGCGTGGGCGAAGGCCCGATTGAAGCCATTATTAAAGCGCGTGAAGAAGGCGGCGCCTTTACCGACCTTTTCGATTTTTGTAAACGCGTTGGCAACAAGGTCAACAAACGCGTGCTGGAAGCCCTAGTACGCAGCGGCGCATTCGACCGCTTAGAATACCAAGCCTCGCGCTCGGTGCTTATGGCCAGCATTGAAGACGCCGTAAAAAGCGCCGGCCAAGAAGCCCAAAACCAAGCCGCCGGCATGATGGACTTGTTTGGCGAAATACAAGCCGAAGAAGCCGTAAACGCCAACCCCTACGAACGCTACGACGACCTGCGCGACTGGTCATTAAAAGAACGCCTACAAGGCGAAAAAGACACCCTTGGCCTCTATGTTACTGGCCACCCCTTCGACGAATACGAACAAGAAGTGCGCGCCCTAGTGCCCACCAAACTGGTCAACCTGCAAGAAAACAAAAACCCACAAAAACTCGCCGGCCTTGTGGTGGATATGCGCGTAATGAAAAACAAACGCGGCGAGGACATGTGCTTTGTTACCCTAGACGACCGCTCTGGCCGCATGGAAGTAGCCCTGTTTTCAGACGTATACAAAGACCAAGTACGCGAAGTAGTCAGCAAAGACAAAGTGCTGGTTATTGAAGCCTTGGTATCCCACGACGACTACTCCGGCGGCCTAAAAGCCACAAGTCGCAGCGCCATTGGCATAGACCAAGCGCGCCTAACCTTCGCCAAAGGCATAAGAGTGCAAGTGCACAGCGAAAAACAACTGCACAACCTAGTAGCCGAACTTAAAGCCAACCTAGAACCCTTTGCCCAAGGCTGCCCGGTTATCCTCGACTACCAAAACAGCGTTGCCCGCTGCGACATCTGCCTTGGCGATGCCTGGCGGGTAAACCCCAGCGACCAACAACTACAAAACCTACGCTACGCCTTCGGCGCAGACGCCGTAGAACTCAAATTTGGCTAACCCCATAGCGCTGGTACGCATCTAAAAAGCGTATTTTTCCTTCGCGCTGGCACCACGACACTGGCGTACTAAATTATTGAGTGATTTCTCAGTAAAACTCATACAAACTCCTGTTTTTCAAGTGAATTGTATGATAATTATAAAAACCCCATGAATGCCGCTTGCAGCCTTATGTAATCCTTGGCAAACTGCGCGCCACTGTCATGGAAAATGGCACGGAATGCCCGCAAGGCTTAAAAAAAACTAAAACACCCATCCTATTGGAGTAAGACAATATGAAACTACAAAAAGGCTTTACCCTTATTGAATTGATGATCGTGGTTGCGATTATCGGTATTTTGGCGTCTGTGGCGCTGCCTGCGTATCAGGATTACACCAAACGCGCTCACGTAGCTGAAGGTTTGGCTTTGGCTGCTGGCGCTAAAGCAGCAGTAACTGAGTACCGCTCTTCAATGGCTGCTTGGCCATCAAACAACACTTCCGTTGGTATTGCCCCCGCTGCAAGTATCAAAGGTAATGCTGTTAACTCTGTTACAGTTGCGGCAACTAAAATCACCATCGCTTTCAACACCAAAGTTGAATCTGGCAAAACTTTAGTGCTTGCTGCCAAAGAAACTGCTGGTGGAATTGAATGGAACTGTAAAGGTGGCACCTTGGACGCTAAATTCCGTCCAGCAAACTGCCGTTAATCTTTAATTGGCAATCTAAGGCATCCAATGGATGCCTTTTTTCTTTATAAGAATGAAACATGGATAATAAGTTATACAACACGCTAGGCTTGGCGTTACTTTCTGCCGTTATTTTATTTGTTTACTTTTTTGGATTGTCTGGCGACTACGTTTTTGACGACCCAGCGAATATCCTCGATAACGAAAAGCTTAAGCTTCAATCTTTGCAGTTTGGCGAACTAAGCCGTGCGTTTTTTTCAGGCGACGCTGGCCCACTTGGCAGGCCAATTAGCATGCTAAGTTTTGCCTTAAACTACTATGCCACGGGGTTTGACCCATTTTATTTTAAGCTTACCAACCTGCTTATTCATTTAGCCAACACCCTATTGGTGTGGCTTATTGCGCGCGCGCTGTTTTCTTTTAGTAAGCAACCGGCAGCAGTTATTGGCTGGGGCAGCTTGCTTGCTGCGGCTTTGTGGGGGCTGCACCCACTTAATTTAACCAGTGTGCTTTATGTGGTGCAGCGTATGGTTAGTCTTTCTACGCTGTTTGGTTTGCTGGCGGTTTTTCTTTATGTGCAACTGCGCAGCCAAAACAACCATACTGTTAAAGCCACATGGTTATACGCTTTAGGCATTGTTATTAGCCTGGCCGCATCGGCTTTTAGCAAAGAGTCGGGCCTGTTATTTTTGCCGCTTATTTATATTACCGAGCTGTTTATATTAAAAGGTAAAAATACACACAGCCAACAAGATATAAAAATAGCCAATTTAAAACTTACTCACTGGCTTTGGGTTTCTATTGCTGTAGCCCTAGCGGTTATTTTGCTTAAACTTCCTAAATACCTTGCCCCTGAGGCCTTTTTAAGCCGAGGCTTTACCCTAGAAGAGCGCGTATTAACCGAAACTCGTGTTCTATTTTATTATTTAAAATTATTTATATTTCCTCGCATTACCGAACTTAGCCTTTATCACGACGACTTTACGATTTCGCATAGTTTTACCCAGCCAATCAGCACGCTTTACGCGGTTTTAGGCTTGGCTGGCATTACAGCGGCCTGCCTAGCCCTGTATAAAAAAACGCCTTGGCTGTTGTTTGCTTGGCTGTGGTTTTTAATTGGCCACGCTATGGAGTCTACGGTATTTAGCCTAGAACTAATCCACGAACACCGTAATTACTTTGCCATTATTGGCTTTGCGCTGCTGGTACCTCTGGCAATTCAGCAAAGCTCATACAAGCTAAAACCTATTTTTATATTTGTAGCGGTTGTTTATACCCTTTATTTGGGCTTTGTTACTTGGCAACGTGCGCAGGTGTGGAGCAACTTAGTTGACCATGCCGCCTTTGAAGCCGCAACGCACCCTAATTCTGAACGCGCCAATTATCAACTGGCACGCATTTACATTAAGTTAATGGTGGCAAACGAAAATGATGAAGATAAAAAAGCTTATTACGCCAACCTTGCCAACCACTATTTAGAGCGCGCTCGCCATGCTTACCAAGCTAATAACAGCGGCTGGTTTGCCCAGCTTCATGTAGATTATTACCTAGACAAAGAGCCTACTGATGCGTTTATTGAAGAGCTAGCGCATGGCCTTGCCACCAAGCCAATGCTAAATGGTAACGTAGGCTTTTTAAGCAGTTTTGTGGGCTGCCAGATAGACAGCTTTTGCAAAATGCCACACAACACCGCCATAACCCTATTAGCCTCTGCACTTAACAACCCCACGGCTGGCGCAGGTATAAAGGCAGAGATCAATAAACTAATTGCGCGTTATTTTCTTGAAGTTGCTGGCGACTTTGAAAAAGCAGAAGAGTTTTTTCACGACGCACTGGAACTTAAAAACGACATTAACGGCCACCTTCTGTTAGCCCAAACTTATCGACTTTGGAACAAGTTCGATGCCGCCCAAGCCGAGCTGGAAGCCGTAAGAGCGCTCGACAGCACCAAGACCTGGGAAA
>JBASZG010000071.1:0-20919 GCA_049277875.1 Venatoribacter sp.
TCTGGGCCTTGGCCTTCATAGCCGTGAGGCAGCAGCATAGTTAAGCCACACAAGCGTGCCCATTTGTATTCACCAGAAGAAATAAACTGGTCAAACACCACCTGAGCGCCGTTAGCGAAGTCACCAAATTGGGCTTCCCAAATAACTAAAGAGTCGGGAGTGGTGGTGGCATAGCCGTATTCATACGCCAGTACAGCTTCTTCGGATAACAACGAGTCGTAAATGCTAACTCGTGGTTGGTTCTCTTTTAAGTTGGCCAAAGGCACATAAGAAGAGCCATCTTTTTGGTTATGCAATACTGCATGACGGTGTGAGAAGGTGCCACGGCCTACGTCTTGGCCGGTTAAGCGTACTTGGTAGCCTTCATCGACCAAAGTGGCATAAGCCATGGTTTCAGCAAAGCCCCAATTAATGGGCATAGAACCTGCGGCCATTTTTTCGCGGTCTTCTAGCACTTTGCCAACTTGGCGTTGAACCGAGAATCCTTCGGGCAAAACCAAAAGCTGACGTGCTAGATCTTGCAAACGCTTCATATCAAAGGAGGTGTTGGCTTTGCTAGTCCACTCTTTACCAACGTAAGGTGTCCAGTTTACAAATAAATCGCGATTAGGCTCTTTAACTAGGCTTTTAACTACGTGACTGCCTGCGTCTAAGTCGTCGCGGTATTCATCTTCTAACGCTTTATTTTCTTCAGCAGTTATAATGCCTTCATTAATTAACTTGGCAGCATAAAGCTCGCGCGTGGTTGGCTGCTTTTTAATTTTGGCGTACATCAAAGGCTGAGTGCCTGATGGCTCATCTGCCTCGTTGTGGCCACGACGACGGTAACAGAACAGATCTATTACTACATCTTTATGGAACTCGTTGCGGTAGTCTACTGCGAGCTGAGTTACAAAAAGAACGGCTTCTGGGTCGTCGCCATTAACGTGCAAAATGGGCGCTTCAATCATTTTTGCTACGTCGGTGCAGTATTCGGTAGAGCGCACGTCCTCACGCTTATTGGTGGTAAAACCCACTTGGTTGTTAATCACCACATGAATTGTGCCGCCCGTTTTGAATGCACGAGTTTGCGACATTTGCAGGGTTTCCATTACTACGCCCTGCCCAGCAAATGCAGAGTCGCCATGCATAGTTACCGGAATAACTAAGTTACCTTCTTTGTCGTTGCGGCGGTCTTGACGAGCACGTACCGAGCCCTCGACTACAGGCGATACAATTTCTAGGTGCGATGGGTTAAAAGCCAAGGCCAAATGCACCTCCCCGCCAGAAGTCATGACGTTAGAAGAAAAACCTTGGTGGTATTTTACGTCGCCGTGCGATTGGTAATGGGCTTTGCCGTCAAACTCATCAAATAAATCGGAAGTTTTTTTACCTAAAGTATTAATTAGGGTATTTAAACGGCCACGGTGCGCCATACCTATTACGATTTCTTTCGCGCCATAGGTACCACAACGTTGAATGAGTTCGTCCATCAATGGAATTAAGCTTTCACCGCCTTCCAAACCAAAACGTTTCACACCTGGATAACGTGAGCCAAGGTATTTTTCTAGGCCTTCTGCGGCCACTAATCGCTCTAGCAAGTGCAATTTCACTTCTTTGCCAAACTTAGGCTTAGCGCGCACACTTTCAAGGCGCTGTTGAAACCAGCGCTGCTCGGCGGAATTAACAATATGCATGTACTCTGCCCCAACAGATGCACAGTAGGTGCTTTGCAGGGCAGAAAGAATTTCTTTTAACGATGCTTCGTCTTGGCCAATAAACAAAGAGCCAGTTTGAAACTTAGTATCTAAATCAGCGCTAGAAAGACCGTAAAAACCAAGCTCTAAATCGGGTACATTTTCACGCTGCATAAGGCCAAGAGGATCAAGCTTGGCATGTTGATGACCACGGCCACGGTACGCGTTAATAATTTGTAAAACTTTTATTTGCTTACGTTCGTGGTCGGAAGAAACAGCCGCCTGAGATACAGGGCGAGCTCGGTGTTGATTTTTAGCCAACAACAAAAATTGTTCACGGATTGGCTTATGAGGGGTATCTGTTGTTGTGCTTTCGCTAGTGCGTGGCAGTTGATCAAAATATTGGCGCCACTCATCTGAAACTTCGCTAGGATCTCTGAGATAAGACTCATAGAGTTCCTCGATATAAGCAACGTTACCTCCAGCGAGCTGTGAGGACTTCCATAGTTGCTCCATTGTCTGCTGCATATTCGACCACCCTGTTTTAGGTACAAAACGAAGGGCATCACCCACAGAGTTTGAGCACCGACTCTCGTTTACACGAGTTGGAGGGTCGACCTTTTAAGTCGCTAGGCCTCTGAGGTGAACTGGGGTTTCCCCGCTCCCTCACTTACATTTATTTAATTAAATCAGTGCCTTGTGGGCGCTGTAAGTTGTGCGAATTGTCAACGCAAGTTGACTGTGTGTCCAGTCAACTTACGTCTAATACCACCATCGAGACAGTGAGTTACACCTGTTGAGATAGTAGCATGTTGCGGATATGACCAATGGCTCGTGTTGGGTTCAAACCTTTTGGACACATATTCACGCAGTTCATGATGCCACGGCAGCGGAATACGCTGAATGGGTCACTTAAATCAGCCAGACGTTCTGCGGTAGCAGTGTCACGACTATCAGCCAAGAAGCGGTATGCTTGCAACAAACCAGATGGACCAATGAATTTATCAGGGTTCCACCAGTAAGAAGGACAAGCGCTAGAGCAGCATGCACAAAGAATACATTCGTACAGACCATCCAACTTCTCACGTTCTTCTGGAGTTTGCAAACGTTCAATAGCAGGCGCTGGTGTGTCGTTGATTAGGTAAGGTTTGATTTTCTCGTACTGTTTGTAGAACTGAGATAAATCAACCACTAGGTCACGCACAACAGGCATACCTGGCAATGGACGAATTACTAATTTATCCATTTTGCCCTTGGTTGGTTTAGAAATAGGTGTCACACAAGACAAATAGTTCCAACCATTAATATTCATACCATCCGAGCCGCACACACCTTCACGGCATGAACGACGGAAAGACAGAGTTGGATCTTGCTCTTTAATGAGTTGCAATACGTCCAACACCATCACGTCACGGTTGCCCGGAATGGTGATGTTGTAATCTTGCATGTAAGGAGCTTCGTCTTTCTCCGGATTGTAACGATAGATACTAACTAACATGTTTCTACTCCCGGATTAGTATGTACGCTTAACAGGCTGGAATGTTGGCACTGTTTTAGGTGCGAAGTTAACCGCACGCTTGCCCACTTTCTTGGTAGTTGGGAAATACAGTGAGTGACATAGCCAGTTTTCATCATCACGTTCAGTAAAGTCGTTACGAGCATGAGCACCGCGAGATTCTTTACGTTCGATAGCCACAATGGCGGTTGCCAAAGCCACTTCGTATAGGTTCTCTAGCTCTAGGCATTCAATACGGTTGGTGTTAAATGCTTGGCTCTTATCTTCAAGATGAACGTTTTTAACACGTTTACCAATTTCAACTAGCTGCGCCAAACCTTTTTCCATGGCATCACCGTCACGGAATACACCGAAGTACAGTTGCATGGTTTTTTGTAGGTCGGCACGAACAGCCATGACCGACTCACCAGAGGTAGTGTTATTTAGGCGGTTTAAGCGAGCCATGGCTTTGTTGATTTCATCGTCGGTAGCGTCGATATAGTGAACGCCATCGCGGAAATTCTTCTCAATTTGCAAGCCAACAGAGCGACCAAACACTACTAAGTCAAGCAATGAGTTACCACCTAAACGGTTAGCACCGTGTACAGATACACAAGCTACTTCACCTGCGGCATACAAGCCTTCGATGATTTGGTCGTTACCGTTTTCATCTTGCTGTAGAGCTTGTCCACCGATGTTGGTTGGAATACCACCCATCATATAGTGACAAGTAGGAACGACAGGCACAGGCTCTTTAACTGGGTCAACGTGAGCAAAGGTTTGTGATAGTTCACAAATACCTGGCAAACGTAAGTGCAGAGTTTCTTCGCCCAAGTGGTCTAGTTTTAATAGAACGTGGTCTTTATTAGGGCCAACACCGCGACCTTCTAAAATTTCCATAATCATGGCACGCGCCACAACGTCACGAGAAGCCAAGTCTTTAGCGTTAGGAGCATAACGCTCCATGAAGCGTTCGCCTTCACCGTTAACCAAATAACCACCTTCACCACGGCAACCTTCAGTTACCAATACGCCAGCACCGTAGATGCCTGTTGGGTGGAATTGCCACATTTCCATATCTTGGAGGTTGTAGCCAGCACGAACAGCCATACCAATACCGTCGCCAGTGTTGATCAAGGCGTTAGTCGTAGATTGATAAATACGACCCGCACCGCCAGTAGCAAGGACGGTTGCTTTGGCTTTAACATAAACGGTTTCACCCGTTTCGATATCAATAGCAATCACACCAACCACTTGGTTGTTGGCGTTCTTAACGAGATCTACAGCGTACCATTCGTTTAAGAAGGTGGTGCCGCCTTTTAAGTTGCCTTGATAAAGAGTGTGCAATAAAGCATGACCAGTACGGTCAGCGGCAGCACAAGTACGAGCCGCTTGCACGTTAGGGTTTTGTGGGCCTTTTGATTGACCACCGAAAGGACGTTGATAAATACGACCTTCTTCGGTACGAGAGAATGGCAAGCCCATATGCTCTAGTTCAAATACGGCTTGAGGGCCGACCGAACACATATATTCGATAGCGTCTTGGTCGCCGATAAAGTCAGAGCCCTTAACGGTGTCATACATGTGCCAGCGCCAATCATCGTTAGGATCAGCAGAAGCGATAGCACAAGTAATACCACCTTGAGCCGATACAGTATGAGAACGAGTTGGGAATACTTTAGTAATACAAGCCGCGTTAATACCAGCTTCAGTTAGTTGCAAAGCCGCACGCATACCGGCACCGCCGCCACCAATTACAATGGCGTCATAGGTCATGGTTTTGATATTGCTCATTACTTAACACCCCAAATGATTTCGATGCCCCACACTAGGTATACAAACAGCACAGCTACGCATACAAATTGGAATAAAAAACGCAAGGCGGTTGTTTTTACATAGTCGGTAGAAATAGTCCACATACCAACCCACGCGTGAGCACAGATAGAAACTAATGCTGCCACGCTAAAAATCTTCATCCAACCTTGAGCAAACAAAGCTTGCCAACTTGCATATTGCAGATCTGGAGTTGCAACGACAAAGCCGAATAAAAACACCGTATACACAGCCAGAATAACGGCTGTTGCACGTTGAATCATGTGGTCATAAACACCGTTACGACCATAGTTAGTAATACTGGCTACCATACCCATACTCCTGCTAGAACAGATAAAATTGCACTTAACACTATGGTTAGTAGCGCAGTAGTTTTTCCGCCTTCTTTAGTATCAGCAACACCAAAATCCATCAACAAGTGACGGATGCCAGCTACGAAGTGATAACCCAGAGCAGTTAACATGCCCCAAGTAATAAACTTCACAACGCCATTATCGAAAGCACCTTTCAGATCAGCAAATGACTGCTCTGAAGCCAAAGACATATCTAATGCGTACAGCATAAACGCTACTGCAACAAAAAGGATAATGCCGGCTGCGCGGTGCACAACAGAGGCTTTAGCGGCAAGTGGGAACTGAAAAGCCAGCAGATCTAAATTAACAGGTCTATTTTTATTCACGGCTCTTACACTCTCATTGTGGCTTAGCGACCTCTGCTAAAAAGAGGGGTAAGCCTAGTCTTAGAAAAACGCCCTAATAATTGCCATGTAAACATATGCAATTTTCAGATCGCGGCGAATTATAGTCACCACATCCTTGATTTACAAACGCGCAATTCAGATGTGAGGAGAACCCGCGCACTATAAACCTCTGTTTTTATTGTTTCCCTTATACTGCTGGGTAATTGACAAATGAGCTTCGATATTTATAGTTGTGCCCTTTCTTCGAAGTAGTTCCCTTTTTTATAAGGTTTTTTTAAATTCTTTTTAATTTAGGGGTTAAATTCTAAGCAGCAGGAGGCCAACCCATGGCTGACAAGAAAGCATATCTAAAAGTAGACGGCGTTGATGAACAACTGGAATTACCTGTTTATGAAGGCAGTATTGGTCCAAATGTAGTTGATGTTCGCAGCTTAACCGCCAAAGGTTTGTTCACCTACGACCCAGGTTTCATGTCTACCGCAGCAACTGAATCCAAAATCACCTACATTGATGGCGGCAAAGGCGTTTTGTTGCACCGTGGCTACCCTATCGAGCAACTGGCAGAAAAGTCTGACTATTTAGAGCTTTGCTACCTGCTATTTCATGGCGAACTGCCAACTCCTGAACAAAAGAAAGAGTACGTTTACAACATCACCACCCACACTATGGTGAACGACCAAATCAGCCACTTTTTCAATGGCTTCCGTCGTGATGCTCACCCAATGGCCATAATGATTGGCGTGATTGGCGCACTATCAGCGTTCTTCCACGACAACATGGACATTCGCAACCCAGAGCACCGTCAAATTTCCGCAAACCGTTTAATTGCCAAGATTCCAACTATTGCCGCGATGGTTTACAAATACTCCATCGGCCAGCCTTTCATGTATCCACGCAACAACCTATCTTATGCGGAAAACTTCTTGCACATGATGTTTAACACCCCTGCAGAAGAAAAACCCATTAATCCTAAAATTGCTCGCGCCATGGACCGTATTTTTATGCTCCACGCCGACCACGAACAAAACGCATCCACTTCAACTGTGCGCTTAGCTGGTTCTACTGGTGCTAATCCATTTGCCTGCATTGCCTCGGGTATCGCAGCTCTTTGGGGCCCTGCTCATGGCGGTGCCAACGAAGCCGTGCTTAAGATGCTCGAAGAAATTGGTGACGAATCTAACATCGACAAATTCATTGAAAAAGCCAAAGACAAAGACGATCCATTCCGCCTAATGGGCTTTGGCCATCGCGTGTATAAAAACTTTGACCCACGCGCCAAAGTAATGAAACAAACCTGCGATGAAGTGCTAAAAGAACTGGGCAAAGAAAATGACCCTCTTCTAAAAATAGCCATGAAGCTTGAAAAAATTGCCACCGAAGACGAATACTTTGTAAAACGCGGCCTTTATCCAAACGTCGACTTCTACTCTGGCATCATCATGAAAGCCATTGGCATTCCAACTAATATGTTTACCGTAATGTTTGCTACAGGCCGCGCGGCAGGCTGGATTGCGCACTGGAATGAAATGATCAGCTCTGACTATAAAATTGGCCGTCCTCGCCAGCTTTATACTGGTCATCCAAAACGTGATTATCCAGGCTAATAGCCCTGTTACCCTAAGCCGCTTCCAAGCGGCTTTTTTATTTCTAAAGGAGAAATAAATGGCAATTATTGCGTTTCTTGGCCTAGGCAATATGGGGTATCCATTAGCCGGGCATTTAGCAAAAGCTGGGCATCATCTACAGGTTTATAACCGAACCTTTGCCAAGGCCGAACAATGGGTCAATGAATACTCAGGCCAAGTCTTCACCCACCCAAGCTCTGCTGTAGCCAATGCAGACTACGTGTTTATGTGTTTAGGGCGAGACGATGATGTTCGCCAAGTGTTGATACAGCAACAAACTTGGATGCAGATTAAGACCAATGCATTGGTCGTAGATCACACCACTACCTCTGCTCTGCTGGCCGAGGAAATAGCTAATTTATGCCACACACGCCATGTTCGTTTTGCCGATGCCCCCGTATCTGGCGGCCAACAAGGTGCGCAAAATGGCCAACTGTCCATTATGCTTGGGTGCCAAGAGCAAGACTTCCAAGAATTAAAGGAAATAATGGCACCCTACACTAAGGCAATCGAGCGCATGGGGGGCATAGGTGCTGGGCAAAAAACTAAGATGGTCAACCAAATTTGCGTCGCTGGGCTAATTCAGGCCTTGGCCGAAGGATTAAATTTTGCTCAAAACGCTGGGCTGGATGCAAAACAGGTTATGCAAGTAGTGGGAGCCGGAGCTGCCAGCAGTTGGCAATTACTAAACCGCCACCAAAGCATGCTTGATGGCCATTATGAGCATGGCTTTGCGGTGGATTGGATGCGAAAAGACTTGCAAATTTGCCTACAAGAAGCCGCTCACAACGGCAGCAGCCTTCCAATTACGGCCTTGGTTGATCAATTTTATGGCGAGCTGCAAAAACAACAAAAGGGCAAGTTAGATACCTCTGCCCTTTTGTTGCGCTTACAGAAATAGAACTAAGCTGAAGGCTTATCTTTAAGCGGCATTTTAAATTTCTTTCTAAGTAAGTTTTGCACCTCATGAGCTAACTCTTCAGGTGCAAATTTAGACAAAAATCCGTCACAGCCCACTTTCTCGACCATCGCCTTATTGAAACTACCAGATAGAGACGTGTGTAAAACAACCATCAAA
Source organism: Venatoribacter sp. (assembly GCA_049277875.1). Classification (GTDB taxonomy): domain Bacteria; phylum Pseudomonadota; class Gammaproteobacteria; order Pseudomonadales; family Oceanobacteraceae; genus Venatoribacter. The sequence goes on from JBASZG010000071.1 coordinate 8,408, forward strand.
TTCTGTAGCTGAGGATCACGACGAATTTCGGTTGTTAGCATATAGCCATCCATCTCTGGCATTTCGGCGTCGGTAATAATCATTAACAAATCGTTATCAAAATCACGATTCTCAGCCTTCCAGTGCATTAAAAGCTGATAGGCCTCTAGACCATTATGGGTTTCGACGATATTAACACCCAGTGGCTCTAAGATTTGGCGTACTTGATTGATGGCCACATGAGAGTCGTCGGCAATGAGGATATCTTTGCCCTTAATTTTTGCCATTAGCTCTTTATCGTAGGCATCTTCAGGCAGTGTCATATCGTAAGGGGCTATTTCTGCCAGCACTTTTTCTACGTCGATAATTTCAACAATGCGCTCATCAATACGCGTGATGGCGGTTAAGTAATGCTGGCGGCCAGAACCACGCGGTGGAGGCAAAATCTCATTCCAGTTCATATTAACAATGCGATCTACCCCACCCACCAAAAACGCCTGCACGGTTTTATTGTATTCAGTAACGATGATGGTGGCGTTATCTTTATCAACGTTTAAAGGCCCCATACGAATTGCATTACGCAAATCAACCACTGGCACGGTCTGCCCACGCAAGTGCGTTACACCACAAACCACAGGATGACGATCAGGAATAAGAGTTAAACGAGGCAACCGCATTACCTCTTGTACCTTAAACACGTTAATCGCAAATTGCTGTGTACCACCTAGGTTAAACAACAGCAGTTCTAAACGATTCTCACCCACCAATTTTGTACGCGCATCAACGCTACTTAAAATGCCACTCATGGAAGCCCCCAGTCTTTGACTTAGGTAGAGTGTAGACAAAATATTATAAAGTTTCTCTAGCTTATCTCGATATTATTGCTATGTTACTAACATTCATTAGGTTTAGTAGGCAAGATAATGGTCGACAACCCTGCTCCTCTAATGGCAAGACAGCCAATTCTGGACATAAATCTAACCGTTGTAGGCTATGAGTTATTGTGTCGCCCTGTACCTATTGATAGCAGCCAATGGCAAATTGATTACGGTGACGAAGCAACACGCGAGGTCATCATTGGTGCATTTAATGACATTGGCATTGAAAACATCACTCATGGACTGCCTGCCTATATTAACTTCACTCATTTCTGGCTACACAACCCACCAAGGCTACCTAAAAAAGCCATTGTCGCCGAGGTACTTGAGTACTTAGAAGTCACTGAAGAAAACCTAAAAGCACTTAAGGCCTTGCGCAGCCGAGGTTTTACACTGGCCCTAGACGATTACGCAGGCAATCCAGCGCTAGAACCCTTTTTTGATTACGTTCATATTATTAAGCTCGACCTTAGAATGATTGGCAGCCTTGAAGCCTTAGCCAACATTATTAACCGCTACCGTGATCGAGATATTATCTGGTTAGCCGAAAAGGTTGAAACTCAGGCCGAGTATGAATTTTGCAAAAATGCTGGCTGCACCTTATTTCAAGGCTATTTTTTTAGCCAACCGGCCATAGTTTATGGCAACCGCCTTCCAGATAACCAAACATCTATTATGCTGCTTTTAAAAGAACTTAATAAAAGCAGTATCGACCTTGATGAAATAACCAATGTTTTGGTTTCAGACCCGCAGCTTTCGTTCAAGCTAATCAAAATTGTTAATTCAGTTGCCTATGGCATACCAAGGCCAGTTACCTCAATTTCGCAAGCTATTCTGATTGTTGGCTTAAGGCAACTGCGCTCTTGGGCCAATCTAATTGCCCTTGGCAAGCTAAATAAAAAGCCCCATGTTTTGCGAGAACACGCACTCACCAGAGCCATTTTGTGCCAAAATCTAAGCTCACTATGGCTGAACCTAGATGCAGACACAGCTTTCACCATCGGCCTATTTTCTCTGCTGCCCGCGTTCTTAGATACCAATATGGAAAACATCTGCATTCAGTTGCATCTTTCCGATGAATTTACCGATGCCCTTTTGCATAACAAAGGGCACTACGGCATGTTGCTGACCATCTGTGAAGCACTGGAAAAAGGCGAGTGGGAGAAAATTAATTGGAAGGCATTTGCCAAGCAAAAAATTTCTCCGGGGCATATCGAAAAGCTCTACTTAGATGCAATTAAATCGGCCCATAAATTAATCACGCACATAGGCTAATTAGGCTTAGCCACCGGCAAACTATAATGAGCCTGCCAAATAGATTGATAACGTGCCTTTTCTTTCTGCCAACGTGCATCATCCCAGCCCAACTCATCCCGGCAAAGCTCTTGAACTTTTGACAATACCGCCTCGCCTCCTTGCTCTAGCAACAAACCAATGCGTGTACGTCTTAATAGCAAATCATCCAAGTGCTGCACGCACTCGTTAGCCAAAGACCAACGCAACTCAGCCCATAAAATAGGCAACCCTTGAATTTGCTCAAGCTCCCCGACCCGCGCATAAGCCAGCAAGTCTTGGGCTTGATGCCCATAAAACCCTAGCAGGCGTTTTTGAATAGCCTGCGGCAATGTATTTAGAAGTTCAGATTGAAAATTAATTGGCGTAAACAAGGTTTTGGGAAAGCGCTGATTTGGCCAATGTTTAATTCGATGCTTAGCCTTTTCTAAGGTGTCTAAGGCGATTAAGCGGAAGGTGGTTAATTTGCCACCACTTACACTCACCAGCCCATCTTCCAGCCAAACACTGTGGTTTCTTTTTTCTTTAGAAGGATTCAGTGCCCCAGAGGAAACAAGAGGGCGCACGCCAGAAAAGCTGGCAATAACGTCTTTGGCACTAATCTTTTGCTGCGGGAAATAAATTTGCGTAAGTTTAAGCAAATACTCCAGCTCTTTTTGGCTCATACTGGCCTCGGTGTTGCCCAATGCGCCATGGTCAATATCAGTTGTTCCAAGCACGGTTCGCCCTTCCCATGGGTAAACAAAAATTGGACGCTTATCATCTGGGTGCAAAATAGTGAACGATTCGGTCACCGGTAAGCGTTCTGCAGCAATAATGACGTGACTACCACGCGCAGGGCGTATTTTTTTAGGGCGGTTCAGTTGCCCTCTAAGCTCATCCACCCAAGCCCCCGTGGCATTAATCACCACATCAGCCTGCACGGTTAAAGACTCTTGATTGAGCTCGTTGCGAATTTCCACCCCTGTTACTTGGCCTTGCTCTTTTAACAACTGAGTAACAGCGACATAGTTTAAGCAAGTTGCACCATCTTTAACCGCTTCATGCAACACCCGCATAACCAAGCGCGAGTCGTCTGTTACAGCATCAGCAAATTGGGTTACGCCATTTAAGCCTTGTTTCTTTAAAAATGGCACCCGCTCTAAATAAGCCTTAGCCGTAAAGTAGCGGCGATAGCGCTTGCCAGCAAAGAAGTCGTAACACAGTAGCAATAGATTGAACAAAATTGCCGGAGGAAACTGTTGACGATAATGAGGCATGACGTAGTGCATTAAATCCACCAAGCCCGGCGCCTCTTTTAATAAGCGCTCACGCTCATGTACCGAGTGACGCGTGGTTTGAAAATCACCTTGAGCCATATAGCGCAACCCGCCATGAACCATTTTTGACGAGCGACTAGAAGTGCCCCAAGCGAAGTCTTGTCGCTCCAGCAGCAATACGGCTAAACCTCGACGAGCCGCCTCACGAGCGATACCAGCACCCGTAATACCACCACCAACTACAATAACATCCCAATGCTTGGGATTCGTTTGCAAGTTTTGCCAAGCAACTTTATGACCTTCGAAGTGCCACATTTAGGGTGTTAATCCTTTCGGTAAAGAGAATGGGAAGCCAACATACTACCTGTATCAATGCCAGTTTACAGCGTTCAAGCGAAAATTCTCTCAGACGCCTAATCCCTAAGGCTTATTCAACAATCAGCCATAAAGCTATATGATTAAGGCCGTTGGGTTAACAATATTTTTCTTTAACCCTTTTTGCTGTCTGCTATATAGTGGTGGCTGAATTTACTGCCTTCACCAACCCCCACAAGCCCTTGGCTATAAAGGTTGGTGGTTACTAAGATTTTTATTTTTTTAGAGTATTTGTTATGCGTCGTGTGGTTATTACTGGTTTAGGTATCGTGGGCTGTTTGGGTAACAATAAAGAGGAAGTATTAGCTTCCTTGCAAGCACAACAATCAGGCATCCGCTTCAATCCCACCTACGCAGAACTGGGCTTGCGCAGCCAAGTTTCAGGAACGCCACAAATCAACCTAGACGAACTGATTGATCGCAAATTAAAACGCTTTATGGCCGACGGCTCTGCCTATGCTTATCTTGCCATGCGCGAAGCCATTGCTGATGCTGGCTTAAGCGAAGAACAAATTAGCAACCCTCGCACTGGGCTAATCGCCGGCTCAGGTGGTGTCTCCTCCCGCGACATTATAGAATCCACCGAAATTTTACGCGAAAAGGGCGTGCGCAAAGTAGGCCCATACCGTGTTACTCGCACCATGGCCAGCGGCGTTTCGGCTAACCTAGCCACCCCTTTTAGTATTAAAGGCGTGAACTATTCAATTACCTCAGCCTGCGCAACCAGCGCCCACTGTATTGGTAACGCTATGGAGCTTATTCAATGGGGTAAACAAGATATTGTGTTTGCAGGGGGCGGTGAAGAAGAGCACTGGTCTTTTGCTATGCAATTCGACGCTATGGGCGCACTGTCCAGCAAATATAACGATACTCCAGAGTCGGCATCACGTCCTTATGACGCTACCCGCGATGGCTTTGTTATTGCTGGAGGCGGTGGCATTTTGGTGCTGGAAGAATACGAACATGCCGTTAAGCGCGGCGCTAAAATTTACGCTGAGCTAATTGGCTATGCCGCCACCTCAGACGGTGCCGACATGGTGGCACCATCAGGTGAAGGTGCTATTCGCTGCATGCAAGACGCATTAGCCATGGCCAACAACCCTAAAATCGACTATCTAAACACTCATGGCACCAGCACCCCGGCAGGTGACATCACCGAACTTAAAGCCGTTGCGGCTGCATTTGAAGGTAAACAGCTACCTTCTATCAGCTCAACCAAATCACTTACTGGTCACTCACTTGGAGCGGCTGGCGTGCACGAAGCTATTTACTGCTTATTAATGCTAAAGAATAACTTCATTACTGGTAGTGCCAACATTGGCCAGCTAGATGAAGGCACTCAAGGCTTTGATATTGTCCAAAAAAACAAAAACACAGAATTAAAAACAGTTATGTCAAACAGCTTTGGTTTTGGCGGCACAAATGCGACCTTAGTGTTCCAAGCGATTTAATTGACGAGATAACTTTTTAGTTATATACAAAGCCCTTCACCCAAGGTTGGTACAGTGTCATCTTTTTTTATGCTGACCTTGAAGACGCTTAAATTGGAATAATTCATGAATAAAACACAAACATCCAATCAACCAACAGACCGTTACGTTGACCAGCTTTTCCAATCAGCAGAACAACTGTCTGCAAATTTCTCGCTGTTTCCCGAATACGAAGATAACGCCGTAGATCACCGAGTTGAGGGCTTAGTCTCACCTGAGCTCTGCACCAGCGAGCTGGAACGCTTAAAAGCCCTAAATATTGATAGCTATATTGAACAGGTTGTTGCCCCCAGTGAAAGCAACACCCGCACCAGCGCCAAAGACATAGTTCGCCATTTGGTGCTGCGTGTTGTTACCGATTACGAAGACGGCCCACTCTACTGCGCAGAAGCCGACATGGACTTCGACGGCAATGTACGTCGCATTGGCTTTATTTGCCAAAACCGCGAACAAGCCAAAGGCGTTTGGCAACCGCAGCATCATAATCATGCCGCCAAAAAAGTACGCGAATACGCTCGCCGTTCGATGCCAATTGTCACCTTTATTGATACCCCCGGAGCCGATGCCGGCGAAGCCGCCAACGCTGGCAACCAAGCACACAGTATTTCGCATTTAATCACAGAAATGGCCAACAACGACGTGCCAACGCTGGGGATTATCTGGGGAGCGGGCTACTCTGGTGGCGCTATTCCGCTGGCCACTGCCAACATTCTTCTGAGTGTACGCGATGGTATTTTTAACACCATTCAGCCTCAAGGTTTGGCCTCTATCGCGCGCAAGTACAATCTGTCTTGGCAAGAATGCGCCAAGTACGTTGGTGTTTCTGCTTTTGAACTGCGCGACGTTGGCGTTATTGACGGCATTATCGACTACGCCCCAACCGACATTGATGAAAAGCGCATAAACCTTTCAAAAGCCATTACCTCAGCCATTAATTCTATTGAAGACAGCGCTAAAGACTTTGTTCGCTCTACGCCCTATTTAATGGAACACTATCAGCACAGCATCGAGCGCTTTTTAACCCCATCAGAGAAGCTGGCCAAGCTGCAAAAAGGGGCCAACTTCTTCTTGGCCAAAAACCCGACGGAACACATTAACCTGTTTGGTTTAACCTATCGCTACACTCGTTATTTGACACTGCGCAAACGTATTCACTCGACTACGATTGAAAACTATGGCCGACTGGCCGCAAAAGAAATTCCCGAAGGACAGTTACAACAACGCATTCAACGCGACATTCAACGCAAATTTCAAAATTGGATTCAAGCGCCTGAAAAAATTGTCTACGACGATATTTTGCACAAAAGCTGGAAAAACTTTTGGAGCAAATACGATGGCCGCGATGAAAGCCGTGGCACCATTGCCCGGATGTTCTTTGGCGAGCCTAAAGATAACTACCTAAAAGCAAAACAAGAACTGTGTTTTAACCTTGGTTTGTATTTATTTAACCGCTGGAAATCGGATGCCCCCATTAATTTCCAAGGGCTGTTGGAATACTTAGAAAATTACAAAAATAACCGTTATTTATTGCGCTCTAACGATATTCTTGACGCCAAAGCCGTGGCCGACTTTATCGAAAACGACAAACATGCGCTTGCGTTCTACATGCGCGAAATTTTGCCTCACGATATTCGCCAAGAAATCACACAAGGCTTAGCCCAAGAGAAATCAAAAGGCTCGCTTAAACAATCCTTGGCCAGCGCCTTAAATTACATTCTGCAAACCGGGCTAATTCCTGAAGCCGTACGAACTGAATTAAAACTGTCTAAGCGCACTCAAATTTTGTGCAACAGCACGCTAGATAATCACACCGAAGCAAACCGCCGTGTTTTGGAAGAAGCGCTTGCGCCACACATTCAATTTCAGCACGACAGCATTGAAAACCCAGCCCATCCAGACATCACCATCCTTGATGCCATTTTGCACGATGAGTTGCGTGATGACTTCGTGCAAGTCTGTAAAAACATGCTGGTATTTGGTCGGTTGTACGATAACTTTATCGGCAATTTGGTTAACGTTGCCAAAGAAGCCAACGAAGACCGTGCACTATCACATGCTTCATTAAAAACTCTGCTTGAAAAATCGTTAGCAGAAGCCACAGCCACCAGCAGCTACACTCTGCAAGAAAACGATTCGTTTAATCACTGGCTAAGCTACTTTGTACGCAGTGCTCAAAGTGGAGATTTTCTAAAATCGGTTGAAGAGTGGAAGAAAATCGCCTTCCCACGCCTCTCCGATACTTTATTTGTGGTTATTACCTTTATTTTTGAAAAGCTATTGCCCGAATATCACGCCGCTGAAAACGATGGCAAAGCCTACAGTGGCCGCATTAATCCTGTATCAATTGGGCGACGCAAAGACTTTTGGAACCGCCTCACCATGGCCTACCATGACTTGCTCATTCAGCAAGTATTAGACGGGGTAAAACGCCAAAAACTAACATCGGCTCAAGCCATCATTGGACGCTTCTTTACCGACTTCAAAGAAATTAACACCTCACTAATGTCGGCAGACCCAGTGGCTTTTCCTGGCTTTCGTAACTCCATTGAAGAAGCCTTAAAGAAAAAAATCACCCCTTGCGGCGTTATTACTGGCATTGGCACCATCAAAATTGGTGATCGCCAGCAACGCGTGGGCGCACTGGTTTCCAACCTAGACTTTCAAGCTGGCGCCTTCGATATGGCCTCAGCCGAAAAGTTTTCCAAGCTCATGGTGGAATGCGCGCGCTTAGGCTTACCGGTTGTTTGCTTTGTTTCCTCTGGCGGCATGCAAACCAAAGAAGGCGCAGCGGCTCTGTTTTCTATGGCGGTTACCAACGACCGTATTACGCGCTTTGTGCGCGATAACGACCTGCCAATCGTAGTCTTTGGCTTTGGTGACTGTACTGGCGGGGCGCAAGCCAGCTTTGTTACTCACCCACTGGTGCAGACTTACTACTTTTCTGGCACCAACATGCCATTTGCCGGCCAAATTGTAGTGCCCAGTTACCTGCCTAGCACCTGCACTTTGTCTAACTACTTGTCTATTTCGCCCAAATCAATGGACGGCCTAGTACGTCATCCATTCTTCCCAGACCTAGACGACAAGCTACGCGCCATCGACCCAGATATGCCTGTTGCACGCTACACAGTAGACGACGTGCTGGATCATATTCTGCAAGGCTTTATTACCGCTAAACATTTGGCACCCGACACAGGCCATGAAGCAAACAACCAAAAAATCTACGGCAAAATCGACAAGGTTTTAATTCACACCCGTGGTTGCACCGCCGTAAAACTGATTCGTAAAGCGCAAGAAAACAACAAACAGGTGGTTTTAATTGCCTCCGATCCCGACATGACTTCCGTGCCGGTCGATATGCTAGGGCCACAAGATCGCGTAGTTTGTATTGGTGGTAATACCCCAGACGAAAGCTACCTGAATGCGAAATCGGTTTTGCGTATTGCCAAGCATGAAAACGTCGACGCCTTGCACCCTGGTATTGGCTTTTTATCAGAAAGCAGCCAGTTTGCTGCGTTGTGCGCTAACCATGACCTAAACTTTATTGGCCCCGCCGTTTCCTCGATGGAAACCATGGGCAATAAATCGAACGCCATTAACACCGCAATGAGCGTAAAGGTGCCAGTTGTTCCTGGCTCTCATGGCATTCTAACTAGCTCGGCCAATGCCGCAGCAGTAGCCGAAGACATTGGCTATCCAGTGTTATTAAAAGCCGTGCATGGCGGTGGCGGTAAAGGCATTCAAGTGGTGGAGAGCGCCGATAAAATTCACTCACTGTTCCATATTATCTCCACCGAAGCTAAGGCGGCCTTTGGTAATGGTGATGTGTACCTTGAAAAATACGTTACCTCATTACGCCATATCGAAGTGCAAGTGCTGCGCGATCGCTTTGGTAACACCAAAATTCTTGGCCTGCGTGACTGCTCGGTGCAACGCAACAACCAAAAAATCTTTGAAGAATCTGGCTCAACCATGCTTCCTAAAGAGCTTGAGCAAGCAGCCTATGAATACACCGCTAAGCTGGCGGATGCCGTTGATTATGTTGGTGCAGGTACGGTCGAATTTATTTTCGACCTACAAGCCAACACCATTTACTTCATGGAAATGAACACTCGCTTACAGGTAGAGCACCCTGTCACCGAGCTGGTCTCTGGTGTGGATATTGTTACCGCCCAATTTGATATTGCCGAAGGCAAAGACATTGCAGCCATCGAGGCTAAGCCTCAAGGCTACGCCATCGAAGTGCGTGTTACCGCTGAAAAAGCCGTCATTAAAAACGACCAAGTAGAATTTGCCCCCACACCTGGCATTATCCGCGAATGCGTCATGCCAGAACTTGAACACATTCACTTGATTTCAATGGCGGCACCTGGCAAACAGGTATCGCCTTTCTACGACAGCCTGATTGCTCAGATTATTTGCTACGGTAAAGACCGAGAAGACACCATTGCTAAACTGCGAGATTATCTAGAGCAAGTAAGAATTACTGGGGTTTGCACCAACATTCCACTACTAAAACGCGTGCTCGATGATGAGATTTTCAACCAAGGCGTGTACGACACAACCTACATTCCTAAATTCTTAAATCGCATTGATATTCCCGCCTTAATTCAAGACATAGAAGACGCAGCCGACCTGCACAGTGCCGTGGTCGATAGCCATGCACTTAAGATTGACGGCTCGGATGAAATTAAAGTGCTGTCACCTTCAAGTAGCATCTTCTATGGCTCCTCTGCACCTACCGAGCCAGCCTTTGTTAAAGAAGGCGACATCATTACCGTGGATCACACTTTATGCTTAATGGAAGCCATGAAAATGTTTACGCCATTAAGCCTAAAACAGTTCAACCGCTCAGGTAACGAGGTATACCCCGCCAACCAACGCTATAAAGTGACTCGTATCATGAACAGCGATGGCCAACAGGTAAACCAAGGCGATTTGCTCTTTGTGCTAAAACCTGTTTCAGCCTAACCAAGCAAGCGTACTGGTTCTTTTTCTGAGCCAGTACGCAAAGCGCGCTTTTACTGCTACTCTTTAGCTCGACTTTAAAATCTATGGAAGAGTGAATGCAGTCTAATAGCCATTCAATTATCAAGCGGGTTATCTTTCTTTTCTCATCAGCATCCCTTGCTGTTTCTTTATTGGTTGCCATTGCCACCCTGCTTTGGAGCTATCATCAGCAATCGCTTTCTTACCAAGAAAAGCTAGTTAATATCGAAGAAGGCTATTCAGCCTCGGTTGGCTCTAGCCTGTGGTACTTTGACGAAATTCAACTGCGCAGCCAGCTACAAGGCATCCTAAATATTCGCGGTATTAACTATATTCGCATCACCGACTACCAAAATATCAATCTTGAGCAAGGCTCTCGTCCGCACTCCAGCTACATCAATAAGATTCCAATTAAATTCGAAGGCAAAGAAGTAGGTGTTATCGAAATTTCTTTCGATACCGAAGGCCAACTGCAATCGGCTATTGATATGGCTCTGCAAAACTTCACGGCTCAGGTAGCCAGTCTATTTTTACTAACAATTTTGCTGTCTATTATTGTTTACCAAGCCGTGAATAAACGCATAAAGCAACTGGCCGACGAGGTAGACAGCCACCGGCGCAGCCGTAGTTTCACCTCGCTACTTTCGCATCAATCCGACAATAACGATGAAATTGATATTTTGATTGGTGCCTTTAACTCTCTAACTGAAAAAATGAACTTAGAGCTTAAAGAAAAAATAGCGGCTCAACAGCAGCTAAAAATTATCAATGCTGAATTAGAAAATAGGGTTAACGAGCGCACCAACAACCTGCAAAAAACCGTCAACGAGCTAAATCAAACCCTAGCCGATTTACACAACACCCAGTCAAAACTCATTGAGGCCGAAAAGCTTTCTTCACTGGGTGGTATGGTGGCGGGTATCGCCCACGAAATAAACACGCCTTTAGGGCTGTGTATCACCATGCAGTCTTTTATTGCCGACAATTTCAACGCACTAAAAACGCAATTTGACCAAGGGCAAATGCAAAAGCAAACCTTTGTAGACTTTATAAGCATGCTGGATGAAAGCCTAAGCATCTTAGATAAAAACCTACAGCGCGCGGCGCAGCTTATCAAAAGCTTTAAGCAAGTCTCGGAAGATCAGTCTGGGGAGCATATTCGTAAATTTATCTTGCTTGATTACCTCAATGAAATTCTTGAAACCCTATCGCCGCGCTTTAAGAAAACCAAGCATAAGGTAGTAATTAACTGCTCAGAACAACTGTGGATGCACACTTACGCAGGTTCTATTAGCCAAGTTATGACCAATCTAATCACCAACTCATTGCTGCACGGCTTCGAACACAAAGACGAAGGCACCATCACTATCGACGTGCTAGAAAACAAAGGTAATATCGTTTTTCGTTACCATGATGATGGCCAAGGCTTAAGCGAGGAAGCCAAACATAAAATTTTCGAGCCTTTTTACACCACCAAACGCGGCATAGGTGGAACCGGCTTAGGAATGCACTTGGTTTACAACATAGTGAACCAGCGCTTACACGGAGAGATACAACTTGAAGAAGCTGAGCAAGGTACTTCTTTTATTATCACCTTGCCCAAAACCACACCAGAAGTGAAAGCCGAGGCTAAAGCCTAGCCTCGGTAAATAACTACATACCTTTTACGGCGTAAATTGCAGGCGCATTACGCCAGTAACCACGGTAGTCCATGCCGCAACCGAAGATGAAACGGTCTTCGATATCCATGCCTATAAAATCAACTGTAAGGCCAGTGTTTTTCCGATTATGCAGCTTGTTCACCAACACAGCGGTATAAACTTTCTTTGCGCCTTGAGCTTGGCAGGCTTTTACCACTTCAGCCAAGGTATTACCCTCATCGAAAATGTCATCCAGAATGAGCACAGTGCGGCCAAGCATATCGATTGAAGGAGGTGCTTGCCATTGCAAGTCGGCATTACCCTTAGTTTCACCACGATAGCGGGTAGCATGCATATAGCCCTGCTCTAAAGGAAAGTTAAGCTTAGGCAGCAACTGCCCAGCCACCACCAAACCGCCGTTCATAATGCTGTAAACCACGGGGAGCTCGGTGCTGAGTGCACGGGTAATTTCAGCAGCCAGCTTATCTACTGCCGCACGAACCTCTTCTTCAGTTTTTAGCTTATCCGCATCAGCAATAAGCTGATTCAATTCGGCCACGGTCAACGGCTGCGTCATGAATAAATACCTGTAAGATAGAAAAGTGCTAA
>JBASZG010000072.1:0-15849 GCA_049277875.1 Venatoribacter sp.
TGCTAATAAGAGAAACATACACACCTAAGCGCGCACGGTTCATTTTCAGCATGTAGGTTTCGGTTACTTTTTTGTCTTTGCCCCACATCCGTGCCCACCAATTGCGGTCTTCGGCTTTAACAATGCGCTCTATTTCAATGTACCAAGTACCAATGCTGCGGTTTAGATCAGTCATTTTGATGCTGGAATCAGCAATAGCGTCTGTTACTTTTGACCAAGCCTGAGCATAGCTGCCGTTTAAACGTAAAATTAAGCCACCTGCCCCGTCGTGTTCAAGACGTGGTTCTAGCTCTTCAGCGCGATATTGGCTAAGGGTAGCCGAACCATCTTCATCGTCTAGATTTGAAAGCGGTGCTGGTGCAGGCACAACAAACTTTTCAGGTTTAGGCGGCACAACGTCTAAATCAGGGATAACGTAACGATCAGCAAACTGCAGCTTTAGATCCTCAGGCGCTTGAGTTTGAGGCTGTTCTTGCGCCTTAAGGTAGTCGAAAGAGCGGTCACGGTAGTCTGTGTTTTGCAACCAGCTACAGCCAGCACTTAAAACTAGGCTGGCAATCAATAAAACACGAAGCAACACTTAGATTAATTCCAATGCAGTTAAAGCTAATTCTACTTTGGGTTTGTAGCGGTCATCCAACTCAACCAAAGGCAAGCGAATGCCACGCCCAATTAGATCCATGCGGTGCAAGGCCCATTTAACTGGAATGGGGTTAGCTTCGCAGAACATGGCGCCATGAAGCGGCATTAAGCGCTCGTTAAGCGCAGCGGCTTCGGCTTCTTTGCCATCTAGGGCAAGCATACAAAGTTGGCGCATTAAGGCAGGAGCAACGTTGGCCGTAACAGAAATGTTACCTTTACCGCCTTGCAAAATCGTTTTGTAAGCGCTGGCATCGTCGCCAGAATAAACCGCAATTTTATTGCCTACTAATTCAATTAATTTGGCGGTACGGTTTAAGTCGCCGGTGGCTTCTTTTACACCAATAACTTGTTCAATTTTGGCAATTTCGGCTACGGTTTCAGGCAGCATATCGCAGGCGGTGCGGCCAGGTACGTTGTATAAAATTTGGGGTAAATCGACTGCACTGGCAATGGCTTCATGGTGCCTTACCAAGCCGCGTTGCGGTGGCTTGTTGTAATAAGGGGTAACAATAAGACTGGCATCTGCGCCTAAACGCTTGGCTTCTTGAGTAAGCTCAATGGCCTCTGCGGTAGAGTTGCCACCAGTACCAGCAATCACAGGGCGACGGCCCGCTACTTGCTTAACAATGCGTTCAATCACATCGCAGTGCTCTTTCATATCTAGGGTAGCCGACTCGCCCGTGGTGCCTACCGCCACAATGGCATCAGTGCCATGTTTGATATGAAACTCAACAAGTCGGTCTAAGGCTTGCCAATCAATTTGCCCATCGTCGAACATGGGTGTTACCAACGCCACAATACTGCCGGTAATCATTGAGTTTTTCTCCTAGATAATCGCTAAAAAAAGCACTGAAAATAAAGTTTGCAAGTCTACTGATGTGCCCGAATGGTGACAAGTCAAAGAGCGGCTTTAGTCATTTTTTTGAATAAAAAAATGGTATTCATTGGACACCTCTTGTGCCAGCAAAAGCTTATACGGGCTTTGCTCGATAAATCGAGGAATATCACGCCAAGAGCCTTGATCGCTTGCTCGTACAAAGAGCACCTCAGACGGATTTAGTTCACGCAGCTTCAGCTTGGTTTTCAGCAAAGGCATTGGGCAGACCAAGCCGCAGGCATTAAGTTGGTGATGATATGCAAGAGAAATAGACACTTAGACGACCTTTTGCCACACTAGACAGGCGCGCGCATTATAGCGAAGAACAGGAAACAAATCGCCTTTTTTGGCTCTAACGCATACTTCTACCGGCTAGGACTTTGGCTTGATTAAGCAAATTATATTACCCAGCTTACTGTGCCTGTCATTGGCACATAGCTCTGTTGTCGTTTCAGCACAGCAGCTTCCTGCCTTGGGTAACAGCGCCTCATCCTATGTTTCATTGCAACAAGAACATGACCTTGGCCGTTTATGGCTGCGCCAGTTACGTTCACAGGCCAATGTGATAGACGATCCTTTGGCCGTGCAATTTTTAGAAGATATTATTTTTCGCTTAGTGCCTCACAGTGAGGTGCAAATTAGCGATTTCGAATTCGTGGTGATAGACCAAAGTGAGTTAAATGCCTTTGCTGTGCCCGGCGGCATCATCGGCATTAACTACGGTATTTTTCTTTACACTCAAGACGAAGACGAATTATCGGGAGTATTAGGGCACGAATTAGCCCACTTAAGCCAAAGACACTTTGCCAGGCAGCTAGAAGAAGCCGATAAACAATCGCCTGTCGCTATTGCCACGTTGCTTGCCAGTATTTTATTAATTGCTACCAGCAACGCCGACTTAGGTTTTGCTGGGCTACTGGGCAGCCAGGCGGCCAGCATTCAGCGGCAATTGGCTTATAGCCGCAGTTGGGAACGTGAAGCTGACCGCTTGGGAATTAAAATTTTGGCCGACTCCGGCCTAGACCCAACAGCCATGTCGAGCATGTTTCAGCAAATGCTACAAGCCAGTCGTTTTAATCAGCGACCACCAGAGTTTTTACTTACCCACCCTATTACCGAAGGCCGCGTTGCAGAAGCTGCTGATCGTGCAGAAAGCTACAGCAAAAAGCCACGCACGGCTGGTTTTGAGTTTTGGGTGTTGAAAAATAGAGTACTCTTGTACTACCAGCTTCAGGGCCAAGAGCGCGATCTGTATTTGCAGCGTCAACTAGAAAAAACCGCAAACCAAGCCATTGCGCATGCCGCCACGCTTTACGCTCTTGCTGAACTTGCTTTGCAGCAAAATAAGCCCGATGAAGCACAACAGTGGCTCAAGCAAATAGCACCAGAAAAACAAAAAGAAATTGCGGTTATCGCCCTTCAAGCAAAAGTGTTGCAGGCACTAAACCAGCCGAGTGCGGCGTTAAAATTGATTGACGACAATCTACCTTTTGCACCTAAGAATTATATTTTATTGAGCACCAAAGCCAGTTTATTAGCACTGCAGAATCAATGGTCTGAAGCCATATTACAGTGGCGTTTGCTGTCAGAGCTGCGCCCTACTGAGCCTTATATTTGGAAAGAATTAAGCCAGGCTGCCGCCAAAGGAAATCAATTAGCTGTGGCATACAAAGCGAATGCCGAGTTTCTGTTCTACAACGGCCAATACCCACAAGCGTTAAGGCAAATGGATTTGGCCATCAAAGAGGCGAAAAAAATAAACGATTTTCAAATGGAAGCCGCGTTTAAACAGAGACAGCTATTGATGGCAAACGCGCCAACACGATTTTAGCGTTTAAACTCCAACATGCGGTTTAAACTGCGCACAGCCTGCTGGCGTAACCCTTCTTCAATTAAAATTTCGTTATCTCCTTTAATTAGCACGTCACGAATATTTTCAAGTTCGTTCATCGCCATCCAAGGGCAATTAGCACAGCTACGGCAGGTTGCACCGTTGCCCGCTGTGGGTGCTTCAATCAAAATTTTATCAGGCGCGGTTTGCTGCATTTTATAGAAAATGCCTTTGTCGGTAGCCACAATCATGACTTCGTTGGGCAGGTTTTTAGCCGCCGCAATAAGCTGGCTGGTAGAACCTACTACATCTGCCATTTTTACCACTGATTCAGGTGACTCTGGGTGTACCAAGATAGCGGCACCTGGATGTACTTTTTTCAGGTCCTCTAGGGCTTTGGCTTTAAATTCTTCGTGCACTATGCAAGCACCGTCCCACAGCACCATATCCGCGCCAGATTCGCGGCGAACGTAGTCGCCAAGGTGTTTATCGGGTGCCCATAAGATTTTTTTGCCCTGAGCGTGCAGGTGCTTGGCCACATCAAGAGCAATGCTTGAGGTTACCACCCAATCGGCGCGCGCTTTAACTGCGGCAGAGGTGTTGGCGTAAACCACTACCGTACGGTCGGGGTACTGATCACAGAAAGGGGCAAATTCTTCAATGGGGCAGCCAATATCCAGTGAACAAGTGGCTTCTAGCGTTGGCATAATTACGCGTTTTTCAGGGCTTAGAATTTTCGCTGTTTCCCCCATAAAGCGCACCCCAGCCACCAGCAAAGTGCTGGCTTTGTGGTCACGGCCAAAACGGGCCATTTCCAGCGAATCAGAAACACAACCGCCTGTGGCTTCAGCTAAGGCTTGAATTTTAGGGTCGGTATAATAGTGCGCCACCAACACGGCATCTTCTTTGATTAGCAGCTCACGAATTTCATCGGTTAACGCTTTGGTTTCGGCGTCGGATAATTCTTTTTTAGGGTTATTCCAAAAGTTATGAATGAGATCCAGACTTTCGATAATTTTGTTCATTTCGTTCTCGGTGGAAGGGGCACAGCGGGCTGGGATAGTATCACAATCTAAAATAAAGCGGCTAAATAGCGGGTATAAAAAAAGAGAAGTAGGTTGCCCTCTTCTCTTTTTAAAATTTGGTGGGTCGTGCAGGATTCGAACCTGCGACCAATTGGTTAAAAGCCAACTGCTCTACCGACTGAGCTAACGACCCCGGAAGTGGCGCGTATATTACTGCATTTTTTTTGATGTGCAAGAATTTTTTTAAAAAACTTTGAGCATCATGGACTTAGCCTGTTTTTTGAACAGACTTAGAGCTTTTCTAAATAAGACTTCGCCAGACGTACAGTACCGTCGGCTTTGCCTGAAAAGTTCTGAATAACTTTGTTTAGCCATACTTTGGCTTCTTCCGTTTTGCCTTGACGGTGCAAAGTAACACCCACCTTGTAAGTGGCATCAGCGGCTTTAGGCTGATCGGCAAAGTCGGTTGTAACCCGCTTAAATTGGGCAAGAGCCTTATCTAAACCACCCTTAACTAGCCATACTTCACCAGACCAATACAGTGCATTGGCAACCAAACTGTGATTGGGGTAATTCACGACAAAGTTGTCAAAGGCATCGCTGGCTTCGTCGTACTTTTTCTCTCGCACTAAGGCCATAGCGCTTTGGTAGGCGTCGTCAGGGCTTTCCAGGGCGGTTTGCTCGGCTTGATTAACCACAACGGCAGGAGTGGATGAGTCACTAGGAGCGGCTGTAGGCGGGTTGGTGAAAAGAACCGAAAGACGATTGTCCAAATCCAAATAGCGCTGCTGCTGGTCTGTTTGCATGCGTTGAATTTGGTGTTCTTGCTCTTCTAAGCGGCCTTGCAGCATGGCAACTTCTTGCTGCAATTGCTCTATTTGCGCAGCCATTTCTGCAACCAAGGCATTGCCTGATTGATTCGATGAAGGCGAAGGAGCATCAGCCATAAAGGCTAACGAAGAGGAGTCTTGCGTGTTAGAGCTGGTTTTAGGAGCGGCTTTCGCCGCCCCAACTGAAACCCACTCCTGAGCAGAAGCCCCCGCTGCCATAGCAAGGGCCAGAGTCAGAACTAAGGGCTTCATTAACGGCTCTGATATTTCACTTCAACGCGACGGTTTTGTGAGTAAGCTTCTTCAGTGTTACCCATTACCGCTGGACGTTCTTCACCAAAGCTAACTACTTTGATTTGTTCAGCTTGTGCGCCATTAGCCATTAAGAAACGACGTACTGTTAGAGCACGACGTTCGCCCAAGGCTAGGTTGTATTCTACAGTGCCGCGCTCGTCAGCATGGCCTTCTAATACAACGCGAGCTTGGCTGCGTGCGGCTAAGTAAGCGGCATGAGCTTTTAGGCTTTCTTTGCTTTCTTCTTTCAAAGAGCTTTGATCAAAGTCAAAGTAGAACACAGAGTGCTCAAGCAAGGCCGCTTTTGCTTGCGCTTCTAACTCTTCACCACTTACTGCCGAAGTATCGATAGCGTTAGCTTGAGTTTCTGCTTCTTGAGCAGCGTCATTTGCCGCATTTTCAAAATCAGCAGCACCTTCGCTTACATCGCCCTTGCTGGCACAAGCGGTAAGTAGTAGAGCGCCGAATGCTAAACCTAGGGTTTTGTACATAGTGGTAGTTTGCATAACAATCATTCCGTCCGATCAATGGTTTTATTTAAATATGGGTGACCAAGCAGGCTCTCTAACGTCACCGTACTTAGATGGCAGGCGAAATTTCACCTCTCCATCCACGGATACGGCAGCCAAAATACTGCGTTCTGCTTCACTGGCGGCATAAACTACCATACTTCCGTTAGGAGCAACACTAGGAGATTCATCTAATTCCGTCTCACTAGTTAAAATATTTACTCTATTGGTCTTTAGATCCTGTGAAGCTATATGAAAACGACCATTTTCCTGGTGAACATACACCAATTTACGGCCATCTGCGGTTATTCTTGGACGAGCGTTATAGACACCATCAAAGGTGATTCGTTTCACAGCCAAGGTTTTTATATCTAATTTGTATATTTGCGGCGTGCCTGCACGACTAGAGGTGAAATAGATACCGCTGCCATCCCATTCCCATGCAGGCTCAGTATCAATGGCATAGTGATTAGTCACTTGACGCACTTTGCGAGTGGCAATATCCATAACATAAATATCTGGGTTGCCTAGTTTTGATAATACAAAGGCGAGCTGCTTACCATCAGGCGAAAAAGCGGGGGCGCTATTAAACGAGCCATCGAAGGCAACCACTCGTTCGCGTTTGCCAGTGGCCAGTTCTTGAAAGAAAATTTCGCCCTTGCCATTTTCAAAAGAAACATAGGCAATTTTTTTGCCATCGGGTGCCCAAGCCGGAGATAAAATTGGGTTCTTCGATGAGAAAATAAGCTGTTCACGCGCGCCATCGGCATCTGAATAATTTAAATTAAAGCGTGAACGTTCGCGGTTGGTGGTGACGTACACCAGCTTGGTTGAGAACACCCCCGGCATGCCTGTTAATTTTTGGAAAATATAGTCGCTGATGTAGTGCGCCATATCACGCAACTGGCCAGCATGGCCTTGAACACGGTGGCGCAGAACTTCTACTTTTTGGTGCACATCGAGCACATGAAATTCAACCGCGTAACCAGATGCCTGCAATTCAACCGAGCCAATAATTAAAAAATCTTGTTTTAAACGCGCCCAGTCGGCGTAAACAACCTGTTCTAAACGCGAGGGGGCGCCAATCATGCTACGCACAGGTAACGAGCGAAAATAACCACTGTGCTCTAGGTTGCTGCGAATAATATCGCTGATATTTTCAGGTAATGCGGCACTGCCATTCCATTCAAACGGCACCACAGCAACAGGAATGGCACTTTGCTTTCCTTGCGTCACTTCAATCAATAATTCAGCTTGGCTGACACTGGCCCAACAACAAAAGAGGATCAGTAATGCTTTTTTTACCACGAGGCATTCTCCGGTCTAAATTCCATAGTTAAATTTCTAAATTGCTGCTCGAAGATACGAATGTCATCGGGCACGGGTAAAGGCGAGGCTTTGTGAATAGCTTGCTCGACTGAACGATCTAAAGCGATGTTGCCACTGCCTTGCAGAATATGCACCTGCACCACTTCGCCGGTGGGAACCAAGCGAATTGCCACCTTTACTTTCTGCTCTGGCCGTACTGTGGAAGGATAGCGCCACACCGACGAAACCTGAGCGCGAATTTGGGTCACATAGTCTGCTGTAATACTGGCAGCGCGTTCGGCCTGCTTACGAGCTTCTTCCTGGGCCTTTTGGCGCGCGTCTTCTTGAGCTTTGCGCTGGGCTTCTTCGCGCTCGCGCTTTAATTGCTCTTGCAAGGCTTGTTCTTGGCGACGCTGTTCTTCTGCGCGCTGCTGTTCTGCTTGGGCTTTGCGTTGCTTTTCTAGCCGTTCACGTTCTTGTTGATCTTTTAAGCGTTGTTCTGCTTCGGCTTTTTGTTTTATTTCTTGTTGTTTTTTCAGTTCTTCTTGGCGCTTTTTAGCGGCAGCCTGTTCTTGTTCACGCTGTTTTTTTAGCTCTTGTTGGCGCTTCTGTTCTGCAGCTCGTTTTGCTGCGGCTTCGCGTTGGCGCTGTTTAGCTTCTTCTTGTTTGCGCTGTTTTTCGGCTGCGCTTTCAACTTGAATCACTTCGGCAATAACGTGTTCTGGAACAGGCTCGATGGTGATGTTTTTATCACTTGTCCACTGCCAAAACAGCAGTGCTAACACTACCGCATGCAGCATACTGGAAAGCACAACAGGCACAGAATAATGCCGAGGACTAAGCCAACTCATAACTAACGCTTGGCTCCTGGGTCGGGCGCTTCGGTTATTAAGCCAACATTATGAATACCAACCTGCTGCAGGCCACCCATAAGCGTTACCACCTTACCATAAGGCACTTGGCTATCACCACGAATCATAAGTTTGGTGGTTGGCACAGCCTCTTTAATTTTCTGCGAATACGACAACACATCGGCCAGCATCATAGCCTGCTCAGATTGCTTATCACGCTCAATATAATAAAGGCCCTGTTTATCCACGGTGATAATAATGGTGCTGTCATCTGGGTCGATATTGGTGGGGCGTGAATCAACTTCGGGCAGATCAACTGGTACGGTTTGCACCAGCATCGGAGCCGTAACCATAAAGATAATCAGCAGCACCAGCATCACGTCGATATAAGGCACAACGTTAATTTCAGATATCGGGCGGCGTTTCTCGATCATCGGTTCCATAAATTAAGCCTCGGCTTTATTTGCAGTAGCCGTTTGCTGAATTTTAAGTGCTTGGCGATACAGCAAAGAAGAGAACTCATCGGCAAAGGTGTACATACCTGTGGTAATTTGATCAACGCGGGTAGCATAACGGTTATAAAAAATAACCGCTGGGATTGCCGCGAATAACCCCATAGCGGTGGCGACCAATGCCTCGGAAATACCTGGGGCGACTGTGGCAATGGTGGCTTGTTTTACCATCGCTAAGCCATGAAACGAATGCATAATTCCCCATACTGTACCAAACAGGCCAATGTAGGGGCTGGTTGAGCCTACTGTGGCCAAAAATGGCAGGCTGTTTTCAAGATTTTCAGTTTCGCGGGTGATGGCAATACGCATGGCGCGCTGCACGCCTGCAATAAGCGCGTCGGGATCGTTGGCGTTTTGTTGACGCAACTTGCTGAACTCTTTTAACCCTGCTGTGAAGACATTTTCAATGGCGGTTGGGGCCACGCTTTGTTGGCATTCACGATACAGGTCGTTCAAATCAATACCAGACCAAAAGCGTTCTTCAAACTGGCGTAAATGAGTACGGCTGGCACCCAGCAAACGACCACGCTGGAAGATAATCCCCCAACTGACCAACGAAGCCAGGAGCAGCAGAAGCATGACCAGCTGCACAACCAAACTGGCCTCTAAAATTAACGATAAAATGGATAATTGCTGGTTCACAAAAACTCCTAGTGCTTAGGTGGTTCGTTAGTATTAGGGCTTTACTACGCTAGATATAAATTAGGTAGCTAAAGGACATCGGGATTACCAAATCGTTCAGGCATATTGATACCAAAATGCAGATAAGCCAGCTTGGTGGCCACGCGGCCACGCGGGGTGCGCATTAAAAAGCCACGCTGCATTAAAAAAGGCTCAAGGACATCCTCAATAGTGTCACGCTCCTCACCAATAGAGGCGGCAAGGCTATCAACTCCCACAGGGCCTCCATCATAAAGCTCCAGTAGGGTTAAAAGAAGGCGTCTATCCATGTGATCAAACCCCTGAGCGTCAACATTAAGCATATTCAAGGCGGCATCTGCGCATGCCTGAGTGACTCGGCCATCAAACTTCACTTGGGCGAAGTCGCGCACACGGCGCAACAAACGGTTGGCAATACGCGGGGTACCGCGTGAGCGGCGGGCAATTTCTTGGGCACCGTGCGTTTCTATTTCAAGTTGCATCAAACGCCCAGAGCGCTCAACGATATGAGTTAGATCGTCGATATTATAAAACTCTAGGCGCTGCACTATGCCAAAGCGATCGCGCAGCGGTGAGGTAAGTAAGCCAGCGCGCGTAGTTGCCCCCACTAAAGTAAAGGGCGGTAAATCTATTTTAATTGAACGCGCAGCAGGGCCTTCGCCCACCATAATATCCAACTGATAATCT
Organism: Venatoribacter sp.; assembly: GCA_049277875.1. GTDB lineage: Bacteria > Pseudomonadota > Gammaproteobacteria > Pseudomonadales > Oceanobacteraceae > Venatoribacter. Next base: position 10,027 of record JBASZG010000072.1, read on the forward strand.
TCCATGGCTGGATACAGCACTTCTTCTACTGCGGGGTTTAAGCGGTGAATTTCATCAATAAAGAGCACATCACCGCTTTCCAAATTGGTAAGTAAGGCGGCTAAATCGCCTGCTTTTTCAAGCACTGGCCCAGAGGTGGATTTAATTTTCACCCCCATTTCTGAGGCAATAATATTCGCCAGCGTGGTTTTACCCAGCCCCGGAGGGCCAAATATCAGCGTATGATCAAGCGCTTCTTCGCGCGCACGAGCCGCGCCAATAAATATTTCCATTTGCTCGCGCACTTGCGGCTGGCCAATGTAGTCTGCCAAGGCTTTGGGGCGAATCGCACGATCTTGGTGTTCTTCACCTAGAACGGCTTGAGGACTGATAAAACGGTCGGTTTCTATCATTTTATTAACCTAAGGTGCTGCGCAGAGCTAAGCGGATTAGTTCTTCAGCCGTTTGGGCGTCTTTCGCTACTTTTAAGAGCATTTTGGAGGCGTCTTGTGGCTTATAGCCAAGCGCAATCAGCGCGCTTTCAGCTTCTTGCAGCATGGCATCGGCTTGAGCTTTTTCATTTTGTTCAACTTGCGCCCAAAGCGGGGCAGAGCTTTGCCATTCTTTTAAGCGATCGCGCATTTCAATAATTAAACGTTCTGCGGTTTTTTTCCCCACTCCGGGCAGCTTAGTGAGCGATTTTAGATCTTCATGCTGAATGCAGTTGGCAAAGGCTTCGATATCCATGCCAGACAAAATCCCCAATGCTAGTTTTGGGCCAACGCCACTGACTTTAATTAGGGTGCGAAATAAAGTGCGATCGCTTTTTTGGGCAAAGCCATAAAGCTGATGGGCGTCTTCACGAATGGCTAAATGCGTATAAAGAGTGGCAGGTTCACCAACCCGACCAAGCTGTGCGAAAGTGGAAATAGGAGCCAGCAGCTCATAACCAACGCCATTGACATCCAGCAAGAGTTCGGGTGCTTGCTTTTCTAAAATAATGCCCTGTAAGCGACCAATCATAGTTTTGCCAGCCTGTAGAATTTGGCCGGCTAGACTAGCGATTTTTAGCCAAAGCGTCTAGGGAACAAGCAAACCGTCTTGAACTTCTTTTGCTTTTTTCTCGCCAACTAAGACTTCCACCAAAAACAGTGCAAACTCCATAGCCGTGGCAGGGCCGCGACTGGTAATAATGTTGCCATCGTGAACAACGTTTTGGCGCAGCAACTCGGCTCCCCCTTGCACTATGGCCTCTTCGAAACCGGGATAAGCCACGGCTCTACGCCCTTCCAACAAACCATGTTTAGCCAGCACCACTGCAGGAGCAGCACAGATAGCCGCCACCACTTCGCCACGCGCATTTTGCTCTTCCAGCATTGATACTAAGGTGCCGCTACTGGCGAAGTGCTCCGCGCCGGGCATACCACCTGGCAGCACAATGGCGTCGAAATCCTGATTTAACACATCAGCCAATAAAGCATCCGCGCGCAACTGCGTACCATGAGCGCAGGTGACTTGGCGCTGTGGCATAACCGAGGTAAGAGTCACTTGCAGGCCACCACGGCGCAGCACATCCAACAGGGTGATGGTTTCAATATCTTCGCTGCCATCGGCAACGGCCAGTAATACAGTGGCGCTCATACTTATCTCCTTCTAAAAATTTTCAATAATTATGCTTAACTGGGTGAGGCAATACTACCCCATTAGTCACATTGCGCCCTTGGTAGAAACTACCCATAATCAGCGACTCTAAATTCTAAGCCATTCTTTAACTCTAGGAAGATGATAAATGCAACCTCAACAGCCAATTCCGCCGCGCTTCTTTCGTGCGTTTTCGCATAACTTTTTAGGTGAATCGCCAACTTGGTATAAACAAGCTATTTTAGTTTTCTTAGTGCTTAACCCATTAGTTTTATGGTTCGTAGGGCCAGTTGCCGCAGGTTGGTTACTGATTGCAGAATTTATTTTCACGCTGGCTATGGCGTTGCAATGCTACCCACTGTTGCCAGGCGGTTTGCTGGCAATCGAAGCCATGCTTTTAGGCATGACATCACCCGAATCACTTTATCATGAGGTAGAGCACAACCTGCCAGTTATTCTACTTTTAATGTTTATGGTGGCGGGCATCTATTTTATGAAAAGCCTGCTGTTAACCACCTTTACTAATATTCTGGTTAAAGTGCGTTCTAAATACGCTCTGGCCTTATTGTTTTGCATGACCGCAGCCTTTTTATCTGCATTTCTAGACGCTCTAACTGTAACTGCGGTGGTAATTAGCGTGGCCGTCGGCTTTTATTCTGTGTATCACCGTGTGGCATCGGGTACGGATTTTCATGACGAAGAGCACGATTACAATAACGACCATCAAGTGCAAGCGGCCAACGCCGAAGACTTAGAAACGTTTCGTCGTTTCTTGCGCGGCTTATTAATGCATGCTGCCATAGGTACGGCTTTAGGCGGCGTTACCACTATGGTTGGCGAGCCACAAAACCTGCTAATTGCCAAAGTAGCCGGCTGGGACTTTGCCACCTTCTTCCATTTAATGACTCCTGTTTCAATGCCCGTGTTAGTGGCCGGCCTAATAACTTGTGTACTGCTTGAAAAAACTCAATGGTTTGGCTACGGCACCGTGTTGCCTGAATCGGTTTACAGCGTGTTGAAGAGCTTTGCTGACGAAAGTAAAGCCAAACGCACCTCACAAGAATCAGCGGCCTTGGTTATTCAAGCAATTGCAGCCATGGTATTAATTTTCGGCCTAGCCTTTCATATTGCCGAAGTGGGATTGATCGGTTTGTTGGTTATCATCATGGTTACCGCATTAAATGGTGTAACCGATGAAGGTGAAATTGGTAAAGCATTTGAAGACGGTTTGCCTTTTACAGCGCTATTGGCGGTATTTTTTGCCATCGTTGCCGTTATTCACGACCAAGAATTATTTAAGCCTATTATTCAGTGGGTTTTGAATCAGCCACAAGAAAGTCAAGCAGGCATGTTCTATATCGCCAATGGTGTGCTGTCAGCCATCAGCGACAACGTATTTGTGGCCACAGTCTATATTTCTGAGGTGCACCGCGCCTTATTAGACGGCACCATTACTCGTGAACACTTTGACCACTTAGCCATTGCTATTAACACCGGAACAAACTTACCTTCAGTGGCCACACCTAACGGTCAGGCTGCATTTTTGTTCTTATTAACCTCGGCTATCGCTCCGTTGATTCGCCTAAGCTATGGTCGCATGTTCTTTATGGCCCTGCCCTACACCATTGTTATGAGTGTAGTGGGCTATATCTGCGTAGAGTTGTTCTTATAAACACCAAGGGAGGCGAATGCCTCCCTTTGTTTGTTTGTTAAATCGTTAGTTTTCTTGCGGTTGCTCGAATAAAAAATAATTCTCAAGAGCAATGTGCTGCATTAAATCGTCCACAAAAATATGCAGCCCTTTGTATAAATTTTTCCAACTATTGCAACTGCCGTTATTAGGCAGGGTTAAATTATTGGTTAATTTATAAATTGCCTCGATGGTGTCCATATGACCATCGTGTTCATCTTGCATCACGTTAATTGGCCCAGATGGGTAAATACCGCCACCCAGCATAGGAAAAAGAATTTGCTCTTCTTTCATCATATGGCTGTTTAGCTCGTGATACAGATCGCGCAATAATTCAGATAATCCAGTAGGGCAATCGGCGTGAGCTTTGTGGGTGCGCTCAACTTTGCTGGCCAAAGAAATAAGTTCTGGTAGTTGCTTTCGATGCGGCGCATGGTAACGCTCTAGAATATAGGCAATTAATTTAGTTGGCTCTAGCTTGGTCCAATTGGTTACATCTTGATTAGCATTTAGCACACTTAACTTTTCTAGAATTTCTTGCTCGTTTAAGGCATTTGCCGCTACCGCTTGGGATAAGGTCATACGGCCTTTTTCGCAAAAATCTAAATGATATTCTCGCAAAACCGATGGCGCACCACTGATGGTTGTTGCGATTTCACTTAATGATCGTTGTAAAAGATCCATACTGACTCCCAAGGTCAAGGCGATAACAAAAGGCATACTCTTTGTGAGTGATTACCTACTCACTTTAAGCGCTGTAAGTTTAACACCTCTTCAGGTATAAAAAACCTCATACCCTATCAACTTAATACAGCCTCATCGAACCTTGTCCTACATCAGTAGCGCCGCGCTTTGGAGTCGCCATGTTTGAACACGACCTCGTTCAAAACATTATTGAAAATAAAACATCAACCGAACGCTACCAGCAACTTATTCAAACAGTACAAAAGCATTTCGATTGCAGCGCCGTGGCAATTTTAAAACGCCACGGCGAAATACTAAAACCAATCGCTGTACTCGGCTTGGTGCCTGAAGTGCATGGGCGTAAATTTAATTTAGCTCAGCACCCAAGATTATCGGCCATCATTAACAGCCAAAATGCGCTGCACTTTCCTATAGCCAGCCCCCTGCCCGACCCATACGATGGCTTATTAGCCAGCCACCCTGGGGAAATATTGCCAGTGCACGACTGCATGGGTATCGGTTTATGGTTTGAACAAGAATGTTGGGGCGTGCTCACGCTTGATTCCATGACCCCTGGAGCATTTGATCAACAAAAAATAAGCCGCCTCGATTTAAGCCGCCCATTTATCGAGGCCACTATTCGCATCAACCAGCTTGAAGAAGAATTACAAAGCTTGCGCCAAACCAATTTTGAAAGCGAAAGCAATACCAACCCTAGCTACTCTGCCGACAGCGAAATTGTTGGAAAAAGCGAGGTGATTAAACAAATTCGAAAAGAATTAAATGTGGTTGCGGTTTCAGATTTACCCGTATTGCTGCTGGGTGAAATTGGCGTAGGCAAAGAGATTTTCGCTAATTACATTCACCAGCAATCGCATCGCGTAAGCGAAAACATGCTCTATTTAAATTGTGCCACGCTCTCGCAAGAGTTGGCCGAAGCAGAGCTGTTTGGCTACATCAAAGGAGCCTTTCCCGGCGCAGTTCAGGATTATGTAGGACGTATTGCAGCCGCTCATAACGGCACCTTGTTTTTAGATGAAATTAGTGAGCTGTCATTACCCGCTCAAGCAAAATTAGTGCACACCTTACAAACGGGTGAAATTCAACGCATTGGCAGCGACCATATTGAAAAAATTAACGTACGAATTATTGCCGCCACCAACCGTAATTTAAAAAGCCTAATCAGCGAAGGGGCTTTTCGCGCAGACCTCTATCATCGTTTATCCATGTATCCGGTGCATATTCCGCCGCTGCGAGAGCGCGCAGAAGACATCGCTTCTTTAGCTGGGCATTTTTTAGAAATGAACCGAGGCTTACTTGGCGTGCGCAGCCTGCGCTTATCGCCAGACGCCGAACGCGCTCTAATGGCTTATTCATGGCCTGGCAACCGCCGTGAGCTAGAGCAGGTTATTAGCCGCGCTGCCATCAAAGCACTTAGTCTTGGCGTGCAGCGCCACGAAATCGTAACCCTAGATGCAAAATTATTAGACTTAGAACTGCCCCAAACTGAACACACCACAGCCCCCAAAAAAGATATGGTGGAACGAGTGCAAGGGTTATCCATGAAAGACGCTGTTAAGCTGTTTCAGCGCAACCTGCTCAAACAAGAATTGAAAGAAAATAACGGCAGTTGGAGTGCCACCGCTCGCGCTTTGCAACTTGACCCCAGCAACCTACACAAGCTGGCGCAAAAATTAGGAGTAAAATAAATGAATTTTTGCAACACAAATTGGAAAGCCAAAGCGCTTAAAATTTATGCTGCCTCTGCTACAGATAAATAACTTTTTAGTTTTTTAATTAGGTTGTAAGACAGCTTATATTTTGCAATT